>CADCTP010000309.1 GCA_902805565.1 uncultured Mycobacteriales bacterium
GGGCGTCGGGCTCGGCGTCGCGCTCGGCGCCGTGCTGGCGGCGACCGCGGCCACCTCCCTGGTCGCCGTCCCGCAACCCGCCAGCAGCAGGATCCCGGCCGCGGCGGCCGCGATCAGCACGCCCTTGTCCGGCCGGGTCCGCGCAGCGCGCGGCCCGGCGATCGTTCGCGTCATGGCAGAGGTGTCCCCCGGTCGATCCTCGCGGCCCAGGTCAGGACCGCCGATCCCCCCAACGGATCCGGACCGGACAGTAGGACTCCTGCGACGTGCCCGCAGCCGAACCGGCCAGGTCAGACCTTTAGCGACGGCCACGCCGGAACGGGGCGGGACCACCCGGGAGTCGCCGCGCTGTCGGACCCGGAGCAGGCCGGGTAGCGTCACCGGCGTGGCGGTCGACCTGCCCGGTCTGCGCCTGGGGCGCGAGCTGGGCCGCGGCGCGTCCGCGGTGGTGCACGAGGCCGTGACCGTCCCCGGCGGTGAGCGGGTCGCGGTCAAGATCATGACCGGCGCCGACCGGGACCGGGTGCTGCGGGAGGCCCGCGCGGCCTCCGCCGTACGGCACCCCGGGATCGTGCCGGTCCGCTCGGTCGGGTCCTCCGCCGACGCGGTGTGGCTGGTGCTCGACCTGGTCGAGGGCGAGGACCTGCAGCAGCGGCTGGACCGGGGCGGACCGCTGCCGGTCCCGGCGGCCGTCGCGCTGGTCGGCCGGATCGCCGGGGCCGCCGCCGCGCTGCACGCCGCCGGCGTGGTGCACCGCGACATCAGCCCGGCCAACGTGCTGCTCGACGTGGACGGGCGGGTGCTGCTCACCGACTTCGGCAGCGCCGACCCGCCGGCGCCGGGAGCGCCCGCGCTGACCGGCACCTCGGAGTGGCTGGGCAGCGGCGGGGACACCCCGCTGACCGGCGGGACCTGGGCCTACATGGCGCCGGAGCAGTGGCGCGGCGACCCCGCCGACCCCCGCACCGACGTGTACGCGCTGGGCGGCCTGCTGTACGCCGCACTGACCGGGCAGCGGCCGCACCGGGCCGGGCCGGCGGAGGCCGTGCCGCCCGCCGCCCCGCCGCGGCCGTCGGACCTGGTCCCGGACCTGTCGGCCGAGCTGGACGCGGTGGTCGGCCGGGCGATGGCCGAGGACCCGGCCGACCGGTTCCGCACCGCGGCCGCCTTCGGCACCGCCCTCGCCGCCCTCCGGACACCCGCGGGCTCCCCCGGCCTGCCCGCCTTGTCGACCCCGCCCGTCCTGGCGCCCCCGCCGGCCCCGTGGGTCCGGAGCGGCCCCGACCGGACCGCGGCCCGGAACCGCCGGCGCCGGGTGGTGGCGGCCGTCGCCGCCGGGGCGCTCCTGGCCACCGCGGTCAGCAGCACGGTGGCGGTGCTGCTGCGGGAGTCGCCGGACGTGCGGGTCGTCTGCGCCCGCGACCTCACGGTGCGGGACCGGCCCGGCGGCGTGGCCAGCGGCACCCTCTACACCGGGGCCCGGTTCACCGTGCAGAACACCGAGGGCGCCTGGTCGTACGGCCGGGCCGACACCGGCGAGGCCGGCTGGGTGCTGTCCGAATGGTTGCTCACCGGCCGCTGCTGACGTCCCACCTGTGACCGGTGTGTTGCGTTCGGGCACCCGCGACCGGACACGGGCCGGACACGAATCCGGCGGGCCGCGACGCCGAGCGGTGTCCGGGTGGCCCGCCGGCACCGGGCGCCGGGCGCCTTCCGCACCGCGTCCGGCCTGCGTACGGGGGCACCCGGGCGCACCGGCCGCCGCCCGCTGGATCGATCCGCGAAACGAACACAAATCCACAAGATTTCCGGTCCCAGAACGGATGCACCTCGCGACCCGCCCCCTACAGTGCTGTTAAACGGGCAAGAACGGCTCCAGTCGGGCGTAGACAAACACCGACTCGCAGGAGGTGGCATGTACGCGGAGGAGCGCCAGCAGCGCATCGTCGGCCGCGCCCGCACCGACGGCCGGATCGACGTCGCCCAGGCCGCCGAGGAGTTCTCGGTGACCCCGGAGACGATCCGCCGGGACCTGCGGGCACTCGAGCGGCACGGCCTGGTCCGGCGGGTGCACGGCGGCGCGTTCGCCACCGAGCGGGCCGGCTCGGAGATGCCGCTGTCCACCCGGTCGACCCGGATGGTGGCGGAGAAGCAGCGGATCGGGAAGGCGGCCGCCGACCTGATCGGCGACGCGGAGAGCGTCTTCGTCGACGAGGGGATGACCCCCCGGTTCGTCGCCGAGGCGCTGCCGACCGGCAACCCGCTCACCATCGTCACCGCGGCCCTGCCCACCGCCCTCGCGCTGGCCGACAACCCGGCCGTGACGGTCATCCAGCTCGGCGGCCGGATCCGCGGCCGCACGCTGGCGACCGTCGACTACTGGACCTCCCGGATGCTCGACGACCTGGCCATCGACCTGGCCTTCCTCAGCGCGAACGGGGTCACCCGCCAGCACGGCATGACGACGCCCGACCCGGCGGTGGCGGAGGTCAAGCACCGCGCCGCCCGCTCCGCCCGGCGGCGGATCTTCGTCGCCGACCACACGAAGTTCGGCGTGGACAGCTTCTGCCGGTTCGCCGAGGTGCGGGACTTCTCGGTGATCGTCACCGACACCGGCCTGTCCGCCGCCGAGGCCCACCGGTACGAGCTGCTCGGCCCGCAGGTCCTGCGGGTCTGACCCGCCCGACAGCCCCGATCGATCCCCAGTAGGTCCGTGCCGTACTAAGGAGACGCAGTGTTGCGACGAAACAGGTGGGTGACCGCGGCGCTCGCGGTCACGACGGCGGCGGCGCTCGCCGCCTGCAGCGGTGCCGGCGGCGGTGGCGGCGGCGGCACCGAGGGCGGCGGGACCATCAGCGTCGCCATGGTCGGGAACCCGCCCATGCAGGAGCTGGAGAAGCTCACCGCCGACACGTTCACCAAGGACACCGGCATCACGGTGAAGTACAGCGTGCTGCCCGAGAACGAGCTGCGCGACAAGGTCACCCAGGACATCGCCACCCAGGGCGGCCAGTACGACGCGGTCACGATCGGCGCGTACGAGGTCGCGATCTGGGCGAAGAACGGCTGGCTGACCGACCTCAAGCCGGCCCTGGACGGCGCCGCCGGCTACGACAACGCCGACGTGCTCCCCGCGATGCGCGAGGCCCTCACCATCGACGGCAAGCAGTACGCCGCCCCCTTCTACGGCGAGTCGTCCTTCCTGATGTACCGCAAGGACCTGCTGGCGGCGAAGGGCATCACGATGCCGGCCAAGCCGACCTGGCAGCAGGTCGAGCAGATCGCGGCCAGGCTCACCGACCGCAAGAACGACATGGCCGGCATCTGCCTGCGCGGGCTGCCCGGCTGGGGTGAGCTCGGCGCGCCGCTGACCACCGTGGTCAACACCTTCGGCGGCACCTGGTTCGACAAGGACTGGAACCCGCGGGTCACCTCGCCCGAGTTCACCGCCGCGGCGACGTTCTACGTCGACCTGGTCCGCAAGTACGGCCAGCTCGGCGCGCCCAGCGCCGGCTTCTCCGAGTGCCTGACCGCGCTCGGCCAGGGCAAGGCCGCGATGTGGTACGACGCGACCTCGGCCGCCGGCCCGCTGGAGGACCCGGCCACCTCCAAGGTCGTCGGCAAGATCGGGTACGCCCCGGCGCCGGTGTACCGGACCGAGTCCGGCGGCTGGCTGTGGACCTGGGCGTTCGCCTCGCCCAAGACCTCGAAGAAGGCCGACGCGGCGGCCCGGTTCATCCAGTGGGCGACCGGCAAGGAGTACCAGGCACTGGTCGGTCAGAAGGTCGGCTGGGCGCAGGTGCCGGCCGGTAACCGGACCTCGCTCTACGCCAACCCGGAGTACCTGAAGGCGGCCGAGCCGTTCGCCCAGGCCACCCTGGACCAGATCAACTCGGTCGACCCGGCCGACCCCGGCCTCCAGCCGCGGCCGGCCCCCGGCGTCCAGTTCGTCGCCGTCCCGGAGTTCGCCGACCTCGGCACCAAGTGCACCCAGGAGCTGTCGGCCGCGATCGCCGGCCGCTCCACGGTCGCCGACGCCCTGACCAAGTGCCAGTCGCTGGCCGAGGACGTCGCGGCGGACAACAAGTGACCCCCGGCGCCCGGGCCCTCCCAGTCGTCGCAGGGCCCGGGCGCCGGTTCCACCCGTCCGCTGACCCGACCGAGGAGGACCGATGACGCTCACGGCGTCCACGCCGGCCGACGAGCGGCCGCCCCGTACCCGACGGTCCGGTCGGCGGCGCCCGGCGCCGACGGTCGAGCCGTCCCGCCCGCTGACCTCCGCCCAGCGGATGGTCCGCCGGATCCCGCTGCTGCCGGCGCTGGTGATCACCATCGTGGTGACCCAGCTGCCGTTCCTGGTCACGCTCTGGTACTCGCTGCAGGACTGGAACCTGCAGCGGCCGGACGAGCGCGGCTTCGTCTGGCTGCGCAACTACACCGACGCCTTCACCGACTCCCGGTTCCGGGACGCCGCGCTGAACACCGTGACCATCACGGCCGGGGCGGTCATCATCTCGATGGTCCTGGGCCTGGGCTGCGCGCTGCTGCTGGACCGCAAGTTCTTCGGCCGCGGCGTCGTGCGGACCATGCTCATCTCGCCGTTCCTCATCATGCCGGTGGCCGCCGCGCTGCTGTGGAAGTACGCGATGTTCAACCCGACGTTCGGGCTGCTCGACGCGCTGCCCGGGCTGGACGGCATCGACTGGGTCAGCCGGTTCCCCAAGGCGTCGATCATCTCCACGCTCGTCTGGCAGTGGACGCCGTTCATGATGCTGATCACGCTGGCCGGCCTGCAGAGCCAGCCCGGCGACGCGCTGGAGGCGGCCAAGGTCGACGGGGCCAGCGCCTGGCAGACCTTCCGCTGGATCACCTTCCCGCACCTGCGGCAGTACATCGAGCTGGGGCTGCTGCTCGGCTCCATCTACCTGGTGCAGACCTTCGACGCGATCTTCTCCATCACCCGCGGCGGGCCCGGCACGGCCACCACCAACCTGCCGTACTACCTCTACCAGTCGGCGTTCAACCAGACCGAGATCGGCTACGCGGCCGCGCTCGGCGTGGTGACCGTGGTCGGCACGATCCTGGTCTCCACGTTCGCGCTGCGGGTGGTGTCCAGCCTCTTCACCGGATCGGACGTGATGGCCAAGTGACCGCAGTCACCGACACCCGGACCGAGGGCGCCGTCACCGAGCCGCCCGCACCCCGCCGCCGCCCGCGCCGCGGCAACCCGCTCTGGGGCGTGCTGGCCTGGCTGGTCGGCGGCCTGTTCTTCTTCCCGGTGCTCTGGATGGCGATCACCGGGCTGCGCGCGGAGTCCGACGCCGCCAGCTCCCCGCCGACGGTCTTCGCGCCCCCGACGCTCACCCAGTACCGCGAGATCTTCGACCGGGACCTGCTGCCGTACCTGATCAACTCGGCGTTCGCGAGCGTCTTCTCGGTCCTGCTCACCGTGCTGCTCGCGGTGCCGGCGGCGTACGCGCTGTCGCTCAAGCCCGTCGAGAAGTGGCGGGACGTGCTGTTCTTCTTCATCTCCACCAAGATGCTGCCGGTGGTCGCGGCCATCGTGCCGATCTACCTGACCGTCAAAGAGCTCGGCATGCTCGACAACATCTGGACCCTCGTCGTGCTCTACACCGCGATGAACCTGCCGCTGGCGATCTGGGTCATGCGCTCGTTCTTCC
This sequence comes from uncultured Mycobacteriales bacterium, assembly GCA_902805565.1. Classification (GTDB taxonomy): domain Bacteria; phylum Actinomycetota; class Actinomycetes; order Mycobacteriales; family CADCTP01; genus CADCTP01. The sequence goes on from CADCTP010000309.1 coordinate 5,682, forward strand.
TCGAGGTCCCGGCCGAGCTGCTGGAGGCCTCCGCCCTGGACGGCGCCTCGCTGCGGGTCCAGCTGCAGCACATCGTCGCGCCGATCGTCTCCCCCGGCATCGCCGCGACCGCGCTGATCTGCTTCATCTTCAGCTGGAACGAGTTCCTCTTCGCACTCAACCTGACCTCGACCACGGCCGGCACCGCACCGGTCTTCCTGGTCGGCTTCGTCAGCGGCGAGGGCCTGTTCCTGGCCAAGCTCTGCGCGGCGGCCACCCTGGTCTCCCTGCCCGTCCTGCTCGCCGGCTGGGTCGCCCAGAACAAGCTGGTCCGCGGCCTGTCCATGGGCGCCATCAAGTAGCCCCGCCCGGGCGCCGGGCCGGGGTCAGTCGTCGATGAGGCCGGCCTCGTGGGCGAGGATCGCGGCCTGGGTGCGGTTGGCGAGGTCCAGCTTGGTCAGGACCCGGTAGACGTACGTCTTCACCGTGCCCTCGCTCATGTGCGCCGCCCGGGCCGCCTCGGCGTTGGTCAGGCCCCGGCCGACCAGGGCGAGCACCTGCCGCTCCGAGTCGGTCAGCGCCGCCAGCCGGCGCAGCGCGTCGGCCCGGCGGGTGCCGCCGCGGCCGCGCAGGTAGTCCTGCAGCAGCCGGCGGGTGACCGCCGGGGACAGCATCTCCGCCCCCTCGGCCACCGCCCGGACCGCGGCCAGGATCTGCCGGGGCGGGGTGTCCTTGAGCAGGAAGCCGCTGGCCCCGGCCTCCAGCGCCGCCACGACGTACTGGTCGGTGTGGAAGGTGGTCAGCACGGCCACCCGCGGCGGGTCCGGCCGGGACAGGATCGTCCTGGTGGCGGCGAGGCCGTCGACCCGGGGCATCCGCACGTCCATCAGCACCACGTCCGGCCGCAGCCGGCCCGCCATCGCCACCGCCTCGGCGCCGTCGCCGGCCTCGCCGACCACGGTCAGCCCGCCGGCCTCCAGGACCGTACGCAGCCCGAAGCGGACCAGCTCCTCGTCGTCGGCCAGCAGCACCCGCACGCTCATCCCGGCATCACCGCCTCCACCGCGAAACCGCCGTCCAGCCGCGGCTCGGCCCGCAGCGTCCCGCCGACCGTACGGACCCGCTCCCGCAGCCCGATCAGCCCCAGCCCGCCGCTGGGCAACGCCGCCGCCGGCCGGGTCGCCCGCCGGTTGACCACGCGCACCGCCAGCTCGCCGTCCCCGGTCTCCAGGGTCACCGTGACCTCGCCGCCGGGGGCGTGCTTGCCCGCGTTGGTCAGCGCCTCCTGCACGACCCGGTACGCGGTGCGCCCCACGGTCGGGTCCAGCTGCCGGTCCGGCCCGAGCCGGTGCAGGGTCACCGGCAGGCCGGCGTTGCGGGCGTCGGCGACCAGCCCGGCCACGTCGTCCAGCGTGGGCTGCGGCGCCAGCGGCGCGTCCCCGTCGTCGGACAGCAGCCCGAGCAGCTGGCGCAGCTCCTCCAGCGAGCGGCGGCCGGTGTCCTGGAGCTGGCCGGCGAGCCGGCGCACCCGCTCGGCGTCGGCGGCGGCCATGTCGATGGCGCCCGCGTGCAGCACCATCAGGCTCACCCGGTGCCCGACGACGTCGTGCATCTCCCGGGTGATCCGGGCCCGCTCCTCCAGCACCGCCTCCCGGGCCAGCGCGGCCTGCTCGCGCTCCGCCCGCTCGGCCCGCTCCCGCAGCGCGACCAGCAGCTCGGCCCGGGTGCGCACCCACGCGCCGACCACCGCCGGCAGCACGAACAGCATCACGACGCCGACGACGTTGTTGACGCCCTCCTCCGGCGCGTCGAACTGCCACGGCGCCACCGTCACCGCGCCGGCCGTGCCGAGCGCGACCCAGCGGCGGCGGCCGAGCGGGCCGTACCGGGCGACCGCGTACGCGGCGAACGGGACCGGGACCGACACCTCGCCGACGGTGGCGGTGTCCAGGGCGGCCGCGGCCGCCAGCCACAGCGGGTGCCGGCGCCGGAACAGCATCGCCACGGCGGCCGGCAGGCCGGTCACCAGCCGGGCGGCGACCGTCAGGTCGCCGGCCGGCGGGACCTCGACCAGGACGGTCAGCGAGGAGACCAGCGCGACGGCGAGCGCGAGCGCGACGTCCAGCGCCCGCGACCGTCTCCGCATGACAGCAGCGTAGGACCGGTGCGGCCGGCCGGGCCGCCGCCGAAATGCAGCAGGGCCGTTCACTTTCGATGACCGGGGTGTCGACTTCCGAGGGCATCCCCGCGCCGCCGGGGACGGGAGTCTCGGACCGCACCCGAGACGAGGAGACTCCATGATCACCGTGAGCGGCCTGACCAAGCGGTACGGGGACCGGACCGTCGTCGGCGACGTGTCCTTCGCCGTCGAGCCGGGCACCGTCACCGGCTTCCTGGGCCCGAACGGCGCCGGCAAGACCACCACGATGCGGATGATCACGGGGCTGGTCACGCAGTCCGCCGGCACCGCCACCGTCGACGGCCGGCCGTACGCGGCGCTGCCGAACCCGGCGGCCGTGCTCGGCTGCCTGCTCGACGCGGGCGCCGTGCACCCCGGCCGCACCGGCCGTACGCACCTGCGGATCCTGGCCGCGACCGTCGGCGTGCCCGCGGCCCGGGTGGACGAGGTGCTGGACATGGTCGGCCTGGGCCCGGCCGGCCGGCGCCGGATCCGCGGCTACTCCCTCGGCATGCGGCAGCGGCTCGGCATCGCCGGGGCGCTGCTCGCCGACCCGCCGGTGCTGATGTTCGACGAGCCGGCCAACGGGCTGGACCCGGAGGGCATCCGCTGGATGCGCGGGCTGCTGCGCGGGCACGCCGCCCGCGGCGGCACCGTCCTGCTCTCCAGCCACCTGCTCGCCGAGGTCGAGCACACCGTCGACCGGCTGGTGGTGATCGGCGGCGGCCGGGTCGTCGCCGACGGGCCGATCGGCACCCTGCTGGCCGGCGACGGCGTCCGGGTCCGCGCGCTGGACCCGGCCGGGCTGGCCGACGCGCTGACCGCCGCCGGGTTCCCGGTCACCGCGGACGGCCCGGTGCTGTCCGTGGCCGGCGCGACCGCCGAGCAGGTCGGCACGGTCGCCGCCCGCGGCGGCCACGTGCTCACCGACCTGCGGCCCGCCGACCGCGGGCTCGAAGACCTCTTCTTCCAGCTCACCGCCTGAGAGGAACCGCCATGACCACCGTCCTGGACCCCACCCCGACCCGTGCGCCGGCGGCCCGCCGCGCCCCGCTCGGCCGGCTCACCACCCTGGAGGTCCGCAAGTCGCTGTCCACCCGGTCCGGCGTCGCCCTCACCGCGGTGGCCTCGGTCCTGCCCGCCGGCATGACCGCGCTGACCCTGGCCCTGGACGACCCGCCGCCGAACGCCCCGGTCCTGCTCGCCCTGCTCGGCACCCTGGTCGGCATGCTGCTGCTGGCGGTCGGCATCCTGTCCACCGCCGGGGAGTGGACGCACGGGACCGTGCAGACGACGTTCCTCACCGAGCCCCGGCGCGGCCGGGTCCTGCTGGCCAAGTACGCCGGCGCGGCCCTGCTCGGGGCGGCCATCGCCGTCGTGGTCGTGGCGACGACGCTGGCGGTCGCGACGGTCGGCACCGGGCCGGACTTCTCCTGGGCCGGCACCGGGGTGGCCGTCGCCGCCACCGTGCTCGGCGGCGCCGCGCTGACCGTCGTCGGCGCCGGGATCGGCGCCGCGGTCGCCAACTCGCCGGCCGCGCTGACCGGCACCTACATCACGCTGCTGGTCGGGATGACCGTCCTGAACGGCCTGAAGCCGGTCTGGGGCCGCCGGGTCGACCCGCTCACCGCCCTGTACGACCTCATCGACGGTACCGCGGCCGGCCGGCCGGTCGCGGTCCTGGCCGGCTGGCTGCTCGTCACCACGGTGGCCGGCGCGCTCGTCACCTCCCGCCGCCAGCTCACCTGAGGCGGGTCGCCCCGCCGGCAGCGCGCCGGGCGGGCCAGCACCGAAGCCGGCAGCCCGGCGGCCGGCGGTCCCGGCCGCCCGATGTCACGTCGTCCGGCCCGCCGCGTCCGGACACGCGCCGCCCGCCCGGCCGGCCGCCCGGCGCGGACCGCCTAGGGTGAGCCGCCGTGGCCGACCTCGACCTCTGGACCGCCCAGCGCTGGGGGCGCGGCGGCGTGCCGGGGTGGGTGCCGCGGGGTGCCCTCGTCGTCGGCTGGGTAGCCGCGATCGTCGCCGGCCTGGGCCTCGACGACGACCCGTGCTCGGCCGCCGAACCGTCCGTGTGCGGCCCGGAGGTCGGCTGGGCCGTCGGCGCGGCACTGCTGCTGGCCACCCCGATCCTGCTGGTGGCGCTGCCGGCGCTCGGCTGCCTGGTCGGCGTCCTGGCCGCGGTGGTGGAGCAGTGGGACCGGGTGCCGGAGGCCCGGACGGCGTTCACGCTGCACGGACTGGCCTGCGCCGCCGTCCTGGTCGCGATGCTCCTCGCCCGCCGGCGGCAGGCGTCGGTCGCCCGGACCGGCACCGGCCGGCTGGCGGTGCCGGGGCCGCCGCCGCCCACCGGTCCCGGCCTGTTCGCCCCGGCCGGGCTGCTCCTGCTGGCCGCGGCGGGCGGGCTGCTGCTCTGGCACGGCTGGACCACCGCCGACCAGCGGCATCTCGCCGCGGCCGACCGGATGGACGCCCGGGTCGTGGCCGAGGTCGACGACGGCTGGGCGGTGCGGCTGCGGTTGCCGGACCGGCAGGACGAGGTCGAGCTCGACGTCGTCGGGTCGTACGAGGTCGGCGACGTCGTGCCGGTCCTCGTCGACCGCACCGGGGACCGGCCCTGGGTCGCGCTGGTCGCCGAGCAGCCGGACCCGACGTTCCCGTTGAGCGCCGGGCTCGCCGCGGCGCTGGCCGGGCTCGCGCTGGCCGGGTGGGAGATGCGCCGCCGGCGGGTGCCGTCCCGGCTGGCCGGGGGCGCGCCCGCCCGCACGGTGCTCGTCCTGCACCTGGGCGACGAGGTGGAGCTGTGGGACACCGACGGCAGCGGGCCGTTCGCCCGGGTGCCGATCCGCCGCGGGCCGGCCGCGGCCCACGGCCACGTCGAGGGCCATGTCGAAATCGACGAGGTCGACGAGGACGCGGACGCGTGGGTGGGCGCGGCGGAGGAGTACGCCACCCGCTTCGGCGCCGGCTGGCGCGGCGAGGCGGTGGTCGAGGACGACGACGCGGACGAGGACGGCCCCGAGCTGGTCCGGATGACAGCGGTCGGCGACCTGCGCGAGGGCGGCTGGGTGGCTCTCGTCCGCGGCCCGGAGGTGCTGTGGCCACTGCGGACCGTACGGCTGCTCCGACGCGGCGCCGCGGACCCCGACGAGGAGGAGGAGCGGGAAGACCGGTTGCGCGGAACGCCGGTCGCGCCCGGCCCGCTGGTCGACCTTCCACTTGCGGCCCGGCCGACGGACCGGACCAGGCTGCTCGGGGCCGCGATGCTGCTCGGCTTCGCCGCCGGCCCGCTCGCCGCCACCCAGCTCGCCACCGACTGGTACGAGACCGGCCTGGCCCTGTGCCTCGGCGGCTACGCCGGCCTGGTCGGGCTGGACCGGCTGCGCTCCGGCCTGCGGGTGGAGCCGGACCGGCTGGTGGTCCGGCACCGCTGGCGGGTGCACGAGGTCCCGTGGGCCGCGCTGCACGGCGCCCGCCGGGACGGCGACGAGCTGCGGCTGGCCTGGTATCCGGACGAGACCGTCGACCTCGGGCCGCTGGCCATCGCGGCGCCGACCCCCACATCCGGCAGCCCCACACCCGGCGGCCCCACACCCGGAGGCACCCCCACACCCGGCGGCACCCCGGCCGAGGTGGCGCAGCGGGTCGGCGCCGCGGTGATGCGGCAGCGGGAGCCGGCCCGGTCCGCCGGGGTGCCGGTGGTGTCCCGGTGGAGCCGGGTCGCGGTCGCCGCCGCCGTGCTCTACCCGGTCGGGGCGCTGCTGTCGTTGCTGGGCTGAGGCAGCTCGCGGCGGCGGCGGGTCGTCTCCGCCCGCGCCGCCAGCTCCGCGTCCGGCGGGTAGCCGACCTCGACCAGCGTCAGGCCGTGCGCCGGCGCCACGGTCACCGCGCCGCTGCGCGCCGCGCCGGCCAGCAGGGACGCCGGCCACTCCGGCGGCCGGCGGCCCTCGCCGACCGCGAGCAGCGCCCCGACCAGGCTGCGCACCATCGAGTGGCAGAACGCGTCCGCCCGTACGGTCGCCGTCAGCACCCCGGCGGCGTCCCGGGCCCAGTCCAGCCGCTGCAGCGCCCGGATCGTGGTCGCGCCGTCCCGGCGCTTGCAGAAGGCGGCGAAGTCCCGCTCGCCGAGCAGCCCGGCGGACGCCGCGGCCAGCGCGTCGGGGTCCAGCCGCCGCGGCCAGGTCAGCGTGTCGTGCCGGCGCAGCGGGTCCGCCGCGGCCGGGTCGTCGACCACCCGGTACGCGTACCGCCGCCAGACCGCGGAGAACCGCGCGTCGAACCCGGCCGGCGCCGGCCGCACCGCCCGCACCCGTACGTCCGCGGGCAGCACCCCGGCGAGCCGCCGCACCAGGTCCGGCCCTGGCTCGGACCCGGCCCGCCCGCGGCGGGACCCGAGGGCCTCCCACGCCCCCGCCGCCAGGTCCGCGTGCGCCACCTGCCCGCTCGCGTGCACCCCGGCGTCGGTGCGCCCGGCGACGGTCAGGGTCACCGGCACCCGCAGCACCCGGGCGAGCCCTTCCTCCAGCTCGCCCTGGACGGTCCGCCGCCCCGGCTGCGCCGCCCACCCGGAGAACCCGCCCCCGTCGTACGCGACCGACAGCCGGACGCGGACGAGCCCGCCGTCCCCGGGGGAATCGGCGGGCTCGTCCGGGTGGTGCGTCAACTCAGGCCTTGCCGGCGGTGTCCTCGTCGTCGGACGGGGTGGCGTCCAGCGCCGCCGCGAGCGGGGTGCCGTCCTCGGACACGGCCTCCGCGTCGGTGGCGCCGGCGGACTCGGCCGGCTCGGCCGACTCCGCCACCGGGGCCTCGTCGGTGTCGTCCGCGGTGTCGTCCGCGGCGTCGGTGGCGGCGACCGCCCCGGCCCCGCCGGCGACCGCGGTCGCCCCGGCCGCACCCGTGGCGCGGGTCCGGGCCCGGCGGGACTGGAACCGGGTGCCGCGCGCCCGCTCCGCCTCGCCGACCGCTTCCTGCGCGATGGTCGGACCCTCGACCAGCTCGATGATCGCCATCGGTGCGTTGTCGCCCTTGCGCGGCTCGGTCTTGAGGATCCGGGTGTAGCCACCCGGACGCTCCGCGAACCGCGGCCCGATCTCGGCGAACAGCGTGTGCACCACGTCCTTGTCCCGGACGACCGTCATCACCTGACGCCGCGCGTGCAAGTCGCCCTTCTTGGCGAAGGTGATGAGCTTCTCGGCGAGCGGCCGCAGCCGCTTCGCCTTGGCCTGGGTGGTGTGGATCTTGCCGTGCTCGAACAGGGACGTCGCCAGGTTCGCCAGCATCAGTCGCTGGTGCGCCGGGCTACCGCCGAGACGGGCCCCCTTGGTGGGCTGAGGCATGACGAAAGGTCTCCTAGCGAGTGATCAACGAGAGGGTTACAGCTGCTCGGTCTCGGCGTAGTCCGAGTCCCCGGAGTTGTCGTAGTCGTCGGTGCCGTAGGTGTCGACGACGTTCGACGGGTCGAAGCCGGGCGGGCTGTCCTTGAGGGCCAGACCCATCTGCGCCAGCTTCATCTTGACCTCGTCGATCGACTTGGCCCCGAAGTTGCGGATGTCGAGCAGGTCCGCCTCGCTGCGCGAGATCAGCTCCCCGACGGTGTGGATGCCCTCCCGCTTGAGGCAGTTGTACGAGCGGACCGTCAGCTCCATCTCCTCGATCGGCATCGAGAAGTTGGCGAGGTTCTCCTGCTCCTGCGGGGACGGGCCGACCTCGATGCCCTCGGCGTCGACGTTCAGCTCGCGGGCCAGCCCGAACAGCTCCACCAGCGTCTTGCCGGCGGACGCCATGGCGTCCCGCGGCAGGATCGACGGCTTGGTCTCGACGTCGACGACGAGCTTGTCGAAGTCGGTGCGCTGCTCGACCCGGGTCGCCTCGACCCGGTAGGTCACCTTCAGCACCGGCGAGTAGATCGAGTCCACCGGGATCCGGCCGATCTCCTGGCCGGGCTGCTTGTTCTGGGTGGCCGGGACGTACCCGCGGCCGCGCTCGACGACCAGCTCGATCTCCAGGCGACCCTTCTTGTTGATGGTCGCCAGGTGCAGGTCGGGGTTGTGCACGGTGACGCCCGCCGGCGGCGCGATGTCGGCGGCGGTGACCTCACCCGGGCCCTGCTTGCGCAGGTACATCGTCACCGGCTCGTCCGCGTCGGAGCTGACGACCAGCTCCTTGAGGTTCAGGATGAGGTCGGTGACGTCCTCCTTGACGCCCGGCACGGTGGTGAACTCGTGCAGGACGCCGTCGATGCGCAGGCTCGTGACCGCCGCCCCCGGGATGGAGGACAGCAGCGTGCGGCGCAGCGAGTTGCCGAGGGTGTAGCCGAAGCCCGGCTCCAGCGGCTCGATGACGAACCGGGAGCGGTACTCCGAGATCTGCTCCTCGGCGAGGGTGGGGCGCTGAGTGATCAGCATGGTGTGGTGTTCCTTCCCGACCGCCCGCTATATGACGGCCGAACTGGAGAGCTCCGCTACTTGGAGTAGAGCTCGACGATGAGCTGCTCCTGGACCGGCGTGTCGATGACCTGCCGGGCCGGGAGGGAGTGCACGAGGATGCGGAAGCGGGAGGAGATGACCTCCAGCCACGCCGGCACCGGCCGGGAACCGGCCTGGGCCTGCGCGATGACGAAGGGAGTCAGCTCCCACGACTTCTCGCGCACCTCGATGATGTCGCTCGGGGACACCCGGTACGACGGGATGTCCACCTTGCGGCCGTTGACCAGCAGGTGGCCGTGCCGCACCAGCTGGCGGGCGGCGTCGCGGGACGGCGCGAAGCCGGCCCGGTAGACCACGTTGTCCAGCCGCGACTCGAGGATCTGCAGCAGGACCTCACCGGTCTTGCCGGTCTTGCGGTTCGCCTCTTCGTAGTACCCGCGGAACTGCTTCTCCAGCACGCCGTACACGCGGCGGGCCTTCTGCTTCTCGCGCAGCTGGAGCAGGTACTCCGAGTCCTTCGTGCGGCCGCGGCCGTGCTCGCCCGGCGGGTACGGCCGGATCTCGATCGGGCACTTCGGCGACTCGCACTTGCTGCCCTTGAGGAACAGCTTCATCTTCTCCCGCCGGCAGCGGCGGCAGTCGGGTCCGGTGTCACGGGCCATTGGTCTTGTCTCTCCTCAGTCCTCAGACCCGACGACGCTTGGGCGGGCGGCAGCCGTTGTGCGGCTGCGGGGTGACGTCCTGGATCTGACCGACCTCGAGGCCGGTCGCCTGCAGCGAGCGGATCGCCGTCTCGCGACCCGCACCCGGGCCCTTGACGAAGATGTCGACCCGGCGCATGCCGTGCTCCTGCGCCTTCCGGCCCGCGTTCTCCGCAGCGAGCTGCGCGGCGAACGGGGTCGACTTGCGCGAGCCCTTGAAACCGACGTGGCCGGAGGACGCCCACGAGATGACGTTCCCCAGCGGATCGCAGATGGTCACGATCGTGTTGTTGAACGTGCTCTTGATGTAGGCGTGCCCGTGGGCGACGTTCTTCTTCTCCTTGCGCCGGACCTTCTTGACGCCGGCGGCCGTACGAGCCCTGGGAGGCATGTCAGGCGTCCTCTACTTCCGTCCGGCCTTCTTCTTGCCGGCGATGGTCTTCTTCGGTCCCTTACGGGTCCGGGCATTGGTCTTGGTGCGCTGCCCGTGCACCGGCAGGCCCCGGCGGTGCCGGATTCCCTGGTAGCAGCCGATCTCGATCTTGCGACGGATGTCCTGCGCCACCTCGCGGCGCAGGTCACCCTCGACCCGGTAGTTGCCGTCGATGTGGTCGCGCAGGGCGACCAGGTCCTCGTCGGACAGGTCGCGAACGCGCACGTCACCGCTGACGCCGGTGGCGGCGAGGGTGGCGTGCGCGCGGGTCTTGCCGATGCCGTAGATGTACGTGAGCGCGATCTCCAGCCGCTTCTCGCGGGGGAGGTCGACGCCGGAAAGGCGTGCCATGCGGGCGGTGCTCCATTCGATGTACGGAGGTCTGCCGCCAGCCCGACCTCTGCCCGCCCGGGCAGAGGCCCCGGCCTCCGACCGGGGGTGGCCTGCGGACCCGTTTCCGGGCCCCCAGGTGGGAGGCGAATTACTTCAGCTGTGTGCTGCTCAGCCCTGGCGCTGCTTGTGGCGCAGGTTCTCGCAGATCACCATGACCCGACCGTGACGGCGGATCACCTTGCACTTGTCGCAGATCGGCTTGACGCTCGGGTTGACCTTCACGGCCGTGCCATCTCCTCGTCGGTGCCGGCCGATGAGCCAGCGGGCGGACTACTTGTAGCGGTAGACGATGCGCCCGCGGGACAGGTCGTAGGGAGAGAGCTCCACCACGACCCGGTCCTCGGGCAGGATGCGGATGTAGTGCTGCCGCATCTTGCCGCTGATGTGGGCGAGGACCCGGTGTCCGTTGGACAGTTCGACCCGGAACATCGCATTGGGAAGAGGTTCGACGACGCGGCCCTCGACCTCGATGGCTCCGTCCTTCTTCGGCATGTCCTCCGCTAACTACTAGTGAACTACGGACCGGCACTCGCTGCTTGAGGGCGCCTTCCACCAATGCGGCCACAGCAAGGGAGAAGGCGGCGCGAACGCCGACACCACAGTGTACGCAGCCGAGACCCGATCCGGCAAAGCGGGTCAGTGCCGGCGCCGGGAAGGCCGCCGTACCCGCCACGACCAGGACGGTCGACCCGCCCGGCAGGAACCGCCCTAGGCCCGCTGCGCGACCTTGACGCCGAGCTCGGCCAGTCGGGCGTACCCGCCGTCCTCGGCGGTCGTCACCCACGGCCCGTCCTCGGTGATCGCCACCGTGTGCTCCCAGTGGGCCGCGTACGACCCGTCGGTGGTGACGACGGTCCAGCCGTCGGCCAGCTCCCGGGTGCCCGGGCCGCCGAGGGTGACCATCGGCTCCACCGCCAGGGCCAGGCCCGGCACCAGCTTCGGCCCGCGGCCGGGGCGGCCGTGGTTGAGCAGGTGCGGGTCCTGGTGCATCTCGGTGCCGATGCCGTGGCCGCCGTAGTGGTCGACGATCCCGTACGCCCGCGGGTGGGACCGGACGGAGGCCTCGACCGCGGCGCTGATGTCGGTGAGCCGGCCGCCGGCGACCGCCGCCGCCAGCCCGGCCCACAGCGACCGCTCGGTGACGTCGATGAGGTCCTGGTGCTCCGGGCGGATCTCGCCGACCCCGAGGGTGATCGCCGAGTCGCCGTGCCAGCCCTCGAAGATGGCACCGCAGTCCAGCGAGATCACGTCGCCCTCGCGCAGCTTCCGGGTCCGCGACGGGATGCCGTGCACGACCTCGTCGTTGATCGAGGCGCAGATCGTCCCGGTGAAGCCGTGGTAGCCCAGGAACGACGGGACGGCGCCCTCGGACCGGATCGAGGCCTCGGCGATCTCGTCCAGCTCCCCGGTGCTGATCCCGGGCGCCACCGCCTGCCGCATCGCGGCCAGCGCGCGCTGGGTGATGAGCCCCGCCTCGCGCATGAGCGCGATCTCGTCAGGGGTCTTGATCTGGATCATCCGGTTCCGCCTCCACAACCGCACTGTCTTCCCCCCGACGATACGCAGCTCAGGCGAACGGGCGCAGGGCGGCGATGGCGCGCTCGGTCACGTCGTCCACCGGCCCGGTGGCGTCGATTCCGACCAGGACGCCCTTCTCGGCGTAGAAGGCGATCAGCGGGGCGGTCTGCTCCGCGTACACCTCGAGCCGGTGGCGCACCGTGTCCGACTTGTCGTCGTCGCGCTGGAAGAGCTGCCCGCCGCAGTCGTCACAGATCCCCTCGCGGGACGGCGGGTCGAAGTCGACGTGCCAGATGTGCCCGCAGTTGCGGCAGGTGCGCCGGCCGGACAGCCGCCGGATGACCTCCTCGTCGTCCACGACGAGCTCCAGCACGACGTCCAGGCCCTGGCCGAGGTCGCCGAGGATCTCGTCCAGCGTCTCGGCCTGCGGGACCGTACGGGGGAAGCCGTCGAGGAGGAAGCCGTCGGCGGCGTCGTCCTCCTTCAGCCGCTCCCGGACCATGGCGCTGGTGACCTCGTCCGGGACGAGGTCACCGGCGTCCATGTACTTCTTCGCGGTCATGCCGAGCTCGGTGCCCTCGGACACGTTGGCCCGGAAGATGTCGCCGGTGCTGATCTTGGGGATGGCGAACTGCGCCGCGATGTACTGCGCCTGGGTCCCCTTCCCAGCCCCCGGCGGCCCCACCAGGACGAGCCGCACTATTTCAGGAACCCCTCGTAGTTGCGCTGCATGAGCTGGGACTCGATCTGCTTCACGGTGTCGAGCCCCACGCCGACCATGATCAGCACCGCGGTGCCGCCGAACGGGAAGTTCTGGTTGTTCCCGTCCCCGGTCAGGCCCAGGAAGAAGTTCGGGAGGACGGCGACGATGCCCAAGTAGAGCGCCCCGGGGAAGGTGATCCGGTTGAGCACGAACGCCAGGTACTCCGCGGTGGGCCGGCCGGGGCGGATGCCCGGGATGAACCCGCCGTACTTCTTCATGTCCTCGGCCCGCTCCTCCGGGTTGAACGTGATCGACACGTAGAAGTACGTGAAGAAGACGATCAGCGCGAAGTACAGCAGGATGTGCGACCAGCTGCTCTGGTCGATCACGTAGTTCTGGATGAACCGGCGCCAGCCGCTGGTCTCGTTGTCCGACAGCTGGCTGACCAGCTGGGGCAGGTAGAGCAGCGACGAGGCGAAGATGACCGGGATGACGCCGGCCTGGTTGACCTTCAGCGGCAGGTAGGTCGAGGTGCCGCCGTACATCCGGCGGCCGACCATGCGCTTGGCGTACTGCACCGGGATCCGGCGCTGGGCCTGCTCGACGAAGACGACCGCCGCGATGATGGCCAGGGCCAGCAGGCAGATCATCCCGAAGACGAAGCCGCCGCGGGTCTGCAGGATCCGGCCGCCCTCACCGGGGATGCGGGCCGCGATCGAGGTGAAGATGAGGATCGACATGCCGTTGCCGACGCCGCGGTCGGTGATCAGCTCACCCAGCCACATGACCACGGCGGTGCCGGCGGTCATCGTGATCACCATGGTGACCAGCGAGAAGACGTCCTCGTTGTAGAGGACCGGCAGGTTGCAGCCCTGGAACAGCTGGTCGTTGCGGGCGAGCGCGATGATGCCCGTCGACTGCAGGATCGCCAGCCCGATGGTCAGGTAGCGGGTGTACTGCGTCAGCTTGGTCTGGCCGGACTGGCCTTCCTTCTTCAGCTGCTCGAACCGCGGGATGACCACCACCAGGAGCTGCACGATGATGCTCGCGGTGATGTACGGCATGATGCCGAGCGCGAAGACGGCCAGCTGCAGCAGAGCGCCGCCGCTGAACAGGTTGACCAGGGAGTAGAGGTCGCGAGAGGCACCCTCGCTGACCTGGTTGATGCAGCTGTTGATGTTGGCGGTCGACACGTTCGGCGTCGGCACGTTCGAGCCGAGCCGATACAGGGCGATGATCGCCAACGTGAACAGCAGCTTCTTGCGCAGGTCGGGCGTCCGGAAGGCGGACGCGAACGCGGAAAGCACGGATCCTCCTGCGCGCGGGGCAAGCCTGAGCGGATTGCGAACCGTACGCCGGGCACGGATCGCCAGACTGCGACTGTAACAGCCGGTGGCCGGACGATCATCGCCCAGCCACCGGCTGAATGGCTACTACAGCTCGGTGACCGAGCCCCCGGCGGCGGTGATCTTCTCCCGCGCCGAGTCCGAGAACTTGTGCGCGGTCAGGTTGACCTTGACGCCGGCGAGGTCGCCGTCGCCCAGGACCTTGACCGGCGCACCCTTGCGCACCGCGCCGGCCTGGATCAGCTCGTCCACGCCGATGGTGCCGCCGTTGGGGAAGAGCTCCGCGATCCGGCCCGCGTTGACGACCTGGTACTCGACCTTGAAGCGGTTCTTGAAGCCCTTGAGCTTCGGCAGCCGCATGTGGATCGGCATCTGGCCGCCCTCGAAGCCGGCGGGCACCTGGTAGCGGGCCTTGGTGCCCTTGGTGCCGCGACCGGCCGTCTTGCCCTTGGAGCCCTCGCCGCGACCCACGCGGGTCTTGGCGGTGTGCGACCCCGGGGCCGGACGGAGGTGATGGATCTTGATCGTCATGTCAGTCGACCTCCTCGACCGAGACCAGGTGGGTCACGGTCTGGACCATGCCGCGGATCTCCGGCCGGTCCTCCTTGACCACGGTGTCGTGGACCCGCTTGAGCCCGAGCGACCGCATGGTCTGGCGCTGGTTGTCCTTGGACCCGATCAGCGACCGGGTCTGCGTGACCTTGAGGCGTGCCATGTCAGACCCCCCCGAGTGCCCGCGCCCGCAGCATGCCGGCCGGGGCCACGTCCTCCAGCGGCAGGCCGCGACGGCTCGCGACCTCCTCCGGACGGACCAGGGCCTTCAGCGCGGTGACCGTGGCGTGCACGATGTTGATCGGGTTGTCCGAGCCGAGCGACTTGGACAGCACGTCGTGGATGCCCGCGCACTCCAGCACGGCGCGCACCGGGCCACCGGCGATGACACCGGTACCGGGGCTGGCCGGCTTCAGCAGCACGACGCCGGCCGCGGCCTCGCCCTGCACCGGGTGCGGGATCGTGCCCTGGATGCGCGGCACCTTGAAGAAGTTCTTCTTGGCCTCCTCGACACCCTTGGCGATCGCCGCGGGCACCTCCTTGGCCTTGCCGTAGCCGACCCCGACCGTGCCGTCGCCGTCGCCCACGACGACCAGCGCGGTGAAGCTGAAGCGCCGGCCGCCCTTGACGACCTTCGCGACACGGTTGATCGCGACGACCCGCTCGACGTGCGGGGTCTTCTCCTGCGCCCCGCCCCGGCCGCCGCCGTCCCGACGGTCCCGGCGGTCCCCGCCGGCGCCCCCGCCTCGGCGCTGCTGCCCTGGCATCAGGCGTCCTTTCCGTAGTGGATGGTGCTCATCAGAAGTCCAGGCCGTTCTCGCGGGCCGCGTCGGCGAGCGCCGCGATCCGGCCGTGGTACTTGTCGCCGCCCCGGTCGAAGACGACCGCGTTGACCCCGGCCGCCTTGGCCCGCTCGGCCACCAGCTCGCCGACCCGCTTGGCGGCGGCGGTCTTGTCGCCGTCCACCTCCAGGCCGTACGTCGAGGCGGAGGCCAGCGTCACGCCGCGGACGTCGTCGACGACCTGGGCGTACATGTGGCGGGTGGAGCGGGTCACGACGAGGCGCGGACGCGTCTCGGTGCCGCGGATCCTCTTGCGCAGCCGGAAGTGCCGGCGCGCCCGCGACGTGCGCCGCTTCTGCGAGACCGTGCTCCCGGTCGCCTTGGTGGTCGTCATTGTCACTTGCCCGTCTTCCCGGCCTTGCGGCGGATGACCTCGCCCTGGTAGCGCACGCCCTTGCCCTTGTACGGGTCGGGCTTGCGCAGCTTGCGGATCGTCGCCGCGACCTCGCCGACCTTCTGCTTGTCGATGCCCTCGACCACGAAGCGGGTCGGGGCCTCGACGCGGAAGGTGATGCCCTCCGGCGCCGGGACCGGCACCGGGTGGCTGAAGCCGAGCGCGAACTCCAGGTCCCGGCCGCGCGCCTGGACGCGGTAGCCGGTGCCGACGATCTCCAGGGTCTTGGAGTAGCCCTGGGTCACCCCGATGACCATGTTGTTGATGAGCGTGCGGGACAGCCCGTGCAGCGAGCGCGACTCGCGCTCGTCGTCCGGCCGGGTGACCAGGAGCGCGCCGTCATCGCCGCGCTCGACCTGGATCGGCTCCTTGACGACGTGCGAGAGCTCGCCCTTCGGACCCTTCACGACGATCTGCTGACCGCTGATGGTCACGTCCACGCCAGCGGGGACGGTGACCGGAAGCCTGCCGATTCGAGACATCGGAACCCTCCCCTACCAGACGTAGGCGAGGACTTCCCCGCCCATCCTGCGCTTGGTCGCCTGCCGGTCGGTCAGCAGGCCGGTGGACGTGGAGATGATCGCGACGCCGAGCCCGCCGAGCACCTTCGGCATGGCGGTGGACTTGGCGTACACCCGCAGCCCGGGCTTGGACACGCGGCGCAGGCCGGCGATCGAGCGCTCCCGGTTCGGCCCGTACTTCAGGTCGATCGACAGGAGCTTGCCCGGGGCGTCGTCGGGGGCGTCGGCCACCGACCAGCCGGCGATGTAGCCCTCCTGCTGGAGGATCTCGGCGACGTGCGCCTTGAGCTTGGAGTGCGGCATGACGACGGTGTCGTGGTACGCCGAGTTGGCGTTCCGGATGCGCGTCAGCATGTCCGCGATCGGATCGGTCATGGTCATGTGGGGCTCTTGCCTTTCTCGCCGTGGTTCCCGCCCGGGCCTGCGGCGAAGATTGCCCGGGTACGGGTGTCCCGGGAACTGCTGTCTACCAGCTGGACTTGGTCACACCGGGCAGCTGCCCGGCGTGCGCCATCTCCCGGACACAGATCCGGCAGAGACCGAACACGCGGAAGACCGCGCGCGGCCGGCCACAGCGCTGGCAGCGGGTGTAGCCGCGGACAGCGTACTTCGGCTTGCGGTTCGCCTTGACGACGAGCGCCTTCTTCGCCACGCCTAGTTCCTCGTCTCGGTGGTGCGGAAGGGGAACCCGAGCCGGCGGAGCAGCTCGCGTGCCTCCTCGTCGGTACGAGCGGTGGTGACGACGGTGATGTCCATCCCGCGCTGCCGGTCCACCCGGTCCATGTCGATCTCGTGGAACATCGACTGCTCGTTCAGACCGAACGTGTAGTTGCCGTTGCCGTCGAACTGCGTCGGCGACAGCCCGCGGAAGTCCCGGATACGCGGCAGCGCGATGCTCAGCAGCCGGTCCAGGAACTCCCACATCCGGTCGCCGCGGAGGGTGACCTTCGCGCCGATCGGCATGCCCTCGCGCAGCTTGAACTGCGCGATGGACTTGCGCGCCTTCTGCACGAGCGGCTTCTGGCCGGTGATCGCGGTCAGGTCGCGCACCGCGCCGTCCATCAGCTTCGCGTCCCGCGCGGCCTCGCCGACGCCCATGTTGACGACGACCTTGACCACGCCGGGGATCTGCATGACGTTGGCGTAGTCGAACTGCTCGCGCAGTCCGGGGGCGATCTCGTCGAGGTAGCGCTGCCGCAGCCGCGGCATCGTCTTCTCGGGGGCGGTCATCAGATGTCCTTACCGGAACGGCGGCCCACGCGAACGCTGCGGCCGTCCTCGTCCTTGCGGAACCCGATGCGGGTCGGCTTGCCGTCCGAGTCGACCACCATCACGTTGCTCACGTGGATGGGGGCCTCCTGCGTGACGATGCCGCCGCTCTGGGCACCGCGCTGGGTGGTCGACACCCGGGTGTGCTTCTTGATCCGGTTGACCCCCTCGACCAGGACACGCTGCTCCTGGGGGTAGGCCGCGATGACCTTCCCCTTGGCGCCCTTGTCCGGTCCGGAGATCACCAGGACGGTGTCGCCCTTCTTGACCTTCATGGACGGCCCGGCCATCACAACACCTCCGGGGCCAGCGAAATGATCTTCATGAAACGCTTGTCCCGCAGCTCACGGCCGACCGGGCCGAAGATGCGGGTGCCGCGCGGCTCGTTGTCGTTCTTGATGAGCACCGCGGCGTTCTCGTCGAAGCGGATGTAGGACCCGTCCGGGCGCCGGCGCTCCTTGGAGGTCCGGACGACGACCGCCTTGACGACGTCGCCCTTCTTCACGCCGGCGCCGGGCAGCGCGTCCTTGACGGTGGCGACGATGATGTCGCCGATCCCGGCGTACCGCCGGCCCGAGCCGCCGAGCACCCGGATGCAGAGGATCTCCTTCGCACCGGTGTTGTCGGCGACCCGCAGCCGGGACTCCTGCTGGATCACTTCGCCTTCTCCAGGATCTCCACGATCCGCCACCGCTTGGTGGCCGACAGCGGACGCGTCTCCATCACCAGCACGCGGTCACCGATACCGGCCGCGTTCTGCTCGTCGTGCACCTTGAGCTTGCTGGTGCGCCGGATGACCTTGCCGTAGAGCGGGTGCTTGACCCGGTCCTCGACCTGGACCACCGCGGTCTTGTCCATCTTGTCGCCCACCACGAGGCCCTCGCGGACCTTGCGGCGGCCGCGCGCGGCGACGGTCTCCGCCGCCGCGCTCGTCTGCTCGCTCATGCCACACCCTCGCTCGGGGCGACCGACAGGCCGAGCTCGCGCTCGCGCATGATCGTGTAGATCTTCGCGATGTCGCGGCGCACGGTCTGCAGCCGCCGGTTGTTGTCCAGCTGTCCGGTGGCCACCTGGAACCGGAGGTTGAACAGCTCCTCCTTCGCCTCCCGCAACCGGGAGACGAGCTCGTCGTCGGCCAGCTCACGCAGCTCGGCCGGCACGATCCCTGCCGCCATCAGACGTCACCAACCTCGCGCTTGACGAACCGGCACTTCATCGGGAGCTTGTGGATCGCGCGACGCAGCGCCTCGCGGGCGATCGGCTCCGGAACGCCGGACAGCTCGAACATGACCCGGCCCGGCTTCACGTTGGCGACCCACCACTCCGGCGAGCCCTTGCCGGAACCCATGCGGGTCTCGGCCGGCTTCTTGGTGATCGGGCGGTCCGGGTAGATGTTGATCCAGACCTTGCCGCCACGCTTGATGTGCCGGGTCATCGCGATACGCGCCGACTCGATCTGCCGGTTCGTCACGTACGCCGGCTCCAGCGCCTGGATGCCGTACTCGCCGAAGGTGACGCGGGTACCGCCCTTGGCGGCGCCGTGGCGCTCCGGGTGGTGCTGCTTGCGGTGCTTGACCCTGCGGGGGATGAGCATTCGTCAGCCCTCCGTCGTCTCGGTGCTGACAGGGGCACCGGTCTCCGCGTCCGTCGCCGGCGCGTCCACGGCCTCGGCGACGGTCGGGTCGCCGATCGGGAGCGCCGTCTCGGCGGTGGAGCCGGCCTCGACGGTGCCGACCGCGGTGTCGACCGACTCCGGGGCGACGGCCCCGTCGGTCGGCGCGGTCGCCGCGGCCCGTCCGGCCTCGGTGCTGGTGCCCGTGGTGCCGGAGGAGCCGGACCGGCGCGGGCGCTGCGGGCGCTCCCGCCGGTTGCGCTGCATGGCGGCCTCGGCAGCCTCCCGCTCGGTGCGGGTGCCGATCGCGTCGCCCTTGTAGATCCAGACCTTGACGCCGATCCGACCGAAGGTCGTCCGGGCCTCGTACTGGCCGTAGTCGATCATCGCGCGGAGCGTGTGCAGCGGCACCCGGCCCTCGCGGTAGAACTCCGACCGGGACATCTCGGCGCCACCGAGGCGGCCGCCGCACTGGACCCGGATGCCCTTGACGCCCGGGGACTTCAGCGCCGACTGCATCGCCTTGCGCATCGCACGGCGGAAGGAGACCCGGCTGGACAGCTGCTCGGCCACGCCCTGCGCGACCAGCTGCGCGTCCGCCTCCGGGTTCTTCACCTCGAGGATGTTCAGCTGCACCTGCTTGCCGGTGAGCTTCTCCAGCTCGCCGCGGATGCGGTCGGCCTCCGCGCCGCGCCGGCCGATGACGATGCCCGGCCGGGCGGTGTGGATGTCGACGCGCACGCGGTCACGGGTGCGCTCGATCTCGACCTTCGAGATGCCGGCGCGCTCCATGCCCTTGCTCATCATCTTCCGGATGGCCACGTCTTCCTTGACGTAGTCCTTGTACAGCTTGTCCGCGTACCACCGGGACTTCCAGTCGGTCGTGATACCGAGCCGGAACCCGTGCGGGTTGACCTTCTGACCCACTAGCGGGTCCCCTCCTCAGTCGTCGCGTCCGTCGTCCGGTCGGGGGCGTCGGTGCCGAGCACCTCGGTCTCGGCCGGGCTGTCCTCGCTGACCGCGGTCGCCTTCGTGGCCTTGCGGGCCTCGGGCGCCGGGGTCGTACCGGCCTCGGGCGTCGTGACCGTCGCCGCGTCCCCGGCCGGGGCCGTGGTCGCGGTGGCCTTCGTCGCCTTCGCCGCCTTGGTGGCGGTCGCCTTGGTCGCCTTCGCCGGGGCCGCCTTCTTGGCCGGCCGGTTCTGGGTCGCGGTCGCCACGCTCTCCACCTCGATGGTGATGTGGCTGGTCCGCTTGTTGATCCGGAACGCCCGGCCCTGCGCCCGCGGCCGGAACCGCTTCAGCGTCGGTCCCTCGTCCACGTACGCCACCGAGACCACCAGCGACGCCGGGTCGAGGTTCTGGTTGTGCTCGGCGTTCGCCACCGCGCTGGCCAGCACCTTGGCAACCGGCTCACTGGCGGCCTGAGGTGCGAACCGGAGCACGGACAGCGCCTCGCGCGCCTCCATGCCGCGGATGAGGTCGACGACGCGCCGGACCTTCATCGGCGTCATGCGCACGTACCGGGCGGTCGCCCGGGCGCGCCGGTCCTCGGCGACCGCGGTGCCCTGTGCCATCTCTCGCTACCCCTCAGTTTCCCTGGTTGCTCTGCTGGTCAGCCGCGACGGCTGCGGCGGTCGTCCCGGATGTGCCCCCGGAACGTGCGGGTCGGGGCGAACTCGCCGAGCTTGTGCCCGACCATGCCCTCGGTGACGAAGACCGGCACGTGCTTGCGGCCGTCGTGCACGGCGATCGTGTGCCCCAGCATGTCGGGGATGATCGTCGAGCGGCGGGACCAGGTCTTGATCACGTTCTTGGTGTTCTTCTCGTTCTGGACGTCCACCTTCTTGAGCAGGTGGTCGTCGACGAACGGGCCCTTCTTCAGGCTGCGCGGCATGCTCAGCCCCTCCTGGAGTTCTTGCCGGTGCGGCGGCGGCGGACGATGAGCTTGTCGCTGGGCTTGTGCGCCCGGCGGGTCCGGCCCTCGGGCTTGCCGGCCGGGTTCACCGGGTGCCGGCCACCGGAGGTCTTGCCCTCACCGCCACCGTGCGGGTGGTCGATCGGGTTCATGGCGACACCACGGACGGAGGGGCGCTTGCCCTTCCAGCGCATGCGGCCGGCCTTGCCCCAGTTGATGTTCGACTGCTCGGCGTTGCCGACCTCGCCGACGGTGGCGCGGCAGCGCACGTCGACGTTGCGGATCTCGCCGGACGGCATGCGCAGCTGCGCGTACGGACCGTCCTTCGCGACCAGCTGCACGCTGCAGCCGGCGGAGCGGGCGATCTTCGCCCCGCCGCCCGGCCGCAGCTCGATCGCGTGGATCACGGTGCCGGTCGGGATGTTGCGCAGCGGCAGGTTGTTGCCCGGCTTGATGTCGGCGCCGGCGCCGCTCTCGATCCGGTCGCCCTGCTTGAGCTTCGCCGGCGCGACGATGTAGCGCTTCTCGCCGTCCGCGAAGTGCAGCAGCGCGATGCGCGCGGTGCGGTTGGGGTCGTACTCGATGTGCGCGACCTTGGCCGGCACGCCGTCCTTGTCCGCGCGGCGGAAGTCCACCAGGCGGTAGGCGCGCTTGTGCCCGCCGCCCTGGTGGCGGGTGGTGACCCGGCCGGTGTTGTTCCGGCCGCCGCGCGAGTGCAGCGGGCGGACCAGCGACTTCTCCGGCTCGTCGCGCGTGATCTCGACGAAGTCGGCGACGCTGGCCCCCCGGCGCCCCGGGGTGGTCGGCTTGTACTTGCGGATGCCCATCGTCCAGTCCCTCAGCTCACCGGTCCGCCGAAGATCTCGATCCGGTCGCCCGGCGCCAAGCTCACGATGGCGCGCTTGGTGTCCTTGCGGCGACCGAACCCCGACCGGGTGCGCTTGCGCTTGCCCTGCCGGTTCAGCGTGTTGACGTCGAGGACCTTCACGTTGAAGACCTGCTCGACCGCGATCTTGATCTGCGTCTTGTTGGCGTCCGGGCGGACGACGAACGTGTACTTGTTGTCGTCCAGCAGCCCGTAGCTCTTCTCCGAGATGACCGGGGCGAGCAGCACGTCCCGCGGGTCGGCGATCACTTGTCGTCCTCCACGTCCACGTCGACGGTCCCGTCACCCTCGGCCGGGGCGATCGACGGGACCGGCTCACCCGGGATGTCCGGGGTGCTCAGGTCCGGCTTCGCCACGCCCTTGCCCCGGGCCAGGAACGACTCCAGGGCGGCCTTGGTGAACACCACGTCGTCGCTGACCAGCACGTCGTACGTGTTGAGCTGGCCGGCGTCGATCAGGTGCACCGAGCCGACGTTGCGCAGGCTCTTCCAGCTCACGACGTCGTCGCGGTGCAGGACGACCAGCACCTTGCGGGAGGTGGTCGCGGCGTTCAGCGCGGCGAGGGCGGCCTTGGTGGAGGGCTGGTCGCCCTCGGAGAACACGTCGATGACGTGCACCCGGCCCTCGCGGGCCCGGTCGGACAGCGCCCCGCGCAGCGCGGCGGCCTTCATCTTCTTGGGCGTGCGCTGGCTGTAGTCGCGCGGCGTGGGGCCGTGCACGACGCCACCGCCGGCGAACTGCGGCGCGCGGATCGAGCCCTGACGGGCCCGGCCGGTGCCCTTCTGCCGGTACGGCTTCTTGCCGCCACCGGAAACCTCGCCGCGGCTCTTGGTGTCGTGCGTGCCCTGCCGGGCGGCGGCCTGCTGGGCCACCACGACCTGGTGCATCAGCGCCAGGTTCGCCTGCACGTCGAAGACCTCGGCCGGCAGCTCGACGGTGCCGTTGGTGCCCTCAGCGGTACGGACGTCGACGGTCGTCATCACTCACCTCCGGTGGGGGTCTCAGCGGGCATCGGACGCTTGACGGCGTTGCGGACGAGCAGCAGCCCGCCCTTCGGGCCGGGGACGGCGCCCTTGATGAGCAGCAGGCCCTTCTCGACGTCCACGCCGTGCACGGTCAGGTTCATGACCGTGGTGCGGGCGTGGCCCATCCGGCCGGCCATCCGCAGGCCCTTGAAGACCCGGCCCGGGGTGGCGCAGCCGCCGATGGAGCCCGGCGAGCGGTGCTTGCGCTGGGTGCCGTGCGAGGCGCCCAGGCCCTTGAAGCCGTGACG
Source organism: uncultured Mycobacteriales bacterium (assembly GCA_902805565.1). Lineage (GTDB taxonomy): Bacteria > Actinomycetota > Actinomycetes > Mycobacteriales > CADCTP01 > CADCTP01. Next base: position 28,620 of record CADCTP010000309.1, read on the forward strand.
CTTCATGACACCCGCGGTGCCCTTGCCCTTGCTGGTGCCGACGACGTCGACCACGGTGCCGGCCGCGAAGACGTCCGGGCCGACCTCCTGACCGACGGTGTAGCCGGCGGCCGCGTCGGTGCGCAGCTCGACCAGGTGACGGCGCGGGGTGACGCCCGCCTCGCGGTAGTGGCCGGCGACCGGCTTGGTCACCTTCCGCGGATCGATCGACCCGAACGCGAGCTGGACCGCGGAGTAGCCGTCCTTGTCCGGCGTGCGGACCTGGGTGACCACGCACGGCCCGGCCTTGACGACGGTGACCGGGATGATCCGGTTGCGCTCGTCGAAGACCTGGGTCATGCCCAGCTTCTCGCCCAGGACGCCGCGGACGGCGCGGTTCTCGGTTGGCATCTCCTGATCCCTACTGGATGTTGACGTCGACGCTGGCGGGCAGGTCGATGCGCATCAGCGCGTCGACCGTCTTCGGCGTCGGGTCGAGGATGTCGATGAGGCGCTTGTGCGTGCGCATCTCGAAGTGCTCGCGGCTGTCCTTGTACTTGTGCGGCGAGCGGATGACGCAGTACACGTTCTTCTCGGTGGGCAGCGGCACCGGGCCGACCACCCGCGCCCCGGTACGCGTGACGGTGTCGACGATCTTGCGCGCGGACGCGTCGATCGCCTCGTGGTCGTAGGCCTTGAGCCGGATGCGGATCTTCTGTCCCGCCATCGTGTGTTCTCGTCCTCTGCTGCCGCTGCGTGGGTGGAGCCGTTTCACGGGCCGGTGGCCGGATCAGCGATCCGGCCACCGGCTGCGCACTACTTGGAGATCTTCGTGACCCGGCCGGCGCCGACGGTGCGGCCGCCCTCGCGGATGGCGAAGCGCAGGCCCTCCTCCATGGCGATCGGCTGGATGAGCGACACCGACATCTCGGTGTTGTCACCCGGCATGACCATCTCGGTGCCCTCGGGGAGGGTCACGACGCCGGTCACGTCCGTGGTCCGGAAGTAGAACTGCGGGCGGTAGTTGTTGAAGAACGGCGTGTGCCGGCCACCCTCGTCCTTCGACAGGATGTAGACGTTCGCCTCGAACTCCGTGTGCGGGGTCGTGGTGCCCGGCTTGATGACGACCTGGCCGCGCTCCACGTCCTCGCGCTTGATGCCGCGCAGCAGCAGGCCCACGTTGTCGCCGGCCCGCCCCTCGTCCAGCAGCTTGCGGAACATCTCCACGCCGGTGACGGTCGTGGTCTGCTTGCGCTCCTGGATGCCGACGATGTCGACGGTCTCGTTGACCTTGACGATGCCGCGCTCCACCCGGCCGGTCACCACGGTGCCGCGGCCGGTGATCGTGAAGACGTCCTCGATCGGCATCAGGAACGGCCGGTCGATGTCGCGCTCCGGCTGCGGGATCGACTCGTCGACCGCGTCCATGAGCTCCATCAGCTTGCCGGCCCACTCGGGGTCGCCCTCGAGCGCCTTGAGCGCGGAGACGCGCACGATCGGCACGTCGTCACCCGGGAACTCGTACTGGGTGAGCAGCTCGCGGACCTCGAGCTCGACGAGCTCGAGGATCTCCTCGTCGTCCACCATGTCGGCCTTGTTCAGCGCGACCACGATGTACGGCACGCCGACCTGGCGGGCCAGGAGCACGTGCTCCTTGGTCTGCGGCATCGGGCCGTCGGTGGCGGCGACCACGAGGATCGCGCCGTCCATCTGGGCCGCGCCGGTGATCATGTTCTTGATGTAGTCGGCGTGCCCGGGGCAGTCGACGTGCGCGTAGTGGCGCTTCTCGGTCTGGTACTCGATGTGCGCGATCGAGATCGTGATGCCGCGCTGACGCTCCTCGGGAGCCTTGTCGATCTGGTCGAACGCCTGGGTGTCCGGGTTCAGCGCCGGGAACCGGTCGTGCAGCGTCCGCGAGATCGCCGCGGTCAGCGTGGTCTTGCCATGGTCGATGTGACCGATGGTGCCGATGTTGACGTGCGGCTTGGTCCGCTCGAACTTCGCCTTCGCCACTGTGGGTCCTCCTGGACTGCTCGTGCCCTGCGTCTGGATGCTGGTCTGAGGTGGTGCTGTCGGGCGCGGGGGGCCGGCCCCCGGCCAGGTGGTGCTACTGGCCGGTGGCCTTCGCGATGATCTCCTTCGCCACGTTCGCCGGAACCTCGGCGTAGGAGTCGAACACCATCGTGTAGCTCGCCCGCCCCTGGGTCCTCGACCGCAGGTCGCCGACGTAGCCGAACATCTCCGACAGCGGCACCAGGGCCCGGACGACGCGGGCTCCGCCGCGCTCCTCCATCGCCTGGATCATGCCGCGCCGGCTGTTGAGGTCGCCGATGACGTCGCCCATGTAGTCCTCGGGGGTGACGACCTCGACGGCCATCATCGGCTCGAGCAGTGCCGGGGAGGCCCTGCGGGCGGCCTCCTTGAAGGCCATCGAGCCGGCGATCTTGAACGCCATCTCGGACGAGTCCACCTCGTGGTAGGCACCGTCCGTGAGCCGGACCTTGATCCCCACCAGCGGGAAGCCGGCCAGGATGCCGTACGTCATGGCCTCCTGGGCGCCCTGGTCCACCGAGGGGATGTACTCCCGCGGGACCCGGCCGCCGGTGACCTTGTTCTCGAACTCGTAGGTCGCGCCGTCCTCGGTCCGCTCCAGCGGCTCCAGGTCGATGATGACCCGGGCGAACTGGCCGGAACCGCCGGTCTGCTTCTTGTGCGTGTACTCGACCTTGATGACCGGCTTGCGGATGGTCTCCCGGTAGGCGACCTGCGGCTTGCCGATGTTGGCCTCGACCTTGAACTCGCGCTTCATCCGGTCGACCAGCACCTCGAGGTGCAGCTCGCCCATGCCGGCGATGATGGTCTGGCCGGTCTCCTCGTCGTTGTGGACCTGGAAGGTCGGGTCCTCTTCGGCGAGCTTCTGGATCGCGGTGCCGAGACGCTCCTGGTCGGCCTTGGTCTTCGGCTCGATCGCGACCTGGATGACCGGGGCCGGGAACGTCATCGACTCGAGGATCACCGGCTTGTCGGCGTCGGTGAGGGTGTCGCCGGTGGTGGTCTGCTTCAGACCGTTCACCGCGACGATCTCGCCGGCCGCGACGCCGGGGCGCTCCTCGCGCTTGTTGGCGTGCATCTGGAAGATCTTGCCGACCCGCTCCTTGCGGTCCTTGGTCGAGTTGAGGACCGGCGAGCCGGCCTCCAGCCGACCCGAGTAGACCCGGATGTAGGTCAGCTTGCCGAGGTGCTGGTCGGTCTGGATCTTGAACGCCAGCGCGGAGAACGGCTCGCTCGCGTCCGCGTGCCGCAGGACCTCGGTCTCGCCGTCCAGCGCGGTGCCCACGATCGCCGGGACGTCCAGCGGGCTGGGCAGGTAGTCGACGACCGCGTCGAGCATGGGCTGGACGCCCTTGTTCTTGAACGCGGTGCCGAGCAGGACCGGCGTGAACGCCTGCGCGATGGTGCCGCGGCGGATGCCGGCCCTGATCTCGTCGACGCTCAGCTCGGTGCCCTCGAGGTAGGCCTCCATCGACTGGTCGTCACCCTCGGCGAGGGTCTCCAGCATGGTGGTGCGCCAGGCCTGCGCGTCCTCGAGCATGTCGGCCGGGATGTCGACCGTCTCGTACGTCGCGCCCTTGTCCTCGCTGGTCCACTGCAGACCCTTCATCTGGACCAGGTCGATCACGCCGAGGAAGTCGGACTCGACGCCCCACGGCAGCTGCAGCACCAGCGGCACGGCGTTGAGCCGGTCGCGGATCATGTCGACGGTCCGGAAGAAGTTCGCCCCGGTGCGGTCCATCTTGTTGACGAAGCACATGCGCGGGACGCGGTACTTGTCGGCCTGCCGCCACACCTGCTCGGTCTGCGGCTCGACGCCGGCGACCGCGTCGTACACGGCGACGGCACCGTCGAGGACCCGCAGCGACCGCTCCACCTCGACGGTGAAGTCGACGTGGCCCGGGGTGTCGATGATGTTGATGGTGTGGTCGCGCCACGAGGTCTTGGTCGCGGCGGACGTGATCGTGATGCCGCGCTCCTGCTCCTGCGGCATCCAGTCCATCGTCGCGGCGCCCTCGTGAACCTCGCCGATCTTGTAGTTGATCCCGGTGTAGAACAGGATCCGCTCGGTCGTCGTGGTCTTGCCCGCGTCGATGTGGGCCATGATCCCGATGTTGCGGGTCTTGGCCAGGGTCGCGTCGGCGGTAGCCACTGCTGTCTCTCTTCGCGTCGTCGTCTCGTCTCGCGCCGGACCAGCGGTCCGGCGCTCCCGGCCCCCAGCGGGGACCAGGTCGTGCACTACCAGCGGTAGTGGGCGAAGGCCTTGTTGGACTCGGCCATCTTGTGCGTGTCCTCGCGCCGCTTGACGCTGGCGCCGAGGCCGTTGCTCGCGTCGAGCAGCTCGTTCATGAGGCGCTCGGTCATCGTCTTCTCGCGGCGGCCGCGGCTGTACTGGATGAGCCAGCGCAGCGCGAGCGTGGTCTGCCGCGGGGTGCGGACCTCGACCGGGACCTGGTACGTCGCGCCACCCACCCGGCGGGACTTGACCTCGATCGCCGGCTTCACGTTGTCCAGCGCGCGCTTGAGCGTGACCACCGGGTCGTTGCCGGACTTCTCGCGGCAACCCTCCAGGGCGCCGTAGACGATCTTCTCGGCGACCGAGCGCTTGCCGTCGACCAGGACCTTGTTGACCAGCGACGTGACCAGCGGCGAGCCGTAGACCGGGTCGATGACGACCTGGTGCTTCGGCGCGGGACCCTTGCGGGGCATTAGCTCTTCTCCTTCTTGGCGCCGTAACGGCTGCGGGCCTGCTTGCGGTTGCGGACACCCTGGGTGTCCAGCGCACCGCGGATCACCTGGTAGCGGACGCCGGGCAGGTCGCGGACACGACCGCCGCGCACCAGCACGATCGAGTGCTCCTGCAGGTTGTGGCCGACGCCCGGGATGTAGGCGGTGACCTCCATGCCACTCGTCAGCCGGACCCGAGCCACCTTGCGCAGCGCGGAGTTCGGCTTACGGGGCGTCGTCGTGTAGACGCGCACGCAGACACCACGACGCTGCGGGCTGCCCTTGAGGGCAGGCCGCTTGGCCTTGGTCACCTTGTCGTGGCGACCCTTGCGGACGAGCTGGGCAATGGTGGGCATGGGCGGCTTGAGCTCTCCCGAGTCGGTACTGCGGTCAGGGTCCTGCTCCACCGACCCCCGCGGTCGGGCGTGTCGCCCTTCCGAGGTTCACCCGCGGACAAATCCACGGGGAGCGATCGGTGTCCGCGCACTGGCCCTGCTCTTGCAAACACTGCCGGGCACGCGGGACGGCCCAGGTCACCCTGGGCACGAAGGAAGAGGGTACCCAAGCGGGTCCGGGCATTCAAATCGGGTGCCGGTCGCCCCTCGCCGCCCCCCGCGGCACAGGCACGTCCGCCGTCCTCCGAGGGGTCACAACCGCCTCCCCCGGCGGCCTATTCCCGCCGGCCGGGACCGCCTCAGGAGGTGGCCCGGGCCCGGGCCCGGAACGCGGCGACCTTGGTCCGGTTGAGGCAGGACTCGGAACAGAACCGGCGGGAGGCGTTGCGGGAGACGTCGACGTAGACCCGGTCGCAGCAGTCGGCCCGGCACACCCCGAGCCGGCCGGTGGCCTGGCTGTCCACCACCACCGCCAGCCCGGTCGCGCAGCTCGCCCCCCACTCGGTGTCCCCGTCGGAGCCGGCGAAGTGCAGGTGCCACGGCTCGCCGTCG
>CADCTP010000310.1 GCA_902805565.1 uncultured Mycobacteriales bacterium
ACGCGGCCGGCAAGGCGGCGGCCGCCGCCGCCACCGCCACCGGGCAGGCCGCCGGGGCCACCGTGGTGACGACCACCGGCCCGGACCCGCGGACCGACCCGGCCGCGATCGAGGCCCTGGCCAAGGCTGGGCCGGCGCACGTCGTGGCCGCCGGCAGCGGCTTCGGCACCGCGGAGGAGCTGGCCGCCCGGGCCGCCGTCGCCGCCGCCGGCGTGCAGCTGCCCGGCGGCGGCCAGGTGGTGCTGCCCGGCCGCCGGCTGGTCGCCATGTACGGCCATCCCGGCACGGCCAGCCTCGGCGTGCTCGGCGAGCAGGACGTGGACGCGACCATCACCCGGGCCCGCGCGCTGGCCGAGCCGTACGAGGCGCTGTCCGGCGCGACCCCGGTGGTGCCGACGTTCGAGATCATCGCGACCGTCGCCCAGGGGGCACCCGGCGCCGGCAACGACTACTCGTACGCCGCGCCGGTCAGTCTGCTCAAGCCGTGGGTCGACAAGGCGGCCGCGGCGGGCGTGTACGTCGTGCTGGACCTGCAGCCGGGCCGGGCCAACTTCCTCGACCAGGCCAAGCTGTACGAGTCGCTGCTGCGGCAGCCGCACGTCGGGCTGGCGCTGGACCCGGAGTGGCGGCTGAAGCCGACCGAGCGGCCGCTGGAGCAGATCGGCACCGCGAACGCGTCCGAGATCAACTCTGTGCACCGCTGGCTGGCCGACCTGACGGCGAAGCACGAGCTGCCGCAGAAGCTGCTGGTCATCCACCAGTTCCGGCTCGACATGATCACCAACGACGAGCCGCTGCGCACCGACCGGGACGAGGTCGCGGTGCTGGTCCACATGGACGGCCAGGGCCCCACCGGCAGCAAGGACGCCACCTGGGCCGCCGTGGTCGGCGCGGCACCCAAGGGCGTGCCGTTCGGCTGGAAGAACTTCTACGACGAGGACAAGCCGATGCTGACCCCGGCGCAGACGATGATCCGCAAGCCGACCCCGCTGATGATCTCCTACCAGTAGGGACCGGGGCCGGCCGGCGGTGCGCGGTCGGGCCGAGGTGCTGCCCCGAGGGGCAGGGTCACCCTCGTTGGGCCGAACGAGTGAGACGGGGGCCATAACGTTTCCCGCGAGCCCGGCGGGCCGTCCGCCGGTCCGTACGGGGGAGCGAGACGGATGACCGACATCGTGGAACGGCCGGCGCCCGACGCGCCGGCGGCAGAGGCGCCGGGCCGGGGAGCCCCGCGCACCACCGAGCAGTTGGTCGCCTCCGCGGCCAGCGCCCACGACCTGGGGTACGGGCGCCGGCAGGCGCGCGGGCACGGGTACGAGATGCGCGGGCTGGCGTACGTGCCGATCTCCCGGCAGTTCGAGGGACGCTTCGGGCGGATGTTCCGGCTGCCGCCGTTCGTGCCGGACGACGCCCGGATCGCCGAGATCGCCGAGGTCATGACGGAGAACGTGACCGGGCCGCGGCCGGAGCTCGACAACCCCGACATCCCCTCCGGCTACACGTACCTGGGCCAGTTCGTCGACCACGACCTGACCCTGGACACCGCCTCCAGCCTGGACCGGGCCAACGACCCCGACGCGCTGACCAACTTCCGCAGCCCGCGCTTCGACCTCGCCTGCGTGTACGGCCGCGGCCCGGTGGACGACCCGTTCCTCTACGACCGGTCCACCGGCAACGACAAGCTGCTGATCGGCCGGCACGACGACGAGGACGACCTGCCCCGCAACACGCAGGAGGTCGCGCTGCTCGGCGACCCCCGCAACGACGAGAACACCTTCGTCGGGCAGCTCCAGCTGACGATGCTGAAGTTCCACAACAAGGTCGTCGACCTGGTCGAGGCCGACCCCGCGCTGGCCCGGGGCAGCGAGAACCGGTTCGAGGCGGCGCAGCGGATCGTCCGCTGGCACTACCAGTGGCTCGTCGTGCACGACTTCCTGCGCCGCACCGTCGGCCCCCGGACGTACGCCGCGGTGCTGGACGAGTCCGGCCGCCGGCCGGAGATCACGCGCGAGTTCTACACCTGGCGGACCGACCCGTACATGCCGGTGGAGTTCTCCGTCGCGGCGTACCGGTTCGGGCACTCCCAGATCCGCGGTCGCTACAAGCTGAACACGCTGGTCGGGCCGCTGCGGACCTTCCTGCCGACGTCCCTGCTGGACCCGGCGACGCGGCTGCAGCACTTCGGCGGGTTCCGGGAGCTGCCGCCGTTCTGGACGATCGAGTGGGCCCGGTTCTTCGAGGTCGAGGGGGCGGGCTCGGACGCGCTGCAGCCGACCCGGCTGATCGACACCAAGCTGGCCGACCCGCTGAAGGAGCTGCCGCCGGAGATCGCCGGCAACCGGCCGTCGCTGATCGAGCGCAACCTGACCCGCGGGGCCCGGCTGCTGCTGCCGTCGGGGCAGGACGTGGCCCAGCACATGGGCGCCGACGTCCTCGGCGACTCCGACATCGGGCTCGGCGGCGGGCCGGCCCCGCTCTGGTACTACGTCCTGCAGGAGGCGAAGGTGCAGGCCGGCGGCCGGCACCTGGGCCAGGTCGGCGGGCGGATCGTCGCCGAGGTCTTCCTCGGCCTGCTGGAGAAGGACCCCTCGTCCTACCTGCGCAACGACCCCGGCTGGCGGCCGTTCCTGGCCGGCGGCGACGACTTCACGATGGCCGACCTGATCACCTTCGCCGGCCACGGCCTCGGGGTCACGGGCTTCCCGGGCGGTGACGGCGGCGGCGGCAACGGCAGCGGGGGGCCGGACGGGGACCCCGGTCCCGGCGGCGGCCCGCTCCGGCCGGCCGACAGGTCGGGCCGGACCACCTAGGACCCGCCCGGTCCGCCGCCGGGCGGACCGGGTGGCCGCGCCGGGCCGGCTCGACCGGGGGCCGGCCCGGCCCGCAACGAACGGCCCCGGCCGCAGGGGGCGGCCCCACCGCAGGGGGCAGGCCGCGGGGGGCAGGGCCGCAGGGGGGCGGCAGGGCGACGGGTGCCCGGCGGAGGCACCCGCCGCCCGGCGGGACCGCCCGGTCACCCCGTGTACTGGGCGGCGATCCTGGTGAACTCCCACGGGGTCTGGGCCACGCCGGAGCAGGTGCCCGAGGTCGTCCCGGGCTCCGGCACCGCGCACTGCCGGTCCCGGTTGACCGACCAGAACGTGAACCGCGCCAGGTGCTTGGCCTGCGCGTACGCCAGGATCGTGCGCATGTCCGACTGCCGGACGTACTCGCCGACGTCGGTGCGGCCGTTCATCGTCGAGATCCCGGACATCCGGTAGATCGCGTCGTCCGAACGCCCCGGGTAGTAGGTCTTGAGCTGCCGGTGCAGCGCCTCGGCCACGTCGACGGTGAGCTGACCCATGCCGGTCTGCCCGCCGCCGAAGTCGAACGGCATGATCGTCCAGCCGTCGACGGCGGCGCCGTTGCGGACCGCCGTCTGCACCAGCTGCTGCCCCCACCAGGACAGCCCGGTCTGGGTGACCGGGACGGTGACGTAGACCTTCAGCGCCGGCGTGCGGTCCTTGAGGATCTTGATCGCCTTGGTCACCCGGTCGTGCGCGGCGGCACTCTCGAACTCGGTGGACTCGATGTCGAAGTCGATGGCGCGCAGCGCGTACCGGTCGACCACCTGCTGGTACGCGGCGGCCAGCCGGGTGGCGTCGGTGCAGGTCTCGCCGAGCTTGGCCCCGGACCAGCCGCCGACGGAGGGCATGACGTCGCCGCCGGCCGCCCGGATCTGGTTGATCTTCGCCGCCATCGCGGTGTCGGTGGCGACCGGGCCGCCGCCGCTCCACACCGGCCCGCAGCCGCCGTCGGACAGGATGAACGCCAGCGTGAAGGTCTTCACGCCGGTCTGCGCCATCACCGTCCCGATGTCGGGCGGGTCGTTCTCCAGCGGCATCAGGTACGGCGCGGAGGCCAGCGACCCGCCCCCGCCCGGCGGCGGCGTGGTGGGCGGCGGGGTGGGTGTCGGCGTGGGCGGCGGGGTCGTCGGCGGTGCGGTGCCGCCGGTGCAGCTCGCGCCGTTCAGCCGGCAGTTGGCCGGGTCCTGCCAGGTCCCGCTGTACGCCCCGGTGAAACCGAAGCTGGCCGACGCGCCGGGCGCCAGGGTGGCGTTCCAGCCGGCGTCGGTGACGGTGTAGCGGGTGCCGCTGCGGGTGAGCCGACCGTCCCAGACCGAGCCGACCGTGGTGCCGGCCGGCAGGTCGAACTCGACCCGCCAGCCGGTCAGCGCGGTGGGGCCGCCGTTGGTGACGGTGTACCTGGCCTCGTAGCCGGTCCCCCAGTCGGCCGTCCTGGTGAAGGTGGCCGTGGGCGTGGTGGCCGCCCCGGCCGGGGCGGCGGCGACGAGCGCGACGGCGGTGGCCGCGCTGACGGCGATGGCGGCGAACACCGCCGTCGCCCTGCGGGCGAGCGGGTGCACTGGTCCTCCCGGAGTAGTGGACGGGCGCAGCGGCAGCACCCAGTGTGCACGGTGGTCTAGACCTGTCCGTACCGCTGGTCGGGTGACGGTGACGATTGACACCCGGGCCCGGCGGCTGGAAGCTGCCGGACGAGGGAGCACTTCCGGTGCGACATGGGAGCGCTCCCAGCCCGATGGGCCCGTCGGCGGAGCACGGCCCCGGTCGGCCCCACCCCGGACGCGAGGGAGCGTGCAGCGTGGGTACAAGGACTGTTCGGGCCGGCGCGGTGCTCGGCACCGTGCTGGCCTGCGGCGTGCTGGGGCTGACCCCGGCCGCCGCGGCACCGGCTCCGGTCGACACCCCGACCCGGGCCTTCCCGACCGGCACGGCGTTCCACGTCGAGCTGGACAGCAAGGCGGCCCGGCAGGCGGTCGCCGACGCCCGGGCCGGCCGGGCGGCGGACGCCGTACGGATGGCGCAGCTGGCCTCCTGGCCGGTCGCGACCTGGTTCACCGGGGCGGAACCGGTCGCGGAGACCCGGCGGGAGGTCGCCGCGCTCACCACCGAGGCGAGGCTGCGCCGGCAGCTGCCGGTGCTGGTCACGTACAACGTGCCGGGCCGGGACTGCGCGCAGTACTCCGGCGGCGGCGCCGCGAACACCGCCGAGTACAAGACCTGGGTGGACGGCGTGGCCGCCGGGCTCGGCGACCGCCGGGCCGTGGTCATCCTGGAGCCGGACGGCCTGGCGCTGACGCCGGACGCGTGCGGCGGCACCCCCGAGCAGCAGGCCGCCCGGTACACCGAGATCAACTACGCGGTGGACCGGCTGGGGCGGCAGCCCAACGCGATCGTCTACCTCGACGCCGGGCACAGCGGCTGGCACAACGTCGGCGAGATCGCCGGCCGGCTGGTCGACGGCGGGGTGGCCCGGGCCCGGGGCTTCTTCCTCAACGTCTCGAACTACCGGACCGACGCGGAGCTGACCCGGTACGGGACGATGGTGGCCAAGTGCGTCTGGTACATCCAGGCCGGCAACAGCGGCGACGCCTGCGCCAACCAGTACTGGCCGGCCGCCGACGCCGACGGCTGGTACGCCGCGAACGTCCCGGCCGACGCCGAGCTGCCGCACTTCGTGGTGGACACCAGCCGCAACGGGCAGGGCCCGTGGACCCCGCCGGCCGGCGTTTACCCGGACCCGCAGGACTGGTGCAACCCGCCGGCCCGCGGGCTGGGCACCCGGCCGACCGCGGACACCGGGGTCCCGCTGCTGGACGCGTACCTGTGGGTGAAGGTGCCGGGCGAGTCCGACGGCAGCTGCACCCGCGGCACCGGCGGCACGATCGACCCGGAGTGGGGCGTGGTGGACCCGGCGGCCGGCGTCTGGTGGCCGGACCAGGTGCACCAGCTGGCCGCGCTGGCGGCGCCGCGGCTGACGTTCAACCCGCGGGCACTGTTCGGCACCCGCACCCCGGCCGGCGCCGGCACGACCCCCGCCGGGCCCTGACCCGACGCCCCGGCCGGCCCACCGGCAGGCCGGGGCGCCATATCCCGAATGTCATGACTGGCCCTGCTCTTCCGCTGGAGAAGCGAAAGGCCTGAAGATTTCGCACCACCGATCCGTCGACCCGCCCGCGGTCACTCGACCACGTCTCCCGATCTGTGTGCGGAAAGAGCGTCATGAATTATCGTCACGTCGGTCGGGGCGCCACCTGCCGATCCGAACGGGTGTGCGGGCCTCGATTCTTCAATTTTTCTCTGCCTTTCCCGCTCCATTCCTGATAGGTTCCCGCGATCCGCAGAGTCGTAGATCTCATCAGGGGGAACAATGCGAGTCCGTACTGCCGTGGCTGTCACGGTTCTGACAGCCGGGATGTCCTTCCCGCTCGCCGGCGTAGCGCTGGCCCAGGACCGCGACTGCGGTGACTTCGCCACCCAGGCGGCAGCCCAGGCCGTCTACGACCAGGACCCGAGCGACCCCAACCGGCTCGACACCGACGACGACGGCGTCGCCTGCGAGTCGCTGCCGGGCGGTGCCACCGGCTCGGCGGAGCCCGGCGAGGGCAGCGAGGACGAGGACACGGGCGCCGCCCCCTCCGGCGGCGTGGAGGCCGGTGCGGGCGGCACCGCGGGCGACGACTCCTTCCCGCTCGTGCCGGTGAGCCTGGCCGGGGGCGTCCTGCTGGCCGCCGGCGGGGTCGTGCTGGTCCGCCGCGGGCCAGCACGGCAGCGTGACTGAGAAAGGACGCCACAGGCGAATTGACCATGCTCGCCTGAAGTCCGGTGGCCACCGTCGGCTGGGCCGGCTGATGGTGGCCGCCGGACTGCTGTTGCCGATCGCCGCACTGGCCGTCCCGGCACAACCGTGGACGGATTTCCCCGCGCAGGTGGTGGGCCACGGCCGAATGCAGCCCCAGCCCTCGCCGGGAACGCAGGAGGCCGGACAGCGGGCGGCCGACCCGGTGGCGCGGAAACCCGCGGTGCAGGTCGCTGATCCGGTGCGCCTGCGTATTCCTTCGATCGGCGTCGACGCGCCGGTCGACCCGCTCGCCCTGGACCGGAACGGCGTCCTGCCACCTCCGGACACCAACGACGGCACCGGATGGTGGCGCGCCGGCCCGGAGCCGGGCGAGCGCGGCCCGGCGGTCATCGTCGGCCACGTGGACTCGTACACCGGACCCGCGGTCTTCGTCCGGCTGCGGGACCTGGCGGCGGGCGATCGGATACTGGTCGACCGGGCCGACGGCAGCACCGCCGTCTTCGTCGCCCAGCGGACCGAACGGCATCCCAAGGACGCATTCCCCACCCGGGCCGTCTACGGCGACACCGCGGATGCCGAGCTGCGCCTCGTCACCTGCGGAGGGGACTTCAGCACCGAGGACCGCCGCTACGCCGACAACGTCATCGTCTACGCCGTCCGGTCGGGCTGAGGGCGTGCCGTGCCGGCGGGACCCGGGGACGTAGCGTGGGTGCGGTGACCTCACGCTGGGCCGACCTGGGCCGACCGCCGCTGCGCGAGCGGGCCCTGCGCGCGGCCCTGATCCGGGACGGCGGGTTCGTCACCGACCTGCGGGTGGTGGCGGAGACCGGGTCGACCAACGACGACCTCGCGGCGCTGGCCCGGGCCGGCGCCCCGGAGGGGACGGTGCTGGTCGCGGAGGCCCAGACCCGCGCCCGCGGCCGGCTCGACCGGACCTGGACCTCGCCGCCGCGGGCCGGCCTCACCTTCTCGGTGCTGCTGCGGCCGACCGTGCCGCCGCACCGCCGCACCTGGCTGCCGCTGCTGGCCGGGCTGGCCCTGCAGCAGGCGGTGGCCCGGCTCGGCGCGGTCCCGACCTGGCTGAAGTGGCCCAACGACCTCCTCCTCGGCGACGACCCGCGAAAGGCGGCCGGCATCCTGGCCCAGGCCGCCGGCGACGCGGTCGTGGTCGGCATCGGGCTCAACGTCAGCACCACCCGGGCCGAGCTGCCGCCCGGCGCGACCTCGCTGGCGGTGGAGGCCGCCGAGTGCACCGACCGGGACCCGCTGCTGCGGGCGGTGCTGCGCGCGTTCGGCCCGCTCTACACCGGGTGGTCGACGGCCGGGCAGGACCTGCGCCCGGCGTACGCGGCGGTCTGCGACACGATCGGCCGCGAGGTCCGGGTCCAGCTGCCCGACGGCGGCGCGTTCACCGGCACCGCCACCGGCCTGGACGGCACCGGCCGGCTGCTGGTCGGCACGGCCGCCGGCGAGCGCGCCGTGTCGGCCGGCGACGTCACCCGGGTACGCCCGGTGACCACCGGCTGACGCGGACACCCCGGTTGGGGGAACGCCGTGACGGCGGGCACCGCGTCCGCCATGCTGACCCCGTGCCGTACCCGGACCAGCTCCTCGCCGACGACGAGAAGGTCGTCAAGCACCTGCACCCGCACTGGATCACGCTGCTGGTCCCGACCCTGCTGCTGATCGTCGTGGTCGGGCTGGCGTCGTTCCTGGCCGCGATCGTGCCCAGCGGCGGTGCCGAGGACATCCTCCGGATCGTCATCGTCGCGGTGGCCGCGGTCACCGCGGTGGTGGTGGCGCTGATCCCGTACCTCCGCTGGCGGACCACGCACTACGTGCTGACCACGCACCGGCTGATGACCCGGATCGGCATCCTCAGCCACACCGGCCGGGACGTGCCGCTGAACCGGATCAACAACGCGATGTACGAGCAGTCCTTCTGGGAGCGGCTGATCAACTCCGGCACGCTGGTGGTGGAGTCGGCGGGCGAGGACGGCGCGCAGACCTTCCGCGACATCCCGGACGCCGACCGGACCCAGCAGCTGATCAACCGGCTGGTCGAGGGCGACCACGACCGCCGCAGCCGCAACGCCGCCCGGTACGAGGCGCGGTACGAGGCGCAGTACGAGGCGCAGTACGAGGTCGGCCACGGGCGCGGTCACGACGACCCCGACCGGCCCACCCGCCGGATGGAGCTGCCGTAGCGGGACGCGGGGACGGACCCGCCCGTGGTGGCCGGCGACGGCGCCTTCGCGCGGGCGATCCCGGCGGATAGTGTCCGGAGCATGACCGCCGAGCCCATCTCCCCGGAGCCCGACATCCACACCGCGGCCGGCAAGCTCGCCGACCTGCGCCGCCGCAACGACGAGGCGGTGCACGCCGGCTCCTCGCGGGCCATCGAGCGGCAGCACGCCAAGGGCAAGCTGACCGCCCGCGAGCGGATCGCGATGCTGCTGGACGAGGGGTCGTTCACCGAGCTGGACGAGCTGGCCCGGCACCGCTCGACCGCCTTCGGCCTGGACGCCCAGCGGCCGTACGGGGACGGCGTGGTCACCGGGCACGGCACCGTCGACGGCCGCCCGGTCTGCGTGTTCTCGCAGGACTTCACCGTCTTCGGCGGGAGCCTGGGCGAGGTGTTCGGCGAGAAGATCGTCAAGGTCATGGACCTGGCGATGAAGATCGGCTGCCCGGTCATCGGCATCAACGACTCCGGCGGCGCCCGGATCCAGGAGGGCGTCGTCGCGCTCGGGCTCTACGCCGAGATCTTCTACCGCAACGTCATGGCCTCCGGGGTGATCCCGCAGATCAGCCTGGTCATGGGCCCGTGCGCGGGCGGCGCGGTCTACTCCCCCGCGATCACCGACTTCACCGTGATGGTGGACCGGACCTCGCACATGTTCATCACCGGGCCGGACGTGATCAAGACGGTGACCGGCGAGGACGTGACCATGGAGGACCTCGGCGGGGCCCGGTCGCACAACACCCGCTCCGGGGTGGCGCACTACATGGCCGCGGACGAGGCCGACGCGATCGACTACGTCCGGGCCCTGCTGTCCTACCTGCCGTCGAACAACCTGGACGAGTCGCCGGCCTTCGACGCCGCGGCCGACCTGGAGCTGACCGACGCCGACCTGGAGCTGGACACGTTCATCCCGGACTCGGCCAACCAGCCGTACGACATGCACACGGTGATCGGCCACGTCCTCGACGACGGCGAGTTCCTCGAGGTGCAGCCGCTGTTCGCGCCGAACATGATCGTCGGCTTCGGCCGGGTCGAGGGCCGGCCGGTCGGGGTGGTGGCCAACCAGCCGATGCAGTTCGCCGGCACGCTGGACATCGACGCGTCGGAGAAGGCGGCCCGCTTCGTCCGGACCTGCGACTGCTTCAACATCCCGGTGCTGACCTTCGTGGACGTCCCCGGCTTCCTGCCCGGCACGTCCCAGGAGTGGGGCGGGATCATCCGCCGCGGCGCCAAGCTGATCTACGCGTACGCCGAGGCGACGGTCCCGAAGGTCACCGTGATCACCCGCAAGGCGTACGGCGGCGCGTACGACGTGATGGGGTCCAAGCACCTGCGGGCCGACGTGAACGTGGCCTGGCCGACCGCGCAGATCGCGGTGATGGGCGCGCAGGGCGCGGTGAACGTCCTCTACCGGCGGGAGATCGCCGCGGCCGAGGACCCGGAGGCGGTCCGGGCGGCGAAGGTGCAGGACTACGAGGACACGCTGGCCAACCCGTACGTGGCCGCCGAGCGCGGCTACCTGGACTCGGTCATCGCCCCGTCGGAGACCCGCCGGTACGTCACCCGGGCGCTGCGGATGCTGCGCACCAAGCGGGACACCCTGCCGCCGAAGAAGCACGGCAACATCCCGCTCTGAGCCGGGGCGCCGGACCGGACCGGCTGGGCCGGGCCCGCTACCGCGGGTCGCGGCGCAGCCCCCAGAAGCGCAGCCCGGCGTACTGGTCCGCGACCGCCGGCTCGAACCCGTGCCGGGCGTAGAAGGCCAGGTTCCGCTCGTTGTGGGTCTCCAGGTAACACGCCTGGCCGGCCCGGTCGGCCTCGGCCAGGACCGGCGCGAGCACGGCGCCGCCGACGCCCCGCCCGACGCGGTCCGGCTCGGTGCCGAGCTGCAGGAGGTACCAGTGCGGGTCGGCCATCACCCGGTGGTGGCCGGCCTTCATCTCGCCGGCGAGGCCGAGGAGCCGGCGCAGGCCGCCGACGCCCAGCGGCAGCGACCGGACGAGGATGCCGGTGCGCAGCATCCGTACCGGTCCGGGGTCGGTGCGGCCGGGCCGCAGCCAGCACGCGACGCCGGCGAGGTCGGTCGTGGTGGTGACCCGGCCCTGGTCCAGGCAGTCCCGCAGGCCCGCGCCCAGCATCCCGGGCAGCAGCCGGGCCCGCCGGTCCGGGTCCGGGGCGAGGAACGCCATCATCGGGTCGTCCTGGAAGGCGCGGGCGAGCACCGCCGCGGCCCGGCGGGTGTCGGCCGGGGCGAGCGGCACCGGGGTGATCGACATGGCCGCCACCCTAGGCGGCGGGCCGGGCGGCCAGCCGGTCGACCTTCCGGCGGAGGGTGGCCAGCTCGGCGTGCACCTCGGGGGTCGCGTCGACCAGGGTGGCCTCCGGCTCCAGCATGGTCAGGGTGATCGCCAGCCACTCCGGGCTGTCGTTGGTCGCCCGGAGCAGGGTGCGGTCCGGCCCGTCGGCGGTCAGCTCGCCGAGCCAGCGCGGGACCCGCTCGGTGGCCCGGTCCAGCGGCAGCGGCAGCGACAGCAGGGCCTCGTGCCGCTGCGGGACCGCGCGCAGCGCCTGGGCCACGTACGCGGCGGCGTCCTCGGCCGGCAGCTCGCGCGGGGTGAACCGCACCCCGTTGCCGAACGGGCCGGTCAGCCGGTCCATCCGGAACGTGCGCCAGGCGTCGCGCTGCAGGTCCCAGGCCACCAGGTACCACCGGCGGCCGCGGGCGACGAGCCGGTGCGGCTCGACCAGCCGGGAGGACCCGGTGCCGTCCGCGGCGGCGTAGCCGAACCGCAGCTGCTCCTGCCCCCGGCACGCCTGGGCCACCGCGACCAGCACGTCGGCCGGGACGGACGGCTCCCGGCCGCGGAAGACCGTGGTCTCGGTCGCCTCGGCGAGCGCGTCCACCCGCCGGCGCAGCTTCGGCGGGAGCACCTGCTGCAGCTTGGCCAGCGCCTGCAGCGAGGTCTCCTCGATGCCGGTCACGCCGCCGCCGGCCGCGGTCCGCAGCCCGACGGCGATCGCGACCGCCTCGTCGTCGTCGAGCAGCAGCGGCGGGATCCGGGTGCCGGCGGACAGCCGGTAGCCGCCGCCGGTGCCCCGGGTGGTGTCGACGGGATAGCCCAGCTCGCGGAGCCGGTCGACGTCCCGCCGGACGGTGCGGGGGCTGACGCCGAGCCGGTCGGACAGCTCGTCGCCGCCCCAGTGCCGGTAGGTCTGCAGGAGGGACAGCAGGCGGAGGATGCGCGCGGTCGGATCCATGCCCCCATCCTCTCACCCTTGTGGCCAGGATGTGACCGCAAGGACGAATACGTTCTTCCCATGACACGAAGCCTCATCGAAGCCCGGGGCCTGACCCGCTCCTTCGGGCCGGTCCACGCCGTCCAGGGCCTGGACCTGGACGTGCACGCCGGCGAGCTGGTCGCGTTCCTCGGCCCCAACGGCGCCGGCAAGTCCACCAGCCTCCGGATGCTCACCACGCTGCTCGCCCCGACCAGCGGCAGCGCCACCGTCGCCGGCTGCGACATCGCCACCGACCCGGCCGGGGTCCGGCGCCGGATCGGCTACGTCGGGCAGGGCAACGGGGCCGGCCACCAGCAGCGGGTCGTCGACGAGCTGGTCGGCCAGGGCCGCGCGTACGGGCTGTCCCGCGCGGCGGCGAGGACCCGGGCCGCCGAACTGCTGCCCGCGCTGCAGCTGGACGCGCTGGCCGACCGGAAGGTGCAGACCCTCTCCGGCGGGCAGCGCCGCCGGCTGGACGTGGCGCTCGGCCTGGTGCACCGGCCGGAGCTGCTGTTCCTGGACGAGCCGTCGACCGGGCTGGACCCGCAGAGCCGGGCCAACCTGTGGGAGCACGTGCTGCGGCTGCGGGCCGAGCGCGGCATGACGATCTTCCTCACCACCCACTACCTCGAGGAGGCCGACACGATGGCCGAGCGGGTGCTGGTGATGGACGCCGGCCGGGTGGTCGCCGACGACACCGCCGACCGGCTGAAGAGCAAGCACGTGGGCGAGCGGGTGGTGGTCCGGGCCGGCAGCGCCGACGGCGCGGCCCGGCTGGCGGCCGCGGTCGGGACGCAGGCCACCGACGTGACGGTGACCGGCACGACGATGACCGCGCGGGTGGACGACGGCCCGGCGACGCTCCCCGCGCTGCTGCGGGCCGTGCCCGAGGTCGCCGTGGCGGCGGCGGAGGTCCGCCGGGCCACCCTCGACGACGTGTTCCTCGCCCTGACCGGGCGCTCCCTGCGCGAGACCGAGGCGGCCTGACATGAGCGTGCGCGACTTCGCCACCGACACCGGGATCGTGCTGGAGCGGGAGCTGCGGCCGGCCCTGCGCGACCCGTTCTCGGTCGTCTTCAGCATGGTCCAGCCGCTGGTCTTCCTGGGCCTGTTCGCGCCGCTGCTGACCGGGCTGACCGGGGCGTCCACCGCCGACTCGCTGCGGTCCTTCGTGCCCGGGATCCTGGTGATGACCTGCCTGATCGGCTGCTCGATGACCGGCTCGGCGCTGCAGCTGGAGATGACCACCGGCTCGCACGAGCGGCTGCTGGTCAGCCCGCTCGGCCGGCCCGCGCAGCTGGTCGGCCGGGCGCTGAAGGAGATCGTCCCGGTGCTGGTGCAGGCGCTGCTCATCGTGCTGGTGACGCTGCCGTTCGGGTTCCGGGCGGCGCCGGCCGGGCTGGTGGTCGGGCTCGCCCTGCTGGCCGTCACCGCGGTCGGCCTCGGCGCCCTGTCGTACGCGCTGGCGCTGGCGGTGCGGGAGCAGGAGTGGGCGTTCTGGGGGGTGCAGCAGACCGTGCTGTTCCCGCTGCTGCTGCTGGCCGGGGTGCTGCTGCCGCTGGAGTCCGGGCCGGGCTGGATGCGGGCGGCGTCGGTGGTCAACCCGCTGCGCCACCTGGTCGACGCCGAGCGGGCGCTGTTCGCCGGCGACCTGCTGACCGGCGCGGTCGGCCGCGGCGCGCTGGCCGCGGTGGTCACCGGCGCGGTCGGGGTGTGGGTCGGCACCCGGGCGATGCACCGGGCCGGCTGACCCGGCCCCGCTCACCGCGGACCCGGTCGCGCCCCGCGCGGCCGGGTCCGCGGGCGATTCAGT
>CADCTP010000311.1 GCA_902805565.1 uncultured Mycobacteriales bacterium
GGCCGGTCGAGTGCCGCTCGGCGGCGGCCCGGGGCCGGGCCGCCGCCGGGCGCGCTACAGCAGCGAGCGCAGCACGTACGGCATGATGCCGCCGTGGCGGTAGTACTCCGCCTCGCCGGGGGTGTCGATCCGCACGACCGCCTGGAACTCGCGGCCGTCGGCCCGCACGGTGACCGTGCGGGGGACGTCCCCGCCGTTCATGGCCTCGACCCCGACGACGTCGAAGGTCTCCTCACCGGTCAGCCCGAGCGACTCGGCCGACTCGCCCTCGGCGTACTGCAGCGGGAGCACGCCCATGCCGATCAGGTTCGACCGGTGGATCCGCTCGTAGGACTCGGCGATCACGGCGCGGACGCCGAGCAGCGCGGTGCCCTTGGCCGCCCAGTCCCGGGAGGAGCCCGAGCCGTACTCCTTGCCGGCCAGGACGACCAGCGGCACGCCGGCCTCCTGGTAGGCCGACGAGGCCTCGTAGATCGAGGTCTGCTCGCCGGTGAGCAGGTTGCGGGTCACGCCGCCCTCGACCCCCGGCACGAGCTGGTTGCGCAGCCGGATGTTGGCGAACGTGCCGCGGATCATCACCTCGTGGTTGCCGCGGCGGGAGCCGTAGGAGTTGAAGTCGCGCCGGGAGACCCCGTGCTCGGCCAGGTAGCGGCCGGCCGGCGAGTCGGCCTTGATCGCGCCGGCCGGGGAGATGTGGTCGGTGGTCACCGAGTCGCCCAGCTTGGCCAGCACCCGGGCCCCGGCGATGTCGGTGACCGGGGACGGCTCCCGCCGCATGCCGTCGAAGTACGGCGGCTTCCGCACGTACGTCGAGTCGCCGGCCCAGGCGAAGGTGTCGCCGGTGGGGGTCGGCAGCGAGGTCCACCGCTCGTCGCCGGTGAAGACGTCCGCGTAGTCGCGGGTGTACATCTCGCTGGCGACCGAGGAGTCGATGGTCTGCTGGATCTCCGCCGCCGACGGCCACACGTCGCGCAGGTAGACCGGCTCGCCGTCGGACCCGGTGCCCAGCGGCTCGGTGGTGATGTCGATGTCCATCGACCCGGCCAGCGCGTACGCCACCACCAGCGGCGGGGAGGCGAGGTAGTTCATCTTGACGTCCGGGTTGATCCGGCCCTCGAAGTTGCGGTTGCCGGAGAGCACCGACACCACCGCGAGGTCGGAGTCGTTGACGGCGGCCGACACCGGCTCCGGCAGCGGGCCGGAGTTGCCGATGCAGGTGGTGCAGCCGTAGCCGACGAGGTTGAAGCCCAACTTGTCCAGGTAGGGCGTCAGGCCGGCGCGGTCGTAGTAGTCCATGACGACCTTGGAGCCGGGCGCGAGCGTGGTCTTGACCCACGGCCGGCGCTGCAGCCCGCGCTCCACGGCCTTCTTGGCCAGCAGGGCGGCGCCGATCATCACCGACGGGTTGGACGTGTTGGTGCAGGAGGTGATGGCGGCGATGACGACGGCGCCGTGGTCGACCTCGGTCTCCGTGCCGTCCTCCATGGTGACCCGGGTCCGCTTCGACGGGCGGCCGCCGGCCGGGCCGGTCGGGGCGGTCACCGGGGTGCCGGCGCCGTTGCCGCTGCCGACCGCGACCGGGTCGCTGGCCGGGAACGTCTCGGCGACGCCCTCGTCCACCGTGGACTCCGCCCCGAACGGCACGTCCTGGCCGGGGACGCCCGGCTTCCGATCGTCGCCGCCGGTCTCGTCGTGGGCGACGTAGTCGCGCAGCGCGGTCCGGAAGGAGGTCTTGGCGTCGCTGAGCGGGACGCGGTCCTGCGGCCGCTTCGGGCCGGCCAGCGACGGCACGATCGTGGACAGGTCCAGCGACAGCGTCTCGGAGTAGGCCGGCTCGGCGTCCGGGTCGTGCCAGAGGCCCTGCTCCTTCGCGTACGCCTCCACCAGGGCGACCTGCTCGGCGGGGCGGCCGGTGAACTCCAGGTAGCGCAGGGTCTCGGCGTCGATCGGGAAGATCGCCGCGGTCGAGCCGTACTCCGGGGACATGTTGCCGATGGTGGCCCGGTTGGCCAGCGGGACCGCCCCGACACCCGGCCCGTAGAACTCGACGAACTTGCCGACCACCCCGTGCTTGCGCAGCATCTGGGTGATGGTCAGCACCAGGTCGGTGGCGGTGGAGCCGTCGGGCAGCTCGCCCTCCAGCTTGAAGCCGACGACCCGCGGGATGAGCATCGACACGGGCTGGCCGAGCATCGCGGCCTCGGCCTCGATGCCGCCGACGCCCCAGCCCAGCACGCCGAGGCCGTTGACCATCGTGGTGTGCGAGTCGGTCCCGACCAGGGTGTCGGGGTAGGCCGCGCCGTCGCGGGTGAAGACGACCCGGGCGAGGTATTCGATGTTGACCTGGTGGACGATGCCGGTGCCCGGCGGGACGACCTTGAAGTCGTCGAACGCGCCCTGCCCCCACCGCAGGAACTGGTAGCGCTCGTAGTTGCGCTCGTACTCCAGCTCGACGTTGCGGGTGAAGGCGTCCGGCGTGCCGAACAGGTCCGCCACCACCGAGTGGTCGATGACCAGCTCGGCCGGGGCCAGCGGGTTGATCCTCGCCGGGTCGCCGCCGAGGTCGCGCATCGCCTCCCGCATGGTGGCGAGGTCGACGACCGCCGGGACGCCGGTGAAGTCCTGCATCACCACCCGGGCCGGGGTGAACTGGATCTCCCGGTCCGGCTGCGCCGCCGGGTCCCAGGCCGCGAGCGCCCGGACGTCGTCGGCGGTGATGTCCACGCCGTCCTCGGTGCGCAGCAGATTTTCCAGCAGCACCTTCAGGCTGAACGGCAGCCGCCCGGCGCCCTCGACGGCCGAGAGCCGATGGATCTCGTACGACGCGTCGCCGACCGACAGAGTGCCTCGTGCCCCGAAGGAGTCTGCGCTGACCATGGCCTCATCCTTCCACCCACGCACGCGCGTATAGCAGCTGGGACCGCAACTGTGGACAGGGTCACCCGCTGTGGACGGCCGGTTGACGAACGGGCGCGGGCCGCCCCGGCGACGTACCGTCGTGCGGTGAGCACCATGGTCGACCGGGCCACGGCCGCGGGGCGGCCGCGGGAGCCGCGGGACCCCGAGGCGGCGGCCCGCGCGCTGGGCCGGCTGACCGAGCTGGTCGGCCGGGGCGGGGTCCTGGTGCTGTCCGGGGCCGGCATCTCCACCGAGTCCGGGATCCCGGACTACCGCGGCCCGTCGAGCACGGCCCGCCGGGCCAGCCCGATGACCTTCCAGACCTTCACCGGCGACCCGGTCGCCCGCCGGCGCTACTGGGCCCGCAGCCACCTCGGCTGGCAGCTGATCGACCGGGCCCGGCCCAACGCCGGGCACCGCGCGGTCGCCGAGCTCCAGCACGCCGGCCTGCTGGCCGGGATCGTCACCCAGAACGTCGACGGGCTGCACCAGGCCGGCGGCGCCCGCGAGGTGATCGACCTGCACGGCCGGCTGGACCGGGTCCGCTGCCTGGACTGCTCCCGGCTGACCGGCCGGGACGAGCTGAGCGGCCGGCTGACCGCGGCCAACCGGGACTGGCACGCCGAGGTCCTCGGGGTGAACCCGGACGGCGACGTCGACCTGCCGGACGAGGCGCTGGACGGCTTCCGGACCGTCGGCTGCGCCGCCTGCGGCGGCGTCCTCAAGCCGGACGTGGTGTTCTTCGGCGAGACCGTGCCGCCGGACCGGGTCGCGGCCTGCTACGCGCGGCTGGAGCGGGCGAGCGCCCTGCTGGTCCTCGGCTCGTCGCTGACGGTGATGTCCGGCCACCGGTTCGTGCTGCGGGCGGCGAAGCTCGGCCGGCCGGTGGCGATCGTCAACCAGGGGGTCACCCGGGGCGACCGGTACGCGGCCGTCACCGTGGACGCCCCGCTGGGCACCGTGCTGCCGGGCCTGGTCGCCACCCTGCGGTGACCCGCGCAGCGACACACGGCCGTTCGGGTGAATCCCGCGCCGGCGCGGACCGCGAACGTCCGGTTACTGCCCGGCACTGAGTTGTTGTGACCGGTGGGGCCGGTGTTGCGCCTGGCCTCGGTGGGGCGGCCGTGGCACGGTGTGCCGACCAGCGCGTACCGGGGGGATGCATGGCAGCGACGGGGACCCTGCTCAGGGCGGCGGTGGTGACCGTGGCCGCCGTGCTGACGGTCGGGTTGGCGCCCGGGGCGGCGCACGCCCGCCCGCGCAACCCCGGCGCCGGGGAGATCACCGCCGCGCAGGCCGAGAAGAACCGCAGGGCGGCCGAGGTAGGCCGGCTGACCGGCCTGGTCGCCCGGGCCGACGGGGACATGCGGCGCTCGCAGGACCGGGCCGAGCTGGCGGTGGAGCGGTACAACAAGGCCGTCGTCGACCTGGACACCGCGACCCGGCGGGCCCGGGCGGCGCGGGCCGAGGTGGCGAGGGCCGCGGCGGCGGTCGGCACCGCGCGGGCCGACCTCGGCCGGTTCGCCCGGGGCTCGTACATGCAGGGCTCGACCCTCGGCTCGACGACCGCGGCGCTGCTGGACGCGGGCAGCCCGACCGACCTGCTGCAGCGGGCCGACCTGCTCGACTACGCCGGCAAGCGCAAGCTCGACGTGCTGGGCACGCTGGAGCGGGCCACGGTCCGCCGGGCCAACACCGAGTCCACCGCCCGCCGGCTGCTGGCCGAGCAGAAGGCCGCCACCGAGCGGGCGGACCGGCTGGAGGCCGAGGCCGTCCGCGAGGTCGCCGCCGCCCGCGGCCGGCTGGCCGAGCTGCGGAC
>CADCTP010000312.1 GCA_902805565.1 uncultured Mycobacteriales bacterium
CGCTGAGCGCGGCCGGGCTCACCGCCTGCGCCGCCGACGACGGCACCGCCGCGGCACCCGGCACCGGGACCCCCGGTCCGGCCGGGTCCTCCTCGACGGCGGCGTCGGCGGCCGCGTCGTCGCCGGCCGCCGGCTCCCGGGCGCCGGCCGGCCAGGTCAGCGTGGTCGCCTCCGGGCTGGAGGCGCCGTGGGGCATCGCCTTCCTGCCGGGCGGGGACGCGCTCGTCACCGAACGGGACTCGGCCCGGATCCTGCGGGTGCCGGCGGCCGGTGGCGAGCCGGCGGCGGTGCAGACGCTGTCGGAGGTGGACGGCGGCGGCGAGGGCGGCCTGCTCGGCATCGCGGTCTCCCCGGCGTACGCGCGGGACCAGCTGGTCTACGTCTACTACACCACCGGCGAGGACAACCGGATCGCCCGGCTGAAGCTCGGCGGGTCGCCGGAGCCGATCGTCACCGGCATCCCGCGCTCCGGCATCCACAACGGCGGCCGGCTGGTCTTCGGCCCGGACGGCTTCCTCTACGCCGGCACCGGCGACGCCTCCGACCGCGGCCTGTCCCAGGACCAGGGCTCGCTCGGCGGCAAGGTGCTGCGGATGACCCCGGACGGCCGGCCCGCGCCGGGCAACCCGTGGGGGAACCTGGTCTTCTCCAAGGGCCACCGCAACGTGCAGGGGCTGGCCTTCGACCGGGCCGGCCGGCTGTGGGCGAGCGAGTTCGGCCAGAGCGAGTTCGACGAGGTCAACCTGATCCGGTCGGGTCAGGACTACGGCTGGCCGACGGTGGAGGGTCCCGCGGACGACTCCCGCTTCGCCGCCCCGCTGGTCACCTGGCCGACCTCGGAGGCGTCCCCCAGCGGCGTCGCGGTCGCCGGCTCCACCCTGTACGTCGCGGCGCTGCGCGGCCGGCGGCTCTGGCAGGTCCCGCTGGACGGCGACCGCACCGGCGAGCCGCGCGCCGCCCTGTCCGGCGAGTACGGCCGGCTGCGGGCGGTGGCGGCGGCGCCGGACGGGACGCTGTGGGTGCTGACGTCCAACCGGGACGGCCGGGGCGAGCCCGCCGACGACGACGACCGCGTCCTGCGCCTGACGATCTGACCCGGGGGCCGGCCGGGAGCCGCCGACCCGGGCGCGCGGCGGCCGGTCGGGTCGGGCCCGGGCCGACCCGGCCCCGGGCTCAGCCCGGGGCGCCGAGGCGGCTGAGCACCAGCTCCCGGACGACCTTCGCGTCGGCCTGCCCGCGGGTCGCCTTCATCACCGCGCCGACCAGCGCCCCGGCGGCCGCGACCTTGCCGCCGCGCACCTTCTCCGCCACGTCCGGCTGGGCCGCGATCGCCGCGTCCACCGCAGCGCCGAGCGCGTCCACGTCGGACACCCGGACCAGCCCGCGGGCGGCCACCACCTCGTCCACGGACGAGCCGGTCTCCAGCACCCCGTCGACCGCCTGCCGGGCCAGCCCGGTGGACAGCGTCCCGTCCGCCACCAGCGCGACGACCCGGGCCACCTGGGCCGGCGTGATCGCCAGCTCGGCGGGCTCCACGCCGGCCGCGTTGGCCTGCTGGGCCAGGTAGCCGAGCCACCAGTTGCGGGCCTCCGCCGCCGGCGCGCCGGCCGCGACGGTCTCCGCGACCAGCTCCAGCACGCCGGCGTTGGCCATCGACCCCAGCTCGAACTCGCTCGCCTCCAGCGACGCGGCCAGCCGGGCCCGGCGGGCGGCCGGCAGCTCCGGCAGCCCGGCCCGCAGCCGCTCCACCCACGCCGCGTCCGGCGCCAGCGGGACCAGGTCGGGCTCGGGGAAGTACCGGTAGTCGGTGGCTTCCTCCTTCGAGCGGCCCGGCGTGGTGACCCCGGTGTCCTCGTGGAAGTGCCGGGTCTCCTGCACCACCCGGCCGCCGGCGTCGAGCAGCTCGGCCTGCCGGCCCATCTCGAACCGGATCGCCCGCTCCACCGAGCGCAGCGAGTTGACGTTCTTGGTCTCGCTGCGGGTGCCGAGCACCCCGGAGCCGGCCGGCGACAGCGACAGGTTCACGTCGCAGCGCAGCGAGCCCTGCTCCATCCGCACGTCGGAGACGCCGAGCCCGCGCAGCACCTCGCGCAGCTCGGTCACGTACGCCTTGCCGACCTCGGGGGCCAGCGCGCCGGTGCCGAGGACGGGCCGGGTGACGATCTCGACCAGCGGGATGCCGGCCCGGTTGTAGTCGACCAGCGAGTGGTCCGCGCCGTGGATGCGGCCGGTGGCCCCGCCCACGTGCAGCGACTTGCCGGTGTCCTCCTCCAGGTGCACCCGCTCGATCTCGACCCGGAACGTCCGCCCGTCGACGACGACGTCCAGGTGGCCGTCGGTGCACAGCGGCTCGTCGTACTGGCTGATCTGGAAGTCCTTCGGCATGTCCGGGTAGAAGTAGTTCTTCCGGGCGAACCGGCACCAGGACGCGATGTCGCAGTGCAGCGCGAGGCCGATCTTGATCGTGGACTCGATCGCGGTCGCGTTGGCCACCGGCAGCGAGCCGGGCAGGCCGAGGCAGACCGGGCAGACCTGGGTGTTGGGCTCGGCGCCGAACGTGGTCGGGCAGCCGCAGAACATCTTCGACGCGGTGCCCAGCTCGACGTGCGTCTCCAGCCCGATGACCGGGTCGTACCGGTGGGCGACGTCCGCGGCGGACTCGATCGTGGTCACAGGGACGGAGCCTCCTGGGTGAGCGGGTGGCCGTGGTCGGCCTCCAGCGCGGCGGCCACCCGGTAGCAGCGGTCGTCGGCCAGCGCCGGGGCCATCACCTGCAGGCCGACCGGCAGCCCCTCGGACAGGCCGCTCGGCACGGAGATCGCCGGGATGCCGGCCAGCGACGCCGGCAGCGTGCAGAGGTCGGCGGCGTACATCGCCAGCGGGTCGTCCGCCCGCTCGCCGATCCGGAACGCGACCGTCGGCGTGGACGGCGAGACCAGCACGTCGGCGTGGGCGAAGGCCGCGGCGAAGTCCCGGCCGATCAGCGTGCGGACCTTCTGCGCGGAGCCGTAGTAGGCGTCGTAGTAGCCGGAGGACAGCGCGTACGTGCCGAGGATGATCCGCCGCTTGACCTCCGCGCCGAAGCCGGCCTGGCGGGTCAGCGACATGACCTCCTCCAGCGAGGCCACCCCGTCGTCGCCGGTGCGCAGGCCGTACCGCACCGCGTCGAAGCGGGCCAGGTTCGACGAGCACTCGCTCGGCGCGATCAGGTAGTACGCCGGGAGCGCGTACGTGAACGACGGGCAGGACACCTCGTGCACGGTGGCGCCGAGCTTCTCCAGCCGGGCCAGCGCGTCCCGGGTGGCGGCCTCCACGCCGGGCTCGTAGCCCGGGCCGCCGGCGATCTCCTTGACCACGCCGACCCGCAGGCCGGTGAGGTCGCCGGTGGCGCCCTGCCGGGCCGCGGCGACCACCGGCGGGACCGGGGCGTCGATCGAGGTCGAGTCGCGCGGGTCGTGCCCGCCCATCACCTCGTGCAGCAGCGCCGTGTCCAGCACCGTCCGGGCGAACGGCCCGGCCTGGTCCAGCGAGGAGGAGAACGCGACCAGCCCGTAGCGGGAGACGCCGCCGTAGGTCGGCTTGTGCCCGACCAGGCCGGTGACCGCGGCCGGCTGCCGGATCGAGCCGCCGGTGTCGGTGCCGATCGACAGCGGGGCCGTGTACGCCGCGACCGCGGCCGACGAGCCGCCGGACGAGCCGCCGGGGACCCGGTCCAGGTCCCACGGGTTGCGGGTCGGGCCGTACGCGCTGTTCTCCGTGGAGGAGCCCATCGCGAACTCGTCCATGTTCGTCTTGCCCAGGATCACGATGCCGGCGGCCTTGAGCTTCGCGGTGACGGTCGCGTCGTACGGCGGGAGCCAGCCCTCGAGAATCCTCGACCCGACCGTGGTCGGCACGCCGCGGGTGACGATGACGTCCTTGAGCGCGAGCGGCACGCCGGCCAGCGGACCCCGCGGCCCGTCGCCGGAGTCGACGGCCCGGGCGGCGGCCAGCGCGCCCTCGGTGTCGACGTGCAGGTAGGCGTGCACCCGGCCGTCGACCTCGGCGATCCGGTCCAGGTGGGCCTGGGTGACCTCGACCGCGCTGGTCTGGCCGGCGGCGATCGCGGCGCCCAGCTCGGCGCCGGTCATGGTGGTCAGCTCGGTGCTCATGCTTCCTCGTCCAGGATCCGCGGGACGCGGAAGCGCCCGTCCTCGGCGGCCGGCGCGGCGGCCAGCACCTCGTCCCGGTCCAGGCACGGCGTCACCACGTCGGGGCGCAGCACGTTGGTCAGCGGCACCGCGTGCGTGGTCGGCGGGATGTCCGCCGCCGCGACCTCCTGCACCCGGGCCACCGCGCCGAGGATCACGTCGAGCTGGCCGGCGAAGACGTCCAGCTCCTCCTCGGTGACGGCCAGGCGCGACAGCCTGGCGAGGTGGGCGACCTCATCACGGGTGATGCCGACTCCGGCTTCGGGCATGCGGGCGAGTGTACGGCCGACCGGCCGGCACCCAGGAGGCGGTTTCCCGGGGGCCCGGCGCGGAACACCCTGGGGCATGGGCAAGCAGCGGCGGTCGGCGGAGCGGACCGGGATCCCGGCCGCGGCGGGCGCGCCGACGACGCCGGCCGGGCGGCCGGCCGCCGTCGCGGCCGGGATCGCCGCCGACCAGGCACCCGCGGGCGCCCACCCGGCCCTCCCCGGCCCCGGCGCCGCGGCCGTGTACGTCCCGCCCG
>CADCTP010000313.1 GCA_902805565.1 uncultured Mycobacteriales bacterium
CGCCGGGTCCGCGCGACCGGCGGCCGGGACGGCCGGGTTGGCCGCGGCGGCCGCGGTCGGGGTGGCGCTGGCGGCGGTGCTGCTGTCCTGGCACCTGGTGCTCGTCCCGCCGACCAGCGGCGCGGCCGTCCTCGGCACCGGCGCCGCGTACGCGGCCGTCCTGCTCCTGGCGGCGGCGCTGCCGCGGCCGGGCCGGGGCCGGCTGGTCCGGGTGGTCGGCACCGGCCTGGTCGCGGTGGTCGGGATCGGGGTGCTGGCCGGTGCCGCCGACCGGGCGAACCGGCTGCCGGCGAGCACCCACGCCGGCCATGCCGAGCTGCGGCCCGGGCAGGTCGACAACGCCACCCTGCGCGGCCCGCAGGGCCCGCCCGACCGGGAGGTCACGCTGACCGCCCGCCGGGTCGGCGACCGCTGGACCTACGACGGCACCGTCCCCGGGCCGGAGCTGCGGCTCACCGAGGGGGAGCTGGTCGCGGTCACCCTGGTCAACCGGGACGTGCCGGCCGGGGTCACCCTGCACTGGCACGGCGTCGACGTGCCCAACGCCGAGGACGGCGTGGCCGGGGTGACCCAGGACGCGGTCGGCCCGGGGGAGCGGCACGTCTACCGGTTCCGCCCGGACCAGGTCGGCACCTTCTGGTACCACTCCCACCAGCTGTCCTCCGAGCAGGTGTCCCGGGGCCTGGTCGGCGTGGTGATCGTGGAGCCCCGGGCCCGGGACCGCGGGCTGGACCTGGCGCTGCTGGACCACCCCCGGGCCGCCGGCGCCGGCCCGGACCGCCGCGAGGTCGCCCCGGGCACCCCGGTCCGGCTCCGGCTGGTCAACGCGAACGACACCGAGGTCCGGTTCGCGCCGGCCGGCACGCCGTTCCGCGTCGTGGCCATCGACGGGACCCCGCTGCTGCGCCCGGCCGAGGTCCGCGGCACCCGGGTCGAGGTCACCGCGGGCGGCCGGTACGACCTGGCCTTCACGATGCCCGACTCCCCGGTCGCCCTGTACGGCGGCCGCCGCCGGCTGGAGCTGCGGCCACCGGGCGACACCGCCGGCCCGCCCGCCGACCTGCCCGCCGACGATGCCCGCGGCACCCTGGACCCGCTGTCGTACGGCACCCCCGGCGGCGCGCCGTGGGACCGGGACACCCCGGTCGACCGGGAGCACCGGCTGGTGATCGACCAGCGGATGGCCTTCGGCGGCAACGGCTTCGGCTACCAGTGGGCGATGAACGGCCAGGTCTGGCCGGCCGGCCCGGTGGTCACCGTGCGCGCGGGCGACCTGGTCCGGACCACGATCGTCAACCGGTCCACCGGGAACCACCCCATGCACCTGCACGGGCACCACTCGCTGGTGGTCTCCCGCGGCGGCGAGCCCGCCACCGGGACGCCGTGGTGGACCGACACGCTGCTGGTCGGGCCGGGGGAGACCGTGCAGGTGATGTTCCGGGCCGACAACCCGGGGATCTGGATGGACCACTGCCACAACCTCGACCACGCCCGGTCCGGCTTCGTCCTGCACCTGGCCTACGAGGGCGTGGGGACGTCGTTCCGGATCGGCACCGAGAGCGGCAACACGCCGGAGTGAGCGCTCAGAGCCCGGTGAGCAGGTCGGCCAGCGCGGCCGGGCGGGCCAGGAACGGGGAGTGGTCGCCGGGCAGCTCGACCAGCCGGTCCGGGACGTGGGCGCGGGCCCAGCCGTCGTCGATCACCCGGTCCCCGGCGCACAGCACGTACGTGCTGGGCACGTCCGGCCAGCCGGTCAGCGGGCTGGGCTCCGCGGTCACCCGGAAGTGCTGCGGGCGCAGCCGGGCGGCGGCCGAGCGGGCCAGCGCGGGCGGGCTGTCCGGGTAGAGCCGGCCCAGCGCGGCGGCCGGGTCCCAGGCGAGCGCCCCGTCCGGCCGCTCGACGAGGTCGCGGCCGAGGCCGCGCCGGGTCTGCCGCTCGCCGGCCCGGGCCCGGTCGTCCACGCTGACCCCGGGCTCCGGCAGCATCGCGGCCAGCAGGACCAGGTGCCGGACCGGCCGCCGCTCGGCCGCCGCCGGCACGGTCAGCCCGCCCAGCGAGTGCCCGACCAGGACCAGCTCGTCCGGCGCCGGCGGGACCGGGCCGGCCAGGGCGGCCAGCACCACCTCGGCGTACTCGGCGGCGCCGGCGGCCGGGTCGCCGGCCGGCAGGTCCACGGCGACCACCCGGTGACCGCGGGCGGTCAGCTCCGCGCCGAGCAGGTCCCAGCACCAGGCGCCGTGCCACCCCCCGTGGACCAGGGCGTACGTCGTCACCGGCGGCCCGCCGGCGCGTGCCGGACCGCGTACGCCCGGGCCAGCCCGGGGACCGCCACCCGGGCCCGGCGCCCGGCGCCGACCGACACCCGCCGGTCCAGCACCTGGTAGTCGGCCCGCTCCACCTCGTCCAGGATGCCGCCGTAGAGCCGCAGCGCGGTCCGGATGCAGTCCCGCGACGTCGGGTGCAGCAGCCGGACGCCCTGCTCGGCGCTGCGGTAGAGCTCCCGGGTCCGCGCCACCTCGTACGCCAGCAGCCGGCGGACCGGCCCGTCCACCACCCCGTGCGCCAGGTGCTCCCGGGTCACCCCGAACAGGGCCAGGTCCTCGGCCGGCAGGTAGACCCGGCCGCGGCGCAGGTCCTCGCCGACGTCCCGGAGGAAGTTCGACAGCTGGAAGGCCACCCCGAGGTCGACCGCGTACGGCGCGGCGACCTCGCGCGGCACCACCGGCTCCAGCACCGGCACCATCTGCAGCCCGATCACCGCCGCCGAGCCCCAGACGTAGGTCATCAGGTCGGCGTACGTCGGGTAGTCGGTGACGGTGAGGTCCATCCGCATGGAGGCCAGGAAGTCCTCGAACAGCGAGACCTCGATGTCCCACCGCCGCACGGTGTCCACCACCGCCCGGCTCACCGGGTGCTCGGACCCGCCGGTCCGCACGTCGGCCAGGAAGTCCGCGCCCCAGCCCAGCAGCCAGTCGGCCTTCTCCGCGTCGGTCAGCGTGGAGGCGAGGTCGTCGACGATCTCGTCGGCGTACCGGGCGAAGCCGTAGAGCGCGTGCACGTACGGGCGCTTGGCGGCCGGCAGCAGCAGCGTGGCCAGGTAGTAGGTCCGGCCGTGCGCGGCGTTGAGCTGCCGGCACCGCTCGTACGAGGCGCGCAGCGCCGGGTCGGTGATCCCGGCGGCGTCCAGCTCCCGGGCGCTCACGGCACGGAGGCTACCGGCTCCCGGTCCGGGCCCGCCCGGGGAACCGGCGGCGGGGCCGGGTCCGGGTCGGGCTGGCCCAGCACGGCCAGCGTGCCGGCCAGCGCGGCCAGCGCCATCGCCACCACCGGCCCGGGCTCCAGGAACAGGTTGGAGCCCTGCGGGGCGATCATCATCGACAGCCAGAAGCTGCCGCCCGCGGTGACCAGCCACACCCGCCGGGTCAGCCGGGTGGCGGCCAGCACGGTCAGCCCCCACAGCACGTACCAGGGCTGCACGACCGGGCCCAGGAACACCAGCACCAGCAGGGCCAGCCCGCTCCCGGCCACCCAGCCGGTCCGGGTCCGCCCGGCCCGCAGCCACAGCCGGAGCACCACGCCCACCATGACCACCTGGCCGGCGGTCCGGAAGCCCTGGACCACCGGGTTCTGCGAGGTGATGATGTCGGTCACGCCGAGCGGGATGCTGGCCAGCAGGCCCAGGCCGGTCGGCACCGACACCCAGGTGATGACCGCGCCGGAGGCGTTGAGCTGGTTGATCCAGCCGAAGCCCAGGCCGGTGGTCGCGGTGATCACCGCCAGGGTCGCCACCGCCACCAGGCCGGTCCGCACGCAGGCGTTGACCAGCGCCCAGCGGCCGGGCAGGTGCCGGGCCCAGACCCAGGCCAGGAAGCCGATCGCCAGCCCGGCCGGCGCCTTGACCAGCACCGCGGCCGCGCACAGCGCCACCCCGGCCGCGACCCAGCGCTCCTCGGTGGCCTCGATCGCGACCGCCAGCCCGGCGACCATCAGCCCGACCATCAGCGCGTCGTTGTGGCCGCCGGCCACGAAGTGCACCAGCGTCAGCGGGTTGGCCACCCCGAGCCAGACCGCGACCCGCGGGTCGCCGCCGGCCGCCCGGGCCAGCCGGGGCAGGAACCACGCGGTGAGCACCACGCCCAGCACGGCCAGCAGCCGCATGGCGAGGACCGTGGTCACCACCCGGTCGCCGGTCACCGTGGCCACCGCCCGGCCCAGGCCCAGCCACAGCGGCCCGTACGGGGCGGGGGTGTCCACCCACATGCCGGAGATCTGGTCCAGGAACGGCCCGGGCAGCGACACCGGCCCCACGCTGTACGGGTCCAGGCCGGCCTGCGCGATCTGCGCCTGCGCGGCGTACGCGTAGAGGTCGCGGCTGAACAGCGGCACGCAGACCACCAGCGGCGCGCCCCACAGCGCGGCGACCCGCAGCAGCCGCCGGGTGTCGGTGCCGTCCTCGCCGCGGCGCAGCGACCGGCCCAGGTGCAGCCAGGCCATCCCGAGCACGGCCAGCCCGACGTAGACGAAGGCCAGCGCGACGGTCTCGCCGATCCCGTCGCGCAGCAGCGCGATCACCGGGGTGCGCCGGACCGGGTCGTACACCGGCGGGGCGCCGGCGCCGAGCGAGCCCAGCGCCAGCAGCGCCGAGCCGCCGGCGCCGGTCAGCACCACCCGGCGGACGTGCGGCGAGCCGAGCCCGGCCCACCAGCGCGCG
>CADCTP010000314.1:0-2047 GCA_902805565.1 uncultured Mycobacteriales bacterium
CAGCCCATCGAAGTCGACGTCGGTCAGCCGCTGCAGCGGCCCCCAGGCGGCCAGCACCGCGGCCAGCCCGAGCGCCACCCCGGCGACCGAGCCGACCAACCCGAGCACCGCGCCCTGGGCCAGCAGCATCCGCCGCACGTCGGCCGGCCGGCCGCCGTTCGCCAGCACCTGGGCCGACGTGCGGATCTGCCGGCGGGCCGCGACCGCGAACGCGGTGCCGGCCAGCAGCAGCACCTCGAACACCCCGATCCCGGCCACCAGCACCACGACGGCGATCGTGGTGGCGTCCTCCCCGCCGCCGCCGGTGCCATTGTCCTGCCACCGGTCGGGATTCAGCACCGCGTCCCGGGGCAGCAGGAAGACGCCGGAGCCGGCCAGCCGGTCCTGGATCGACCGGTCCACCACGGCGCCGTCCGGCAGGTCGACCAGGTAGTCGACGGAATCCGGCGCCGGCCGGCCGGCGCCGGTCCAGCCGGGCGGCCCGGCCGCCACCTGGCAGGACCGGCAGGACGGGTCGGCCACGATGCCGACCACCCGCAGCGTTCCGGCGCCGGTCGCCCGCACCTCGTCCCCGACGCCCACCCCGAGCCGCTCGGCCAGGGTGGGGGAGAGCGTCACTTCCCCGGCCGCCCGCGCCAGGCGACCGTCCCGCACCGACAGCAGCCCGGCGGCCAGCGGGTCGGTCCAGTCCAGCTCGGCGGTCGGAGCGGCGGTGGTGCGGTCGCCCACGACGAAGGCGACGGTGCTCTCGGAGCCACGCCGAAGCAACCGGCTGCCGGCCGGCAGCAGGTCGGCCGGCCGGACGGTCGCCGGGTCCCGCTGGGCGGCGTCGGCCACCGAGTAGTAGCTCGTGCCGGTGGACTCGACGCGCTCGGCCGCGGTCACCGTCAGCATGGCGTCCGCGGTGCCCATCTGCCGCTCCGCGTTGGTCGCCGCGGTCAGCGACGCGGTCCGGAACATCGTGTCCAGGAACGTCGTACCCAGCACTGGTGCCCCGACCAGCGCGCCCACCAGTAGCGTGCGGCCCAGGTCCCGCCGGGCGGTGCGCCGGGCGACCCGCAGCGCGGTCCCCCACCGGCTCACGGGGTCTGCTCCAGCAGGCTCTCGGCCGGGGCCAGCGGCTCGGTCTCGTCGACGACGACACCGTCCCGGACGAAGACGATCCGGTCCGCCCAGCCGGCCAGCCGCGCCTCGTGGGTGACCAGGACCCCGGCCACGCCGTCGTCGCAGCGGGCCCGGATCAGCCGCAGCACCGACTCGCCGGTCTCGGAGTCCAGCGCGCCGGTCGGCTCGTCGGCCAGCAGCAGCTTCCGCTCCCCGACGATGGCCCGGGCGATGGCGACCCGCTGCTGCTGGCCGCCGGACATGTCGTCCGGGAACCGGTCGGCCAGCTCCGGGATGCCGAGCCGGTCCAGCGCGGTGCGGGCGAGCGCGCGGGCCGCCCGGGCGGACACGCCGTCCAGCTCGCGGGGCAGCGCGACGTTCTCCGCGGCGGTGAGGGCGGGGATGAGGTTGAAGTCCTGGAAGACGTAGCCGATGGTGCGGCGGCGCAGCGCCGCCACCCCGGCCGGGCCGAGCGCGCCCAGGTCCTGACCCTGCACCAGCACCCGGCCCGCGGTCGGGAGGTCCAGCCCGCCGGCCAGGGTGAGGAGCGTCGACTTGCCCGACCCGGACGGGCCCATCACCGCGACCAGCTCGCCCGCGGCGACCCGCAGCGAGACCCCGCGCAGCGCGTGCACCGCGGTCTCCCCGGTCCCGTGCACCCGGGTGACCCCGGCCAGCTCCAGCACCGGCCCGCTCATCGGGCCGCCTCCGCGCGCTCGTCGGCCCCGGTCCCGGCCCCGGTCGGTGCGGGTGCCGGCGGCCGGGCCCGGGCCACCCGGGCCTCGCAATGGTCCAGCCAGCGGATCTCCGCCTCGGCCTGGAAGACCAGCGCGTCCAGCACCAGCGTCCAGGCCAGGTCGGCGTCGGCGTCGGCCCGGGCCTTGAGCCGGGTCAGCTCCTGCATCGCCCGCATGGTGGCCGCCCGCTGCACCTGCACCACCTG
>CADCTP010000314.1:2177-13939 GCA_902805565.1 uncultured Mycobacteriales bacterium
ACCCTCGGACTCGGTCGCCTCGACCAGGCCGTCGCGTTCCAGCCGGGACAGCGTCGTGTAGACCTGCCCGATGTTCAGCGGCCAGGTCCCGCCGGTGCGGGCCTCCAGCCGGGTGCGCAGCTGGTAGCCGTAGCTGGGCCCCTCGGCCAGCAGGGCGAGCAGCCCGTGACGTACGGACACGCGGTCCTCCTCGACGGTGCGGATACCGGGTATGCATACCAGGTATGGCCGTACGGCGGGAAGACGGGTCGAGGGGTCGGCGTCTTGCACTCGGCAGGGGAGAGTGCCAAACTCGGTGCTGGCACTCTCGTATGATGAGTGCCAGGTCGGGACGGTGAGGTCCCCCTTCTGACACGGGGACCGTCCGTCGCGGGCACCTCTCGGCCGATGCCGTGTCCAGATCTGTGGAGGACATCACCGCATGGCCAAGATGATCGCGTTCGACGAGGAGGCTCGCCGCGGGCTCGAGCGCGGCATGAACCAGCTCGCCGACGCCGTGAAGGTGACGCTCGGCCCCAAGGGCCGCAACGTCGTGCTGGACAAGAAGTGGGGCGCTCCCACGATCACCAACGATGGCGTGTCCATCGCCAAGGAGATCGAGCTCGAGGACCCGTGGGAGAAGATCGGCGCCGAGCTGGTCAAGGAGGTCGCCAAGAAGACGGACGACGTCGCGGGTGACGGCACCACCACCGCCACCGTGCTCGCCCAGGCCCTGGTTCGCGAGGGCCTGCGCAACGTCGCCGCCGGCGCCAACCCGATGGCCCTGAAGCGGGGCATCGAGAAGGCCGTCGCCGCCGTCTCCGAGGCGCTGTCCAGCGCCGCCAAGGACGTGGAGACCAAGGAGCAGATCGCCGCCACCGCGTCGATCTCCGCCGCTGACTCCACCGTCGGGGAGATCATCTCCGAGGCGATGGACAAGGTCGGCAAGGAAGGCGTCATCACCGTCGAGGAGAGCAACACCTTCGGGCTCGAGCTCGAGCTCACCGAGGGCATGCGCTTCGACAAGGGCCACATCTCGGCCTACTTCGTGACCGACTCCGAGCGCATGGAGACGGTCCTCGACGACCCGTACATCCTGGTCGTCAACTCGAAGATCTCCGCGGTGAAGGACCTGCTCCCGCTGCTGGAGAAGGTCATGCAGTCGGGCAAGCCGCTGGTCATCATCGCCGAGGACGTCGAGGGCGAGGCCCTGGCGACCCTGGTGGTCAACAAGATCCGTGGCACCTTCCGCTCCGTCGCCGTCAAGGCGCCGGGCTTCGGTGACCGCCGCAAGGCGATGCTCGCCGACATCGCGATCCTCACCGGCGGCGAGGTGATCTCCGAGGAGGTCGGCCTCAAGCTGGAGAACGCGACGCTCGACCTGCTCGGCCGCGCCCGCAAGGTCGTGACCACCAAGGACGAGACCACCATCGTCGAGGGCTCGGGCGACACCGACCAGATCGCCGGTCGGGTCAACCAGATCCGCGCCGAGATCGAGAAGAGCGACTCCGACTACGACCGCGAGAAGCTGCAGGAGCGGCTGGCCAAGCTGGCCGGCGGCGTCGCGGTGATCAAGGTCGGCGCGGCCACCGAGGTCGAGCTGAAGGAGCGCAAGCACCGCATCGAGGACGCGGTGCGCAACGCGAAGGCGGCCGTCGAGGAGGGCATCCTCCCCGGTGGTGGCGTCGCGCTGATGAACGCGTCCGTCGTCGCGTTCGAGAAGCTCGAGCTCGAGGGTGACGAGGCGACCGGGGCGAACATCGTCCGCGTCGCGCTCGAGGCCCCGCTCAAGCAGATCGCCATCAACGCCGGCCTCGAGGGCGGCGTCGTGGCGGAGAAGGTGCGCGGCCTGGAGCCCGGCTGGGGCCTCAACGCCGCCACCAACGAGTACGTCGACATGACCGCGGCCGGCGTCGTCGAGCCGACCAAGGTCACCCGCTCGGCGCTGCAGAACGCCGCGTCCATCGCCGCGCTGTTCCTCACGACCGAGGCGGTCGTGGTGGACAAGCCGGAGAAGGCCGGCGCGGCTCCGGCCGGCGGCGGCATGCCCGGTGGGGACATGGACTTCTAAGTCCACGACACCCTCTCAGGGGCGGTCCGGGGTCTCCCCGGGCCGCCCCTTCCGCCGTTCCGGGCGATCGGTCCTCCGGGGGCCGCCCGGTCCCCGGTACGCCGTCGACCGGCTAGTCCCGCTCTCCCCGTAGCGCGGCGGCGGCCCGCTCCGGGCTGATGTCGTTGACCCAGACCCCGGCCCCGGACTCGCTGCCGGCCAGGTACTTCAGCTTCCCGGCGGCGCGCCGGACCGAGAAGACCTGGGCGTGCAGGTGGGCCAGCTCCCGGTCGGCCCGGGCCGGCGCCTGCATCCACGCCGCGATGTACGGCGTCGGCGTCGGGAACAGCGCGTCGAACCGCTTGAGCAGGTCGAGGTAGACCCGGGCCAGGTCGGCCCGCTCCTCCTCGGTCAGCGAGGGCAGGTCGGGGGTGTGCCGCCGCGGGTAGACGTGCGCCTCGTACGGCCAGCGGGCGGCGTGCGGGACCAGCACGGTGAACAGGTCGGTCTCGGCGACGATGCGGGTCCCGGCCCGGCGCTCGGCGGCCAGCAGCGTGCAGTGCAGGCACTCGCCGGTGCGCTCCCGGTGCCGGCGGGTCGAGTCGAGCTGCCGGCGCATCCGCGGCGGCACGAACGGGTAGGCGTAGATCTGCCCGTGCGGGTGGGAGAGGGTGACGCCGATCTCCTCGCCGCGGTTCTCGAAGACGAACACCTGCTCCACGTCGGGCAGCGCGTTCAGCTCGCGGGTCCGGTCGATCCAGGCGTCGAGCACCGTCCCGACCCGGGCCGGCGACAGCGAGGAGAACGCGGCCGAGTGGTCGCTGGTGAAGCAGACCACCTCGCACCGGCCCACGCCGGGCCGCCGGGTGAACAGCTCGTCGCCGTCGTCGATCCCGTCGGGGTCCGGGCCGAGCACGGCCTCGGTCGACAGCGACGGGAACCGGTTCTCGAAGACGACGACCTCGTAGTCGTCGGCCGGGATCTCGGTGTGCCGCCCGTCCCGGGACGGGTCGAGCGGGCACTCGTTCGCCGGCGGCAGGAACGTGCGGCCCTGCCGGTGCGAGGCGATGACCACCCACTGGTCCAGCAGCGGGTCCCAGCGGATCTCCGAGGCGGTCGTGGTCTCCGGCAGGTCGCGCAGGTCCTTCGCGTCCCGCTCGGTGCCCGGCTCGGCGTCGAAGTAGTAGAGCGTCCGGCCGTCGGCCAGCGTCGTCTCGGTCCGGTGCGCGCTCACAGCTCGTCCTTCCCGACCCGGCCGGCGTCGGCCTGCCCGACCGGGGCGAGGACCAGCTCGCCCACCGTCTCCTCCAGCAGCATCCGCGCCTCCGGGTCGATTCCGTCGTCGGTGACCAGCACGTCGGCCGCGGACAGCGGACCGAACGAGCACAGTCCGACCGTCCGCCACTTGGTGTGGTCGGCCACCACGATCACCTTCTGGGCATGGGCGAGGAACGCCCGGTTGGTCTCCGCCTCGGCCAGGTTGGGGGTGGTGAAGCCGGCGACCGGGTCCATCCCGTGCACCCCGAGGAACAGCACGTCCACGTGCAGCGACCGGATCGCCGCGTCGGCCAGCGGGCCGACCAGCGCGTCGGACGGGGTCCGCACCCCGCCGGTCAGCACGACGGTCTGCGCGCCCGACCCGGCGGTCGGCTCGAACGCCTCGGCCACCCGCACCGAGTTGGTCACCACGGTGATGCCGGGGACCGCGGACAGCGCGGTGGCCAGGGCCCGGGTCGTGGTGCCGGCGCTGACCGCGAGCGCCTGGCCCGGCCGCACCAGACCGGCCGCGACCTCGGCCAGCGCGTCCTTCTCCCGCCGCTCCCGGACCGACTTGGCCTCGAAGCCGGGCTCCTCGGCGCTGTTGCTGGCCAGCACCGCGCCGCCGTGCACCTTCTGCAGCAGCCCGCGGCGGTCCAGCTCCTCCAGGTCCCGGCGGACCGTCATGTCGGAGACGTCGAGCAGGCTGGTCAGGTCGCTGACCCGCACCCCGCCGTGCCGGCGCACCTCGTCCACGATGCGGGCCTGGCGCTGCCGCGCGAGCATCAGGCACCACCTCCGGACCGGGACGAAGCGGTCGGACGATTCCCGTCCCCCGCCCGTCCAACCCCGCGGGCGGCCGCGGTCACGGCGCCCTCCGGACCACCGCGTCCCGCGCCGCCAGCCGGACCGGCTCGCCGCCGACGACCAGCTCCACCGGTGCGTCGGTGTGGTTGAGCAGGAACAGCGAGTCGCCCCGCCGGACCGCCTCCACCCCGGGCGGCAGCCCGGCCAGCGCCGGCCCGACCCCGGCCGCGGCGGCCGCCGCGGCCAGCACCGCCCGGGTGCCGGCCGGCGGCAGCGGGGCGGAGGCGTAGAAGACCCGGCCGTGCCGGGTGACCGCCGGGCAGCCGTCCAGCTCGCCCCCGGCGTACGACCCGAGGACCTCGGTGCCGGGGTCGGGCGCCAGCCGTTCGGACCACACGGCCACCTGGTGCCGGTCGCCGGCCAGCTCCACCGTGACCGGGCCGGCCGGCGGGAGGTGCTCGAGCACGGTGACGCCGAGCAGGTCGCGCAGCCGGGCCGGGTAGCGGCCGACCGGCACCTGGTCCCGGTCGTCGACCAGCCCCGACCAGCAGCCGACCACCAGGGTCCCGCCGCCGGCCACGTACGCCTCCAGCGCGGCGACCTCCGCGTCGGCCAGCAGGTAGACCGTCGGCAGCACCACCAGCGCGTACGCCGTGAGGTCGGCGCCGGGACGGACGACGTCCACGGTCAGGCCCTCGTCCCAGGTGCCGGCGTACCAGCGGCGGGCCTCGGTGAGGTGGTCCAGCTCGGCGGCCGGCTGGGCCGGCTGCGCCTGCGCCCACCAGGACGGCCAGGAGAAGACCAGCGCGGTCCGGCCGTGCACCGGCTGCCCGGTCACGCCGGTCAGCGCGGCCAGCTCGGCCCCCAGCGCGGCGACGTCCGCCCGCGGCTCGCCGTCGTGGCCCACCATCGCCGAGTGCCACTTCTCGGCGCCGGCCGTGGACTGCCGCCACTGGAAGTGCAGCACCGCGTCCGCCCCGCGGGCCACCGCCTGCAGCGACCAGGCGCGGTACTGCCCGGGGCGCTTGGCCACGTTCCGCTCGCGCCAGTTGACCCGGGCGGTGGTCTGCTCCATCAGCAGCCACGGCCGGCCGTCGCCGAGGCCGCGCATCAGGTCGCAGACCATCGCCGCGTCGACGTGCGTACGCGGGTCGGCCGGGTCCTGGTAGGTGTCCTGGGAGACCACGTCCAGGTGCGGCGCCCAGGACGAGTAGTCCAGCTCCGGCCAGAAGCCGACGAAGTTGGTGGTCACCGGGAGGGCGGAGTGCCGGCGCAGCAGGTCGCGCTCGGCCAGGTAGTGCCCCAGCAGCTCGTCGGAGCAGAACCGGCGCCAGTCCAGCGCCTGGCCGGGGTTGCCGAAGGTCGGCGTCGCCCGCGGCGGCAGCACCTCGGCCCAGTCGGAGTAGTGCTGGGACCAGAACGCCGTGCCCCAGGCCGCGTTCAGCGCCTCGATCCCGCCGTGCCGGTCGCGCAGCCACTCCCGGAACCGCTCGGCGCTGCGGTCGCAGAAGCACTCGGCGACGTGGTTGCCGAACTCGTTGCCGACGTGCCAGAGCACCAGTGCCGGGTGGTCGGCGTACCGGGTGGCGAGCCGCTCGACGAGGGCCAGCGACCGCTCGCGGTAGGTCGTGGAGGAGGGGCAGTACGCCTGGCGGCTGCCCGGCCACAGCCGGGAGCCGTCCGCCCGCACCGGCAGCGACGCCGGGTCGAGGCGGGCCAGCCACGGCGGCGGCGACGCGGTGGCGGTGGCCAGGTCGACCGCGATCCCGCCGCCGTGCAGCAGGTCCAGGACCCGGCCCAGCCAGTCGAGGTCGTACTCGCCGGGGCGGGGCTCCAGCCGGGCCCAGCTGAAGACGCCGACGGTCGCCAGCGTCACGCCGGCCGCGCGCATGAGCTCGACGTCGCGGACCCAGACGTCCTCGGGCCACTGCTCGGGGTTGTAGTCGCCGCCGAACCACGGCACGTGCGGCGCGGACCACGGCCCCGGTGTCGTCACGACACAAGCCTGCTCAGCAGGCACCAGATAGTCAACAGCTCCGCACAAAACTCCACGAACAGGCGACCGGGAAGCATGGCCGCAACGATTCCGTAACGGTAAACGTTGCAACGTCGCACTTTTGGCGACCACCAGGACCAGCCCATTGACAGCGCGTGGCGACCGCTACTTCACTGACGGTCGATCCTGGTGATCTACGTTCGATTCTGTCCGCTTTCGAGGGAGCCATCATGGGTGATCGAACCTCCGCCGAGTCCGCCCTGTCGGCCGTGTTCAACCGGCGGCTGTTCCTCGGCGCCGGCGTGGTCGCCGTCGGGACGGCCGGCCTGGCCGGCTGCGGCGGGTCGTCCTCGAGCGGCGGTGGCGGCGGCGGGGGCGGCGACGCCACCGGCGAGGTGAGCTTCGGCTCCAATGCCTCCGACGAGGTGCCGAAGAAGGCGTTCGAGGCGACCTTCGCCGCGTACGACGGCGGCACGGTCAAGGTCAACACCGTCGACCACAACACGTTCCAGGAGCAGATCAACAACTACCTGCAGGGCCGCCCGGACGACGTCTTCACCTGGTTCGCCGGCTACCGGATGCGGTTCTTCGCCAAGAAGGGCCTCGTCAGCGACGTCTCCGAGGTCTGGGACAAGATCGGCGGCGGGTTCAGCGACGCGATCAAGAAGGCCTCCACCGGCGACGACGGCAAGCAGTACTTCGTCCCGCTCTACAACTACCCGTGGGCGGTGCACTACCGGAAGAGCGTCTTCGAGTCGGGGGGCTACGAGATCCCCAAGACCCTGGACGACATGATCACCCTCGGCGCCGCGATGAAGAAGGACGGCCTCGCGCCGCTGGCCTTCGCCGACAAGGACGGCTGGCCGGCGATGGGCACCTTCGACTACCTCAACATGCGGATCAACGGGTACGACTTCCACGTCAACCTGATGGCCG
This sequence comes from uncultured Mycobacteriales bacterium, assembly GCA_902805565.1. GTDB lineage: Bacteria > Actinomycetota > Actinomycetes > Mycobacteriales > CADCTP01 > CADCTP01. The sequence continues at coordinate 9,203 of CADCTP010000314.1, forward strand.
GCAAGGAGGCGTGGGACGGCCCGAAGGTGGCGGCGGTCTTCGACACCTGGCGGCGCGTGCTGGAGATCAGCCAGCCGAACTCGCTCGGCCGCACCTGGCAGGAGGCCGCCCAGTCGGTGGCCCAGAAGAAGGCCGGGATGTACCTGCTCGGCACGTTCGTCGGCCAGCAGTTCAAGGAGGGCGCCGAGCGGGACGACCTCGACTTCTTCCCGTTCCCCGAGGTCGATCCGGCCGTCGGCGCGGACGCGGTCGAGGCCCCGATCGACGGCTTCATGATGGCCAAGCGGCCGAAGAACGCCGACGGCGCCAAGAAGCTCCTGGAGTACCTGGGCTCGGCCGAGGCGGAGAACGCCTACCTGGCCACCGACCCCAACGACGTCGGCGTGCACAAGGACGTCGACACCTCGAAGTACAACGCGCTGCAGAAGAAGGCGGCCGAGCTCATCGGCGGCGCGAAGTCGATCTCCCAGTTCCTGGACCGGGACGCCGACCCGACCTTCGCCTCCACGGTGGCGATCCCGGCGTTCCAGAACTTCATCAAGAACCCGGCCGACGCCGCCTCGATCGCCAAGTCGATGGAAGAGCAGAAGAAGTCCATCTACACGAACTAGGGGGATCGGTGGCGGTCACCACGGCCGAAGTGCCCGCCCGGGACACCCCGGCGGCCGGCCCGCCGGGACCCCGGCGGCGCCGGTCCGCGAACCGGTGGACCCGGCGCGACAAGCTCGTCCTCGGCCTGATGATCGGGGTCCCGACGGCGATCAGCGTGCTGCTGGTCTGGTTGCCGGCGCTGGCCTCGGTCGGGCTGTCCTTCACCCGGTGGGACGGCATCGGGCTGGACACGATCAGCTGGGTCGGGCTGCGCAACTACCGGGAGATCTTCACGATCTACCCGCCGTTCTTCCCGGCGCTCTGGCACAACGTGCTCTGGCTGGCGTTCTTCCTGCTCATCCCGACGCCGATCGGGCTGCTGCTGGCGACCCTGCTGGACAAGGAGATCCGCGGCACGCGGATCTACCAGAGCGCGATCTTCCTGCCGGTCGTGCTGTCGCTGGCCATCGTCGGCTTCATCTGGCAGCTGATCTACTCGACCGACCAGGGCCTGGTCAACGCGGTGATCACCCGCTTCGGGGCCGACCCGGTCGACTGGCTCGGCAACCCCGACATCAACCTGTGGGCGGTGCTGCTGGCCGCGAGCTGGCGGCACGTCGGCTACATGATGATCCTCTACCTGGCCGGGCTGAAGGGGGTCGACCCGACGATCAAGGAGGCCGCGGCCATCGACGGCGCGACCGCCTGGCAGACCTTCCGCTACGTCGTCTTCCCGGCGCTGCGCCCGGTCAACATCGTGGTCCTGGTGATCACCGTCATCGAGTCGCTGCGCGCCTTCGACCTGGTGTTCGTGATCAACGGCGGCCGCAACGGGCTGGAGCTGCTGTCCGTGCTGGTCACCCAGAACATCATCGGCGAGGCCAGCCGGATCGGGTACGGCTCGGCGATCGCCTCGATCATGCTGGTGATCTCCACCGTCTTCATCGGCATCTACACCGTGAACGTCTTCCGGGAGGAGCGGCGATGACGGCAGTGGAGACCGCCGAGCGGGCCCCCGACCGGCCGGTCGTACGCCGGCGCCGGCCGCTGACCCCGGGCCGGGTGCTGCTGCACGTGTTCCTGGCGCTGACCTCGCTGCTGTTCCTGTTCCCGCTGCTGTACGCGGTCTACACGTCGCTGCGGCCGTACGCGGAGACCGCCGAGTACGGCTACTTCTCCTTCCCGCGCGGGCTGACCTTCGACAACTACGCGGCGGCCTGGGAGCAGTCGCGGGTCGTCCGGTTCCTGCTCAACACGCTCATCATCGTGCTGCCCGCGCTGGTGCTGATCCTGCTGCTGTCCTCGTTCGTGGCGTTCGGGCTGGCCCGGTTCCGGGTGCGCGGGCGCAAGGGCCTGCTGATCCTGTTCACCGCGGGCAACCTGCTCCCGCAGCAGATCCTGGTCACCCCGCTCTACCAGGCGTACCGGCTGTGGGACGACCAGGACTGGGTGCTGGACCGGCAGGCGTTCATCTACGACACCTACTGGGGTGTCATCGCGATCCACGTCGCGTTCCAGATCGGGTTCTGCGCCTTCGTGCTCACGAACTACATGGAGTCGCTGCCGCACGAGCTGACCGAGGCCGCGCTGGTCGACGGGGCCGGGGTCTGGCGGCAGTACTGGACGATCACCATGCCGCTGTGCCGGGCCCCGCTGGCCGCGCTGGCGACGCTGGAGTTCACCTGGATCTACAACGACTTCCTCTGGGCGCTGGTGCTCATGAACACCGGCGACAAGCGGCCGATCACCTCCGCGCTGAACAACCTGCGCGGGCAGTTCTTCACCGACAACAACCTGCTGGCCGCGGGGGCGGTCATCATCGCCCTGCCCACCGTGCTGGTGTACTTCGTGCTGCAGAAGCAGTTCGTCGGCGGCCTCACGCTGGGAGCCAACAAGGGATGACCGGTCTGGTGCACCTGCGGGCGGCGGGCGCCAGCCTGCTGCTCGACGCCCGCGGGCCCGGCCCGGTCACCGTCCCGCACTGGGGTCCCGACCTCGGCGACCTGGACGCCGCGGCGCTGGCCGCGGTGGCCGACGGCGCCGGGCCGGCCGTCCCCCGCGGCGGCCAGGACCAGCCGGTCGCCGTCGGGCTGCTGCCCGCGTACGCCGGCGGCGACCCGGGGCGGCCCGGGCTGCTCGGGTCCCGCGGCGGGCGGGACTTCTCGCCGCTGTTCGGCCCGCCGTCGGTCACCCGGGACGGGGACACGGTGGTGCTGCGGGCCGCCGACCCCGGCGCCGGGCTGGAGCTGCGGACCGAGGTCGGGCTGGCCCCGGCCGGGTTGCTGCGGATCCGGCACGTGCTCACCAACACCGGCACCGGGCCGTACGGGCTGGAGGGGCTGCGGGTGGCGCTGCCGCTGCCGGCCCGGGCGGCCGAGCTGCTCGACTTCACCGGGCGGTGGTGCCGGGAGCGGGCGCCGCAGCGGCACCCGCTGGCGATGGGCGGCTGGGTCCGGGAGAGCCGGGCCGGGCGGACCGGGCACGACGCGACGATCGGGCTGTGCGCCGGCACGCCCGGGTTCGGGTTCCGGTCCGGTGAGGTGTGGACGGTGCACGTCGCCTGGAGCGGCGACCACGTCACGTACGCCGAGCGGTCGCCGCGCGGGGTGGCCCGGCTCGGCGGCGGCGAGCTGCTGCACCCGGGCGAGGTGATCCTGGCCCCGGGGGAGAGCTACGCGTCGCCGTGGCTGTGCGCGGCGTACAGCGCGGCCGGGCTGGACGGGATCTCGGCCGCCTTCCACGGCTGGCTGCGGGCCCGGCCGGGCCACCCGCCCGCGCCCCGGCCGGCCACCCTCAACGTCTGGGAGGCCGTCTACTTCGACCACGACCTGGACCGGCTGCGCGGGCTCGCCGACGCCGCCGCCCGGGCCGGGGTGGAGCGGTTCGTGCTCGACGACGGCTGGTTCCTCGGCCGCCGGGACGACACCGCGGGGCTCGGCGACTGGACGGTCGACCCGGCGGTGTGGCCGGCCGGGCTGGGCCCGCTGATCGACCACGTCACCGGGTCGGGGATGCGGTTCGGGCTCTGGGTCGAGCCGGAGATGGTCAACCCCGACTCCGAGCTGTTCCGGGCCCACCCGGACTGGGTGCTGGCCGCCGACGGCCGGCTGCCGGTGCTGGCCCGCGACCAGCTCGTGCTCGACCTCGCCCACCCGCCGGTGTTCGACCACCTGCTCGGCCGGCTGGACGCGCTGCTGACCGAGTACGACATCGACTACCTGAAGTGGGACCACAACCGGGACCTCGTGGACGCCGGCCGGGCCTCGGGCCGGCCCGGCGTGCGCACCCAGACGCTCGCGGCGTACCGGCTGCTGGACGAGCTGCGGGCCCGGCACCCCGGCGTGGAGATCGAGAGCTGCGCGTCCGGCGGGGCCCGGGTCGACCTGGAGATCCTGCAGCGCACCGACCGGGTCTGGGCCAGCGACTGCAACGACGCGCTGGAGCGGCAGTCGATCCAGCGCTGGACCGGCGTGTTCCTGCCGCCCGAGCTGATCGGCGCGCACGTGGGGCCGCCGCGGTCGCACACCACCGGGCGGACCCAGTCGCTGTCGTTCCGGGCGGCCACCGCGCTGTTCGGTCACCAGGGCATCGAGTGGGACCTGACCGCCGCCTCCGCCGCCGACCGGGAGGCGGTCGCGGCCTGGCTGGCCTTCGCCCGGGAGTGGCGGGACGTGCTGCACGGCGGCACGGTGGTCCGCGCCGACCGGGCCGACCCGGCGTCCTGGGTGCACGGGGTGGTCGGCGCCGACCGGGCCCTGTACGCGTACGTGCAGCTGGGCAGCTCGGCCACCGTGGTGCCGGAGCCGGCGCTGCTGCCCGGGCTGGACCCGGACCGGGCCTGGCGGGTGGCGGCGGCGTACCCGGCCGGGGAGCCGGTCGCGGTCCAGCTCACGCCGCCGGCCTGGCTGGCCGCCGGGGTCACGCTGCCGGGCCGGGTGCTGGCCACGGTCGGCCTGCCGATGCCGGTCCTGGTCCCCGAGCAGGCCCTGCTGCTGACCGTCCACGCGGTCTGAGGCGCCGGCCGGCGGGAGGTCGTCAGCGGCCGTCAGCGGAAGGCGGGGGGCCGGCAGCAGCGGGTGGTCGCCGTGGGCGCGGACCAGCGCGTCGGCGGTCGGCGGTCGGGCCGGTCCGCGGCCGCGCGGTCAG
>CADCTP010000315.1 GCA_902805565.1 uncultured Mycobacteriales bacterium
GACAGGTCGTCGGCGTGCACGACCAGCTCGACCGCCCGGGTCAGCAGCCAGTCGGCCGGCGACAGCGGACCGCGCGGACCGGCCACCGCGCGGGCGGTCGGCGGGTCGGCGAGCGCCGCGCGGGCCGCGTCGGTGGCGTCGTACAGGTCGGCCAGGATCTCGGCCGGGTCGCGGCCGGCGGCGCCGGCGATCCCCCGCTCCAGGATCTGGCCGGCCGCGTCGGCGTAGCCGGCGACGTACCCGTCCAGGGTGGTCGGCTTGTCGGCGACCGCCCGGCCGAGGACCAGGGTCAGGTTCCGCTGGGACACGACCAGGTGCGCGACCAGCTCGGCGACCGTCCAGCCGGGCAGCGCCGAGGGCCGCCGCCAGGCCGACGGCGGCTGGGTCGACAGCCAGGCCAGGATCAGGTCGGCCTGGGCGAGCACGGCCGCGCCGGCCCGCGCCGCGTCCACCCGCCGTGCTGCCACCGGCGCACCGTACCCGTCCGGCCGGCCGGGGCGCCGTGCCGCGGTCTAGAAGGCCAGGTTGGCGAAGCCGCGGGCGGCGGCCCGCTCGGTCCAGGCGAGCCAGGCGGCCGAGCTGGTGTGCGGGTCGCCGGTCACCCCGAGCCGGGCGGAGGCGGCCTTGAAGGCGTCGCCCGTCCGCGACCCCCAGACGCCGTCCACGGTCAGCGCGGTGCCGGTGAACGCGTTGCAGGTGGCCTGCACGAAGACGGTGTCGGACCGGGAGCCGGTGCTGCAGATGGTCGGCAGCGCGGTGTCGTCGGCGTGGATGTGGTCCTGATGGCCGGCGTCGTACCAGCCGTCGAGGACGTAGCGGAAGGTGCCGCGGGTGACCGCGTCCAGGGCGAGGTAGCGGCGCCGGACCGACAGGGTGCCGCTGGCGTACTCCCGGTCGATCGGCCTGCTCGCGGCGCCGGACCAGACGACCTGGTCGATGTCGATGGCGCGACCGAGGCCGTGCGCGCCCGGCTTGCTCACGTAGGTGCCGGCGGAGGCGAAGTAGCTCAGCGAGGAGTACGCGGAGCCGGCGCCGGCCGAGATGGTGACCAGCCGGCGCTTCCAGGTCACCAGCCGGCTGTAGAAGCCGTTGGTGCAGTAGAAGGTGAGGCGCTGCAGGGAGCCGTTGCGGTCGTAGTAAATCGGCACGCCGTCGATGGACGTGAACGCCTTCTCCGTCTCGCCGACGGCGGTCAGCCCGGCCGGGAAGTCCTCGCTGGGCGAGGCGTCCGCGCGGCCGGCGACCCCGAGGACGGCGGCACCGGCGGCCACGGCCGTCGCACCGCCGGCGAGCATGAGGAAATCGCGGCGGGACCGAGCCTCGGACATGGTGGTACTCCGTTCGTCCGACCGGCCGCGAAGCTGCGTGGAACCGGACACGGACGCCCGGTCGGGACCGACCAAGCAGGAAACTAAACCTTCCGGGCACACGCCGTCGAGAGAGGTCGCCCCACGGAGGGACACCCCGACCGGGTGACGCGCGGGCGGCGGGTCAGTCGAACAGGCGCGGCAGCGTTGACTCGGACGCGTCCCGGAGCTCGGCCAGCCCGACCGCGAGCACCCCGTCGACGGCCAGGGTCGGCTCGGCGGTGACCGTGCCCAGCCGGGTCAGCGGCACGCCGTGCTCCCCGGCCACGGCGGCCAGCCGGTCGGCGTCGCCGGGCGCCACGGTGACCAGCGCCCGGGCGGTCGACTCGCTGAACAGCGCGACGAACGGATCGCCGGTCACCGCCACCGCGGCCCCCAGGTCCCGGCGCAGGCAGGACTCCACCAGGGCCTGGGCCAGCCCGCCGTCGGACAGGTCGTGCGCGCTGCGCAGGAACCCGCAGCGCAGCACCGCGGCCAGCGCCTGCTCCGCGGCCAGGTCCACCGGCGGCGGGGTGCCGCCGAGGTGGCCGTGCTCCGCGTACGCCCACTCCGAGCCGCCGAAGTCGTCCCCGGTCGCGCCGAGCAGCAGCACCACGTCCCCGGCCGCGCCGAAGCCCATCGGGGTCCGCTTCGCGACGTCGGCGAGGATGCCCAGCACGCCGACGACCGGGGTCGGCAGGATCGGGGTCGAGCCGGTCTGGTTGTAGAAGCTGACGTTGCCGCCGGTCACCGGGGTGCCCAGCGTCAGGCAGCCGTCGGCCAGCCCGCGCACCGCCTCGCTGAACTGCCACATCACGCCGGGGTCCTCGGGGCTGCCGAAGTTCAGGCAGTTCGTCACGGCGATCGGCTCGGCGCCGGTCGCGGCCACGTTCCGGTACGCCTCGGCCAGCGCCAGCTGCGCCCCCGCGTACGGGTCGAGCCGGGTGTAGCGGCCGTTGCCGTCGGTGGCCAGCGCGACCCCGCGGCCGGTTGCCTCGTCGATCCGGACCACGCCGGCGTCCTCGGGCTGGGCCAGCACGGTGTTGCCCTGGACGTAGCGGTCGTACTGGTCGGTGACCCAGGCCCGGCTGCACAGGCCGGGGGAGGCCACCATCCGCAGCAGCAGCGCCCGCAGGTCGTCCGGGCGGGGCAGCCGGGCCGGCGTGTCGGCGACCAGCGCGTCCTGGTCGGCGGGGCGGGCGATCGGCCGCCGGTAGACCGGCCCGGAGTGGGCGACGGTGCGCGGCGGGACGTCCACGATCCGCTCGCCGTGCCAGTCGACCTCCAGCCGGCCGGTGGTGGTGACCTCACCGAGGACGGTGGCCAGCACCTCCCAGCGCTCGCAGACGGCGAGGAAGTCGGCCACCTTCTCCGGGGAGACGACCGCGCACATCCGCTCCTGCGACTCGCTGGCCAGCACCTCCTCCGGGCTCATCGACGCCTCGCGCAGCGGCACCCGCTCCAGGTCCACGTGCATGCCGCCGTCGCCCGCGCTGGCCAGCTCGGTCAGCGCGCAGGACAGCCCGGCGCCGCCGAGGTCCTGGATGCCGACGACGAGGCCGGCCGCGTACAGCTCCAGGCAGCACTCGATCAGCACCTTCTCCGCGAACGGGTCGCCGACCTGCACGCTGGGCCGCTTGCTCTGCCGCGCGTCGTCGAAGGTCGCGCTGGCCAGCACGGAGACGCCGCCGATCCCGTCCCGGCCGGTCTTCGCGCCGAACAGGATGACCTTGTTGCCCGGCCCGGAGGCGAACGCCCGCTGGATGTCCCCGGTCCGCATGACGCCCACGCAGAGCGCGTTGACCAGCGGGTTCCCCGCGTACGAGGGGTCGAAGACGACCTCGCCGCCGATGTTGGGCAGGCCCAGGCAGTTGCCGTAGCCGCCGACGCCGGCGACCACGCCGGGCAGCACCCGGGCGGTGTCCGGGGCGTCGGCCGGGCCGAACCGCAGCGGGTCCATCACCGCGACCGGCCGGGCCCCCATGGCGAGGATGTCCCGGACGATGCCGCCGACGCCGGTGGCCGCGCCCTGGTAGGGCTCCACGTACGACGGGTGGTTGTGCGACTCGACCTTGAAGGTGACCGCCCAGCCGTCACCGGCGTCGACCACGCCGGCGTTCTCGCCGATGCCGACCAGCAGCCGGTCGCTCGGCGGCAGCTTCTCGCCGAACTGCCGCAGGTGGACCTTGCTCGACTTGTACGAGCAGTGCTCGCTCCACATCACCGAGTAGATCGCCAGCTCGGCGGCGGTCGGGCGGCGGCCGAGCAGGTCGCGGATCGTCGCGTACTCGTCGGCGGCCAGGCCGAGGTCGGCGAACGGCTGCGGCTCGTCCGGGCTGTCGGCGGCCCGCTCGACGGTGTCGAGGGTGCCGATCACCTTGGTGTCGCCGGTCATGCCGCCACCAGCGTCCGCAGCACCGAGGCGAAGAAGCCGAGGCCGTCGGCGGACGGGCCGGTCAGCGGGTCGATCGCGTGCTCGGGGTGCGGCATCAGGCCGACCACGGTGCCGGTCGCGTTGGCGATCCCGGCGATGTCGCGGGCCGAGCCGTTGGGGTTGCCGTCGAGGTAGCGGGCGACCACCCGGCCCTCGCCCTCCAGCTCGTCCAGGGTGCGCTCGTCGGCGACGTAGCCGCCCTCGCCGTTCTTGACCGGGATCACCACCTGCTGGCCCGGCTCGTACGCGCCGGTCCAGGCGGTGGCGGCGGTGATCCGCAGCCGCTGGTCGCGGCAGACGAACCGGCGGACGTCGTTGCGGATCAGCGCGCCGGGCAGCAGGTGCGACTCGCACAGCACCTGGAAGCCGTTGCAGATGCCCAGCACCGGCATGCCGTCGGCGGCCCGCTCGAGCACCGTGCGCATCACCGGCGCGAACCGGGCGATGGCGCCGCAGCGCAAATAGTCGCCGTAGGAGAAGCCGCCGGGCAGCACCACGGCGTCCGCGCCGCGCAGATTCTCGTCGGCGTGCCACAGCCGGACGGGCTCACCCCCCGCCGCGGCGACCGCGCGGGCGGCGTCCCGGTCGTCCAGGCTCCCCGGAAAGGTCACGACCCCGACCCTGAAAGTCACGCGGGCCATCGTACGGGCCCGGGGCCGGCGGCCCCGGACGCCGCGGTGCCGACGGCCGCCGGCCGGGGGTGGTAGACACGACGTGCGGTCGGTACGCACGCCGGCCGCCGCGCGGGAGGTTCCATGGTCGAGTCCGCGCTGGCCGCCGTGGTCGGGCGGGCGCACGTGCTCACCGACCCCGACCTGCGGGCGGCGGCCGAGGTCGACTGGACCGGACGGTGGCGGGGCGCGGCCCGGGCGGTCGTCCGGCCCGGGACGCCGGCCGAGGTCGCGGCGGTG
>CADCTP010000316.1 GCA_902805565.1 uncultured Mycobacteriales bacterium
GAGCCCGGCCGGCCCGGGCCGGCCGGACCGCTCAGCCGCCGTGCCCCGCCGGCACCCGCTCCGCCTCCGGGACCGGGCCGGGCGGGGTGCCGTCGCCGAAGGGGCGGCCGCCGAGGGACTCCCGGCCGTGCGGCGTCGTCCAGCCGGACAGGTCCGGCCCGACCGGAACGATCCCGGTCGGGTTGATGTCCCGGTGCACCTCGTAGTAGTGCCGCTTGATGTGGTCGAAGTCGACGGTGTCGCCGAATCCCGGCGTCTGGAAGAGGTCCCGCGCGTACGCCCACAGCACCGGCAGCTCGGTCAGCTTCTGCCGGTTGCACTTGAAGTGGCCGTGGTAGACCGCGTCGAACCGGACCAGCGTGGTGAACAGCCGCACGTCCGCCTCGGTGATCGTGTCCCCGACCAGGTAGCGCTGCCCGGACAGCCGCTCGGTCAGCCAGTCCAGCGCCGTCCACAGCCGCTCGTACGCGTCCTCGTACGCCTCCTGCGAGCCGGCGAACCCGCACCGGTAGACGCCGTTGTTGACCTCGGTGTAGACCCGCCGCATCAGCTCGTCCAGCTCGTCGCGCAGCGCGACCGGGTAGAGGTCCGGCGCCCCGGGCCGGTGGAAGGGCACCCACTCGGTCTCCAGGTCCAGCGTCATCCACGGGTAGTCGTTGGTCGCGACCTGGCCGGTGGGCACGTCGACCATCGCCGGCACGGTGATCCCGCGCGAGTAGTCCGGGAACCGGGCCAGGAACGCCTCCTGCAGCCGCTCGATCCCCAGCACCGGGTCCCGGCCGCCCGGGTCCAGGTCGAAGGTCCAGGACCGCGCGTCGTGGGTCGGCCCGGCGATGCCCATCGACAGGACGTCCTCCAGCCCGAGCAGCCGGCGGACGATCACCGCCCGGCTCGCCCACGGGCAGGCCCGGCTGACCACCAGCCGGTACCGCCCCGGCTCCACCGGATAGCCGAACCGGCCGTCCGCGGTGATCCGGGTCGGGATGTACTCGCTGTCCCGGTCGAACGCCCCGGTCTCGCTCACGTAGGTCACGCCCCGGGTCCTACCCCGCGGGCCAGCGCGGTCACCAGCGTCGGGGCCACCGGCAGCCGCGGGATCAGCGTCGCCTGCACGACGTGGTACGCGTCCGGCTTGCCCGCCCACACGGTCGCCGCCGGCCGGTTGGCCGGGTCCAGCTCGTGCCGCCACGAGCCGTGCTCGCGGTCGACCAGGTGCCGCTGCGCGTACGCCCAGACCCGCGCGTACCAGCCGTCGTAGCTCGGGTCGCCGGTCACCTGCCACAGCCGCGCCGCCGCGCCCAGCGCCTCGGCGACCACCCAGTGCATCCGCTGCCGCACGACCGGGGTGCCGTCGAAGTCGACCGTGTACGGGAACCCGTCCGCCCAGCTCGCGACCGCGGTGTCGAACAGCGCGACCGCGTCCGGCAGCAGCCAGTCCGGCGCCGCCTCCCCCAGCGCGGCCCGCAGCTCCAGCGCCAGCCGGGACCACTCCAGCAGGTGCCCGACCGTGACCCCGTACGGCCGGAAGGGGTGCGCCGGCTCCTCCCGGTTGTGGTCGCGCACCGGCCGCCAGTCGGCGGTGTAGTGCTCGGGCAGCAGCCACCCGGCCTCCCGGGCGAAGCCGTGCACCACCCGCTCGGTGATCCGCAGTGCCCGCCGCCGCCACACCGGGTCGCCGGTGACGTCCGCCGCCGCCAGGAACGCCTCGACCGTGTGCATGTTCGCGTTCACCCCCCGGTACGGATCCAGGGTCGACCACGTGCGGTCCCAGTCGTCGACGACCAGCCCGTCGTCCTCCCGCCAGAAGCGCCGCTCCACCACGTCCAGCGCCTCGGCCAGCAGGGCGGGATCGCCGGCGCTGGACGCCGCGAGCACCACGAACGCGTGCCCGTACGCCTGCTTGGCCCCGTCCGCCGGCTCCGCCCCGTCCGCCGGCCGGACGGCGGCGTACCAGCCGCCGTGCTCGGCGTCCCGCAGCGGCCCGGTCAGCGCGGTCACCCCGTGCCGCACCAGCTCGTCGGCGCCCGGCAGCCCGAGCAGCCGGCCGATCGCGAACACGTGGGTCATCCGGCACGTCAGCCACAGCTCGACCGGCCGGCCCGGGTCACGCCGCCCGCGGGAGTCCAGGTGGCCGAAGCCCCCGGCCGGATCCCGGGCGGCCGCGGCGAACCGCAGCACCCGCTCGCACTCGGCGGCCAGCTCGGCATGGTGGGCAGGGTCGGTCAGCAGCACACCCCCAGCCTGCCCGCCCGGACCCCCACCACCCATCGGGCCCGCGGACGCCACGGCGCGGGAGACGTACTGGCCAATCGCATTGTCGGGGGCCCTTCCGGTCCGGCGGCTTGCACGTGTAAGTTTGTACTGACACGCGCAGAGATCGACTGACAGGAGCCGGTGGTGGCGGAGGAGCAGTCGGAGCTGGCCCTGATCCTCACGGCCCTGTCGCACCCGATCCGCCGCCAGGTGGTGGCCGCTCTGCACGACGGCCGCCAGTACGTCAGCGCGCTGGCCCGGGACCTGAGGATCAGCCGTCCGCTGCTGTACATGCACCTCGAGCGGCTCGAGCGGGCCGGGCTCGTGTCCGGCTCGCTGGAGCTCGGCTCGGACGGCCGCGCCGTCAAGTGGTACGAGCTGCGCCCGTTCGACGTGCACGTCACCGCGGCCGCCGTGGCAGCCGCGGCCGCGGCGGAGCGGGCCACCGAGGGCCGGGCGGCCGGGCCGCCCACTGACAAGAAGGGAACCTGACCATGAGTGACGGTTGGTTGGCACTGACCTGGATCGTGGTGATCGGCGTGCTCGGGGTGGCGGTCGCCGCCGTGGTGCTCGCCCGCGCACGGGTCGCGGCGGCGCGGGCCGGCGCGGCGGACGGCGAGCGCTACCGGCAGCTGGCCGAGCGGCGCGCCGCCGGCCAGCAGCAGGCCGCGGCCGAGCTGGGCCGGCTCACCGAGCGCCTGGCGGCGGTGGAGAAGCTGCTGCGGGACGTCGGATGAGGCCACCGCCCTGGCTCACCCCGGCCCTGGGCGGCTGGATCCTGCTGGTCACGGTGGCGGCCGCGAACCTCACCTCGTGGCCGGTGCACGCCGGCGTCCTGCTGGCGGTGCTCGCCGCGCTCGCGCTCGCCCACGGCCGGGTGCACCGCCGGTGGCGGGTCGCCGGCCCGGTCGCGCTCGCGCTGGCCGGCGCCGGCGTCCTGACGACCTGGATCGACCCCACGTACGGGGACGGACCGGCCGGCGGCCTCGCGCCGAAAGCCGCCTGGACCGCCGCGGTCGTCGTCGCCGCTCTCGACATCGCGTACGCGCTGCACCGGCACCGCCGGCGCCCGGCACCGGACGAGGCGGCCGACCGGCTGACCGCCAACCAGACCGTGCTGGACGCGACCGTGTCCCGCCACCTCGACGAGCTGGCCACCAGCCTCACGGCCATCGAAACCCGCCTCACCACCATCGGCTGAGGTGAAAGCCCGCATCGGCACCTCGACGGGGGCCCGCGGCCCACCATCCGGACATGGAGCTCGGCAAGTCCGCGCTGGTGGGCGAGTTCGCCCGGCGGTGCGGCGACCGGGCCCGCACCCCGTCGTCGTGGTCGAGGACGCGCACTGGGCGGACGAGGCGACCCTGGACTGGCTGAGCTTCCTGGGCCGGCGCATCGCGCGGATCCCGGCGCTGCTGGTCGTGACGTACCGGGACGACGAGGTGGGGACGGACCACCCGCTGCGGCGCACGCTGGCCGCGCTGCCGAGCGCGGTCACCAGCCAGGTGCCGACGGTGACGACCGATCAGTTCGCCTCGCCCGAGGCCTGGCTGGCCTACTGGAAGACGGTGTACGGCCCGACGATCGCGGTCTACCGCGCGATCGCCGGCGACCCGGACCGGGTCGCCGCCACCTACTCAACGGTTGCGCCAACTGGTTTGGCGTGCAAACCTGTCTGCATGAGTGACTCGCCCGAGGAACTGCTGGCCGACACGCTGACGCTGCGCAGGCGGGCGCGGGCGGACCGGCACGTCTACTGGTTACCGCTGCTGTTCTTCGGGCTGGCCATCGTGGGCTCCGCCCCGCTGTACGTCGAGCGCCTGCAGGTCCGGGGCGGTGGAGACCCGGCGGCGACGCTGTACTGGACCCAGACCGACCCGCGGTTGGGGCCGTACTGGACGGTCGCGCTGCTGGGCGGCGCTCTGCTGTCGGCGTGGTGGTACCGGCGGTGCGGGCGGCGGATCGGCATCGAGGGCACGGTCGGGCCGGCGGTCGTCGCGGCGACCCTGCTGGCCATCGGTCTGCTGGTCGCGGGCGTGCTGCCCCTCGGCGGCTACCTGTGGCCGCTCTGGGTGCACGACTACCGGGCGCTGTTGTTGATCGCGGTCGGGTTGCTCGCACTGGCCGTGCAGGAGCGGAGCCGGGAGCTCGGGATCATCGCGGTCCTGTTCACGGTGGCCGCTGTGCTCGCGAACACGTACAACGTGGAGAACGTGGTGTTCCGGCTCGGCTGGGACCCCTTCGTCGCTCATCCGGACCAGGCCCGCTTCGTGCACCTGCCGGCCCTGGCGGCGCCCGCGGCCGTGTTGCTGCTGGGCGGGGCCGTGGCCGGGCTGCGCGCCCGGCGGGTTCGATGACCCACCCGACCCGGGGCCTGGACGAGGTCGTCCACCAGCGGCATCGCCTCGGCATCCTCACCATCGCCGCGGAGGCCCGGCGGGTCGACTTCGGCTATTTGCGCGAGTCGCTCGAGCTGACCGGCGGCAACCTGTCCCGGCACATCTCGGTGCTGGCCGAGGCCGGGATGGTCGAGGTCGAGAAGGGGTACGAGGGCAAGCGGCCGCGGACCTGGGTGCGGATCACCCCGGCCGGCCGGAAGGCACTGGCGGCCGAGATGGCGGCACTCGGAGTGTTGGTCCGCAGGCACGGGTCGACCACGCCCGCACGGGCCCCGGCGCCGCGCCCCGTCCAGACCTGATCCGGCCGCGGGACGCGCGCGTCCGCCGCGACCCCGGTCACGGCGCCGGCCGGGCACACTGGTCAGTGGCGCCCGCGGCCGTGGGCGCCGACGGGCACGGGGGGCGGGGTGCGATGGCGTCGACGGCTGGGCCACCGCGCCGGGTGAGCCGGCGGACCGTGCTCACCGGGGGCCTCGGGATCGCCCTGGCGGCCGTCGGGGTGGGCGTCCCGGTCACGCTGCGCTGGGCCCGGGACGCCGACCCGGGCGGGATGCTCGTCCCGGAGCTGGTCGCGGCACGCGAGTTCACCATCGCCCACCGCGGCGGGTCGGCCGACTGGCCGGAGATGTCGATGGAGGCCTACCGGCGCTCGGTCCGGCTCGGCGTGGACGCGCTGGAGATGTCGGTGGCCCGCTCGGCCGACGGGGTGTGGTTCGGGCTGCACGACGCGACCCTCGACCGTACGTCCGGCACGACCGGGTTCGCGGCGGCCGAGCACCCGTGGTCGCGGATCCGGACCCACCGGATCCGGCCCACGGGAGCGCACGACACGTCCGCCACCCACCAGCCGTACCTGCCGTTCCCCGACCTGGTCGCCGCCTACGCCGAGACCCACACGATCTTCGTCGACCCGAAGGCCGCGTCGCCGGACCACTACCCGGAGCTGCTGGCCCTGATGGACGCCGCCGGGCCGAAGGCGACCGACTCGTTCGTCGCCAAGGCGTACTGCACGACGACCGGCTGGGCCGACGCCGCCCGCGCCCGGGGCTACCGCACCTGGGGCTACTACTACGGGCGGGACCTGGCCGACGGCTCGACCCCGCTGGCCGCGAGCCAGGCGAGCTGGGACCTGCTCGGCCTGGACATCGCCGCGCCGGCCGATGCGTGGTCGGCGGTGCTGGCCGTGGGCAAGCCCGTCGTCGCCCACATCGTCGCCTCCCCCGCCGACGCCGCCACCGCCCGCGACCGCGGCGCGCGCGGCCTGATGATCTCCGCCGTACGCGAACTCCTGCCCGGGTAGGGACGCCTGCCGCCGGCTCCGGTACGGCCGCGCCGCCCACCCGGCTCCCCGCTCACGACGGAGGAACCGACAGGCCTGACACTCGCTCCGGCGGGACCCGCCCGGTCAGCCACACCCCGTTGGTGGCCCGGAGGAAGACCTCTCCCGCCGCGTGCATCCCGATCGCGTCCACCCGCAGGACGACCGGCTCGCCCCGGCGGGCGCCGACGGCGCGGGCGGTCGCCACGTCCGCGGACAGGTGCACGTGCGTACGCCGCCCCGGGCGCAGCCCGTGCTCCCGGATCGAGGGCAGGAACCGCGCGACCGTGCCGTGGTACAGCACGTCGGGCGGCCGCTGCGGCTCCAGTTGCAGGTCGACCGGCCGGGAGTGGCCCTGGGCGGCGCGGATGCGGTCGCCGTCGATCTCGTACCGGCGCTTCTCCCCGCCGGCGACCACCGCCTCCAGCCGCGCCCGGTCGACCGCCCGCCCGGCCCCGGCCAGCCCGGCGAGCAACCGGTCCACCGGCACCCATCCGCCGGGGCCCAGCTCGATCCCGACCGCATCCGGGTGGTGGCGCAGCACGTAGCCGAGGAATTTGCTGAGCGCCACGTCGTCGGGTTCGGTCCCCGTCACCGCGCACCGCGCCCGCGGATCGGCGAACACCCGCTCACGATCCCGACACTCCCGGCACCGGTCGTTCTCGGCCTGGTGGGAGGTGTGGTGGGAGCCGTCCTCGGCAGCACAGCGGCGATGCTAACCGCCCCGCGGTTCAGGACACCGCACGGCGGCTGGGTGCGGTCCGCGGTGGCCGGACGCCCCCGCAGGCCGGTGGGACCGGTGGGCGGTGCGGGTCAGCGGGCGGCCGCCCAGGCGATCAGGTAACCGAGGCTGTTGGTGGCGCAGTGCAGGCCGGCCGGGGCGAGCAGGCTGCCCGAACGTCGGCGCAGCTCGCAGAACAGGACCCCGGCGACCGCGGTACCGGCCACCGCGGCCAGCACCGCGCCGGTCCGTCCCGCGGCGCCGGTGCCGAACGCCGCCGCGGCGGCCGCGTTGCCGGTCGTCAGTCCCAGCGAGGGCAGCACGTGCCAGGCCCCGAAGGCGGCCGAGGACAGCGCGGTGGCCCAGGTGGTGCCCAGCCGGCGGGCGAGCAGCGCCCAGAGGACGCCGCGGAAGCCCACCTCCTCCAGCAGGACCGTTCCCAGCGGGACCCGGACCAGCGCGAACCAGGCCAGCGAGGCCGCGGACAGCCCGGCCGCCCGCTCGTCGGCGAACGCGGCCCGGGTCGCCGGCAGCGCCAGTGCCAGCAGGTAGCCGGCGAGCACGACCGCGGCGGCGGCCGCGGCCCAGCGCGACCCGGCTCGGACCCGGTCGGCACCCAGCCCGAGCTGCGACCAGGACAGCCCGGCCCGGCGCCCGAGCAGCAGCAGCACACCCGCCGAGGCGATGCAGACCGGCAGGTAGAGCTGCGGAGCGAGCCGGTTGGTGAGCAGGTTGGCGCCGGTCAGCACGATCAGCACCGGGACGAGGGCCATTCCGGCAGGATGCAGGAGTGACCGGCCCGATGCGCCGCGGGACGCTCGCGGTCGCCGTCGCCCTCTACGCCGCCGCCGCGTCGTCGACCGCGCCGCTGACCGGCGCCGCGACCGTCGCCGTGGCGCTGCCGGCGACAGCGGCGCTCGTCCTGGCCACCCGCCGCCGGCCCCGCCCCGGAGCACCGGCGCCGGGGACCGATCCGCGCCCGACCGATCCGCGCCCGACCGGTCCGCGCCTGCGCCGGACCGCGGCGGCCTGGGCGCTGCTGGTCGGGCTCGGGGCCGCGTGGGAGCTGGCCGCCTGGTTGCGGCAGCCCGCGTACGACGTCGCCGCGCCGGACCACCCGACGCTCTCGCTCCTCCTCGACCCGGTCACCGGAGGCGGACCCGGACGGTTCGCCGCCTGGTGCGCCTGGCTGTACGTGGGCTGGCGGGTGGCCCGCCGATGACCGCCCGCGGCCTGACCATCGCCGGGTTCGCCGTCCTGGCCATCGCCGCGGCGGCGCTGATCACCGCCGGCCGGGCGGGCCGGCTCGGGCTCGTCGCACCCGGCGACCTGCTGGACGCCCTCCGGGCGCGCGCGCCGGCCCGGCTCGCGGTGGTGCTCGCCTGGGCATGGCTCGGCTGGCACCTCCTCGCCCGCTGACACCGTCGCGGAGTCGGGTGTCGATGCCGCCCGCCGCGCGGTGAACTCCGTGGCCGGGATCGGAGCCGGTGGCTATCGTCGGCGGGTGATCTACCAGCATCCGCTGGCGTACCTGCTCGGGGTCGAGGGGCTGGCGCTGCTGCGGGCGTGGGCCGGCGACCACGACGAGGAGTTCGTCCGCGCCCGGCTGGCCGAGGTCCGCCGGCTGCTGGACGAGCCGGCGCTCGCCGGCCATCCCGGCGTGGTCGTGCGGCGCGGCGACACGCCGTCGGCGTACCGCCGGTGGTCCGGAACGTACGACGAGCCGCGCAACTCGCTCTTCGACGTCGACGAGCCGGTCATGCGCGAGATCCTCGATCCGCTGCCCGCCGGCGTGGTCCTGGACGCCGCGTGCGGCACCGGCCGGTACGCGGAATACCTGGCCGCCCGCGGTCACCGCGTCCACGGCGTGGACACCTCGCCGGACATGCTCGGCCGGGCCCGCGCCCGGGTGCCGGACGGCGGCTTCCTGCGGGGCGAGCTCGATCGGCTGCCCATGGCCGACGGGTCGGTGGACGTGGTCGTGTGCGCGCTGGCGTTGGTCCACGTCCCGGCGCTGGCGCCGGTCATGGCGGAGTTCGCCCGGGTGCTGAAGCCCGGTGGTCACCTGGTGATCTCCGACGTGCACCGGGACCTGGTGCTGCTGGGGTCGGTGGTGCACTCCCCCGGTCCGGCGGGGGAGCCGGGCCTGGCACCGACCTACCGGCACAGCACCGGTGACTACCTGCGCGCCGCGTTGCCCGTGGGCCTGCGGGCCCGGCGGTGCGAGGAACCCCGGCCGGCGCCGGCCGACCGGGTGGCGACCGCACCCGAACAGATCACCGTGGGCGACTGGGCGGACTGGCCGTGGACCCTCCTGCCGCTCGTACCCGCGGCATCGTCCGCGGCCTGGGACAGATCACCCGTCCTGGTCTGGCACTTCCAGCTCGACCTGTCCTGAACCGCGGGAGGTGGCCAGCGCAGCAGGCGCGGCCGGGTGGCCGGCACCGGGTGTGTCACGGACCGTGGTGACCGGCGGGTTCGCCGTCCAGCCAGCTGTCCGCTTCGGCCAGGACGGTGGCCAGAACCTCCACCGGGCCCTCCGCCCGCCACAGGCTGGGCGGGTACTCGATCCCGGGCACGGGGATCTCCACCGTCCAGTGCCACCGGCCCGCCCCGGCGGCTTCGGCGCCCTGCTCGTCGGGTCCCCGCTGGACGGTCAGCTCGAGGCCGGTGTCCTCGTCGGGCACGTGGCAGCACAGGCGGGCCACCTCCCGCAGCAGCGGTGCCCACCCTCGCTCCAGCGGCACCGCCGGGAGATGCCCGCCCGCGGGCCGGGCGGTCCCGTCCTCGGCCAGGGCATCGAGCAGTTCCTGCACCGCCGCGGCGGGATGCCCGGCGTTGCCGTACCAGACCACCTCACCGCGACGCAGGACGTTCACCTCCCAGGACAGGTCGACGCCCGCCCGCTCGCCCAACCCGCTGTACGGCACGTACCCCAACGTCACGCCGAGGCCGGCACCGGCGGGCGTACGCACCGCGACCTGGGCCAGCGCCGCCGGCAGCAGCTCCTCCACGTCCCGCCACGACGACGGCCCACCCCAGCCCTTGGCCGCCGCCGGCACCCGCAGTTCGTCCCGGTGACCCACCCCCGCAGCATGGCCGACGGCAGGCCGAGTCGCCCTGCCGATTTCCCGCTCGTGCCGCGGTGCGCGCGGGCGCACGCTGTCGTCCTGATCGGGTAGGCGACCGGGCGGCGGGGGAACCGGTGGGACCGGCATGGTGCCCGGCCTCGGCGTACGCGCCTGCGGAGCTGGTCGACGGTGCCGGTCGTCGCGCACAGGTCCCGCGCAGCCGGGGCGGCAGGGCCGTGCAGGACGATGACGATCGTGGCAGCTGCCGGTGTGGACCAGCCGCTGGGTCGGTGGTGCGTGCGGTGGCTCGGCTCGGCCGTGTCCGAGGTCCTGTTCGAGGCAGGGTCGCTGTCCGAGGTGGTCGGGGTCAGGCTCGCCGATGACCGTGAGGTGGTCGTCAAGACGCGGCGGTCGGCCCCGCGCCTCCAGGCCGCCTACGCCGTGCACCGCCATGTCTGGCGGAGCGGCTATCCGGCTCCGGAGCCGCTGGTGCCCCCGACGCCCCTGGATGCGGCGCGGAGCGCCGGCGCCGAGCGGCTGGTACGCGGCGGCGGGATCGGCGGGCGGAGCCCTGGCGATGCCGCCCGGTCGGCGGAAGCCCTGGCCGCGCTGATCGGGATCGCGGCGTCCGCCGGTGCCGTCGGCAGCCTGTCACCGTCCCCGTCGTGGGTGGCGTGGGACCACGACGGGCCGGGACCGTGGCCGGGCGCGGATGCCGGGCCGGACCTGAACCTCGTGGCCGGGCCGGGCTGGCTCGACGACGCCGCCGCCCGCTGCCGTGGACGACTGCGGCGCCACCGGGCGCCGCGGGTGATCGGTCATGCCGACTGGCACGCGGACAACGTGCGGTGGTCGGGCGGCAGGCTCCTGGTCGTGCACGACTGGGACAGTGTCGTCAGCCAGCCGGAGGCGGTGCTGGCCGGGATCGCGGCCGCCATCTTCCCGGCCTCCGCCGACGCCTGGCAGCCGGCCACCGTCCAGGAGAGCGAACAGTTCCTGTCCGCCTACGTCCGGGCCACCGCACGGGCCTGGACCCCCGATGACACCGAGGCGTTCTGGGCGGCGTCGGCGTGGACGCTCGCCGTCGACGCGAAGGAAGCCGTGGCGGGCGGATCCGTCCCGGACCTCACCGAAGCCGAGACACTCGAACGCCTGTCCCGCGCCGGTGCCTGAACCCGCCGCCTCCGGCGGGTCGGCGGTCAGAGGGTGAGCAGGACCTTCGTGGCGGTGCGCTGGTCCATCGCCTGGTAGCCCTTCGCCGCCTCGTCCAGCGGCAGGGTGAGGTCGAAGACCTTGCCGGGGTCGATCGTGCGGTCCCAGATGAGCCGGACCAGCTCGGGCAGGTACTTCCGGACGGGGGCGGGGCCGCCGTGGAGGTGGACCCCGGCCATGAAGAGCTCGTCGCCGGGGATCGCGACGTCGTGGGAGACGCCGACGAAACCCACGTGACCGCCCGGCCGGGTGGAGCGGATCGCCTGCATCACCGCCTCCTGGGTGCCGACGGCCTCGATGACGGAGTGGGCGCCGAGCCCGCCGGTGAGCTCCTTGACCCTGGCGACGCCGTCGTCGCCGCGCTCGGTGACGATGTCGGTGGCGCCGAACTCGCGGGCCAGCGCCTGGCGGTCGGCGTGCCGGCTGACCGCGATGATGCGCTCGGCGCCGAGCTGCCTCGCGGCGAGGACGCCGAGGAGTCCGACCGCGCCGTCGCCGACGACCGCGACGGTCCTGCCGGGGCCGGCCTCGGCGGCCTCGGCGGCGAACCAGCCGGTGCCCAGCACGTCGGAGGCCGCCAGCAGGGAGGGGATGAGGTCGGGGTCGGGCATGCCGGGGGTGGCGACGAGGGTGCCGTCGGCGAGCGGGACGCGGGCCCGCTCGGACTGGGTGCCGAGGGTCCCCATCAGCACGCGGTGCACGCAGTACGCCTGGTAGCCGGCCCGGCAGAGCTCGCAGGTGTTGTCGGAGGCCCAGAACGACCCGACGACGAAGTCGCCGACCCGCACGGTGCGGACCTCGGGGCCGACCTCCTCGACGACGCCGACGTACTCGTGCCCCATGACCTGGTCCTCGACCGGCTCGGCGCCGCGGTACGGCCACAGGTCGCTGCCGCAGATGCAGGTCGCCGACAGGCGGATGACGGCGTCCGTCGGTTCGACGATCCTCGGGTCCTCGCGGTTCTCGACCCGGACGTCCCCGGGTCCGTGCATGACGACCTGACGCATCCCGTGCGCTCCTGTCCGTAGCTCTCCCCGCGGGGCGGTCGGCCCCACGGCGTCGAGGAAACCCGCCACCGGCGGTGGGAGGAAGGCACTGTCGAGGGGTGCACCGACAGGGAACCCCTCACCGCTCGGACCGCGGCCCGGCGCGGCCTACGGTCGGAGGGGTGGACAACCGCCATGACGTTCGCCGGGAGGTGCGTGAGTTCCTCACCACCCGCCGCGCCCGCCTCACCCCGGACCGGGCCGGACTTCCGACCACCGGGAGCCGACGGGTCCCGGGACTGCGGCGCAGCGAGGTCGCGACCCTGGCCGGTCTCAGCGTCGAGTACTACGCCCGCCTGGAGCGGGGCCAGATCGCCGGCGCATCGTCCGGCGTCCTGGAAGCACTCGCCCGGGCGCTGCAGCTCGACGACACCGAACGCGCCCACCTCTTCGACCTCGCCCGCGCGGCCGACGGCATCCCGACCTCGGGCCGCGCCCGGCGCCGCACCCCGGCCAAGGCCGCCTCCCGGCCGAGCCTGCAGTGGGCGTTGGAGGCCATCACCGACGGCGTCGCGTTCGTCCGCGACCCGCACCAGAACCTGCTCGCGACCAACACCCTCGGCCGGGCGTTCTACTCGCCCGTCCTCGGCGCCGGCGGCCGCACGCCGAACCTGGCCCGGTTCCAGTTCCTCGACCCGGCCGCGCGCGACTTCTACCCCGACTGGGACCTGTTCGCCGAGATGTGCGTCGGCGTCATGCGGGCCGAGGCCGGGCGCGACCCGCACGACCGCGGCCTCCAGGACCTCGTCGGCGAGCTCTCCACGCGCAGCGAAACGTTCCGGCGGCTATGGGCCGACCACAACGTCCGCACCCACGGCAGCGGCACCAAGAGGTTCCGCCACCCCGTCGTCGGCGAGCTCACCCTCGCCTACGAGGAGCTCGCCATCACCGCCGAACCCGGCCTCGTGCTCCTCGTCTACACCGCCGAACCCGGATCCCCGTCCGCCGAGCGGCTGCGCCTGCTCGCGTCCTGGGCAGCGCCGGCCGAGACGGCCACGACCCCCGAGAGCATCACCCGGAACGACCACTAGAAGGGAACTCAGTCCGTACGTACTGGATGCCGGCCTCCGGGCCGCCTACGCCGTGCGCCGCCACGTCTGGCGGAGCGGCTATTCCGGTGTCCCCGGCAGGTGCAGATCCATGGTGCGGCGGTCAGGCCGTGCCGCGGTCGGCCAACGGGGCGTCATGGGTGATGACGATCCGGGTCAGCTCCACCCGGCTTGCCACGCCGAGCTTGGCGAAGCTGCTGCGCAGATGACTGTCCACTGTGTGCGGGGACAGGAACAGTCGGCGGGCGACCTCCCGGTTCGTCAAGCCCTCGGCGACGAGCCCGACCACTCGGAGCTCCGCCGCGGTCAGATCGCCCCAGCCGCCGGTGGCCGGCTCCTTGGCAGACCGGCGGTGCCCGGCGGTGAGGCGGCGCACTTCAGCGCCCACCCGGGAGGCGTCCCGGGCGGCACCGACCTGAACCAGTTGCCGGTGGGCGGACTTGAGCAAGGTCACCGCCCGGCCCGCGTTGCCGGCCGACTGCTCGGCGAGGGCGGTGTCCTCCAGCAGAGCCACCCGGACCAAGGGGCGCGGGCACCGGCGGGCGGCGTCCACGGCCGCGCGCAGGACCTTGAGATCACCGCTGAGCAGGCCGGCCGCGTGCGCCGCGGCCACCGTCAGCGAGGTGCCCCTGTTGCGGGCCGCCAATTGCCGCACGGCGCCCACGACCGACGCGGCGAGGTCCGGCATCTCGGCCTTGAGCGCGATGTGGACCAGCGCCGGGGCGGCCTGCGGCTCCCTGACCAGGAGCAGCAGCCGGTCCGGCAGGGTGGCGTAGACGTCGGCGAGCGTGGTCAGGGCCGCGCCCGGCTGGCCCTCGGCGTCCTGCAACACGGCCAGCGGCCAAGCCAGCTCCTCGGGTGCGACCCGGTTGCCGGCCGCCGTCAGCAGCTCGGCCCGGCGCAGGTGATCGCCGGCCGCGCGCAGCCGGCCGCGCAGGATCGCCAGCCTGGCCTGCATCAGCTGCAGCCGCACCCGCAGCGAGCTGAACTCCACGCTCGTACGCAGACCCGCCCTGATGTCGGCCTCGGCATCGGACAGCCGGCCGGCGGCGAGGGAGAGCAGTGCGCGCTGGTGATGCCAGAGCGGGACGGACCACAGGCTGCCCAGCCTGGCCGCCTCCCGCTCCCCCACCGCGAGGGTCTCCTCGGCCTCGTCGAACTGGTCGAGGGCGGTCAACGCCGCTGCCAGCCACAGCCGCGGGTGCCGTCGGCGGGTGTCGTCGTCGTTGTGGTCGGCCGCGGTGACAGCCTCGGTCGCGTACGTCCGGGACGACTCCAGCCGGCCGCGCACCTCGGCGGCCGCACTACGGGCGAGCGCTCCCATCACCAGCGCCTCCGGCTCGTCGGTCTGCCGGCCCACGGTCACCGCCTCCGCACCGGCGATGTCGGCGGCCCGGACATCGCCGCAGTGCAGCAATCCATGCGCCTGCACGGCAAGCAGCTGCGCTCGGGCGGGCTCCGGAAGCCCGTGGGCGTTCAGCACCTCGAGCGCATGGTCGGCGACCACGAAGTCGAGACCGGCCTGGGTGGCCACGTCGGTGAGGGCGAGGATCGTCTCGGCCTGGGCGTACGGGTCGGCGTCGGCGTGCGCCGCCCGGTCGACGAGCCGCTTGGCCTCGCCGACCCGGCCGGCCGCGGCCAGCTGCCGGACCGCGTCCGGTATCAACTGCCCTTGTTCGGCGGGATGGCGGCGACAGAGTGCCAACAGTTCGCCGACCAACTCGTCACCGCGCCGGTTGCCGGCGACAGAGTGGGCCAGCATCTCGGCCGCCGGCCGGCGGCCCTCCCGCAGGACTCCGACCGCCTCCCGGTGTAGCGCGGATCGGACCGGGAGCGCTATCCCGTCGTGGACGGCGTCGCGGATCAGGTCGTGCCGGAATGCCAGGTCCGTGCCGACCGCGCAGAGGACCCCGGAGATCAGCGCTTCATCGACGCCGCCGAGCAGCGAGGACGCGGACCGGCGGAGCAGCGCGGCCGCCTCGTGCACGGTGAAGGGCCGGGCCAGCACCGCGCCCGCTTCCAGCAGCGGCCAAGCATTCGGGGCGATGGCCTGCAGGCGCCTGTTCACCGCGTCGACGAACGACGTGGGCAGCCGGACGCCGACCACCTCGGCACGGTCACCGTCGAGCTCGATCCGGCCTTCTTCACACAACGCCGTCAGCAACCGCACCAGCAGCGCCGGGTTTCCGCCGGCCCCGCGCAGCAGGGACGACAGCCCGGGTTCGGCCGAACCGCCCGTCAGCTCGGCGGACAACTCCGCCACCGCGGCCTCCGGCAGCGGGCCGAGCCGGACCCGGCGGGCTCCGTGGCCGAGTAGCAGTCCGAGCGTGTCCTGCACCGGTGCCGGAGCGACCAGCGGCCGGTGCGCCAGCAGCCACACGATTCCGGCGGTGTGTCGCGGAATCAGGGTCCGTAGGGCCAACGTGGTCATCTCGTCGGAGAGATGCACGTCGTCGATCGCGATCAGCAGCGGGCGGCGCCCAGCGTGGCCGGCCAGCCGAGCGTCGAGGCGGCCGATGAGCCCGGGCGCGAATGGCTCGGCGGTGCGCAGGTCGGCGACGGCCGGCTCGGTGGCCGGTCCCTCGCTGAGAACCCGCAGCAGAGTGGACAGCGGAGCCGCTCGGTCCAGCTCTTGCGCCCGACCGGCGGCCACGCCGACTCCGGCGGAGGTGGCCCGGTCGACCGCCGCATCGACGAAACTGCTCTTGCCGAGGCCGGGCAGTCCTTCTACCAGGACGCATCCCGCGTCACCGTCGGCGGCAGCGAGTGCTGCCTCCACAACCTCCAGTTCGGCTTCTCGACCGTACAGGTGTGTCACTCCGAGCACCGTCCTCAACACTGTGTCATCAATGAATCGAACATAGGCAAGAACGGTGACGTTGTCACTGCTCGCCCAAAGACCCACCGTTGAACTACAGGTTCGGATAATGGTGCAAGACATCATTCATGGTCGAGATCGGTCGGAGCCCGGCGGGCCGGCACTATGTCGCAGACCGGGTGCCATCCCAGCCGGGCCCTCGCCGCCCGGGCGGTGACCCGGTGCGAGGGCAGGTCGGCCGGAGCGTCGGGCTCGGTCCGCGGGGCGGCGGCCTGCTCGGCCCGGGCGAGGTCGGAGAAGTACGCACCGACCCGGAGCGGCTCGGCGGAGACGTTCAGAGTGCCGGTGACCGAAGGTCGCACCACGGCGGCGGCCACGGCGGCGGCCGCGTCGGCCACGTGCACCATCGAGACGAACCGGTCCGCGTCCCCCCGCACCGGCAGCCGGCCGGCCCGCAGCCCGGCCCGCTGGGCATCCTGGAACGTGCCGGGGCCGACCAGCCGGGCGGCTCGCAGGACGAGCACGCTGACGCCGTCCGGGAGCAGGCGGCCCACGGCATCCTCGGCCGCCGCCACCGGACCGACCACCTCGGCCCGCGCCGGGTCCGGGTCCAGCGGCGTGGACTCGTCGAGCCAGCTGTCCCCGCCGTCCGGGTAGGCCATGGTGATGCTCAGCTGCACCAGCCGCGGCACCCGGGCCCACCGCACCGCCCGCGCCAGTGCGCGGGTGCCTTCCCGCCGCACCCGGGCCATCGGGGTCCACGCCCCGGGCGACCCGGGATCGGCCGGCATGGCCCCGGCCGCGTTCACGACCGCGTCCTGACCGGTCAGCACCTCCCGCAGCCGCCGGTCGGCGTCCCAGGCCAGCAGGTCACCGGGGATCCGGCCGACGCCGGCAGGCAGCAGGTGCAACCGGCGGGCCGGCGCGTACACCGTGACCCGGTGACCGTCGGCGAGCAGCAACGGGACCAGCGCACGGCCGAGGACGCCGGTGCCGCCGACCACCAGTACGCCGGCCATCACCAGGCCCGCGGCGGCCCGCCGCCGACGAGTTCGGCCGCGACCTCCCGGAACGGGCGCGGCGGCCGTCCGGTCACGTCGGCGACCGCTGTCGTCACCACCGCCGCCTCCCCCGCCCGGTAGGTCCGGTACAGCTCCAGCCGGGCCCGAACGGCCCACTCCGGGGTGCCGCCGACCCGCATCGCCGCCGCGGCCTCCTCCTCGGACACGTCGGCGTACCGCACCGGACGACCGAGGACACCGGCGAGGATCCCGGCGACCTCGGCGTAGGACAGCGCCGCCGGGCCGGTCAGGTCGTGCGCGACGTCGCGGTGGGCCGGGGTGACGATCGCCCGCGCCGCCACGGCGGCGATGTCCGCGGCGTCGACCATGCTCACGCGGGCCGCGCCCACCGGCATCGGCAGCAGCCCGAACCGGCCGGCGCCCTCCAGCCATCGGGTGGCGTTCTGCATGAACGCGTTCGGCCGCAGGACCGTGTGCCGGATCCCGCGCCGGACCAGTTCGGCCTCCACCCGGCCGTGCTGCCGGAGCACCATCGCGGACGCGGCCGGGTCCGCCCCGAGCGCGGACAGCTTCACCACGTGCTCGACCCCGGCGGCGAGGGCGGCGTCCAGCACTCCGAGCTGCAGCGCGTCCTGTTCCGGGTGCAACGGCGTCAGCAGGAACAGCGTCCGCACCCCGGCCAGCGCCGTCCGCACCGACCCGGTGTCGGTCAGGTCCGTCGGCACCGGCCGCACGGAGGGCGACAGCTCGACCGGCAGCGCCCGGCCCGGCCGCAGCAGCGCCCGCGGGCGGACCCCGAGCGCGCAGAGTTCGGTCAGCACCCGCCGGCCGACCACCCCGGTGGCCCCGGTGACCGCGACCGTCCCGGCCCTCGCCGGTCCGACCAGGCCGCTCATCCGGCGACCCGCACCGGAGCGGCCGCCACCCCGAGCGCCCGGTCGGTCAAGCGCCGCAGGCGGGCCGGGACCGCGCCGCCCAGCGCGGTGTCGGCCAGCAGTTCGCCCAGCGCGGGAGCCATCTTGAACAGGTTGTGGCCGACCACGGCGCCCACCCCGGCGGTGTGCCAGACCCCGAGCGCGTCGCTGCCGGCCGGCAGCTTGCTCATCACGCACACCCGTACGCCCACCGGCTCCGGGTCCAGGCCCGGTAGCGCAGCACGGACGTAGTCGGAGACCCGACGGACGTACGCCTCCATCGCGGTTCCCGGCGGCAGCGCGGCGTCCGGGTACGGCACGTCGACCCCCTCACCGATCAGCCCGACGACGTACCGGCCGGTGCGGCCGATCGGGGAGCCGTAGACTGTCTCGCCGAACTGCCCGGACCGGTCCACCCAGCACGGCAGCGGCTCGCCGTCACCGCCGTCCCGGACCCGGAAGTGCGGCCGTACGTGCAGGGCGCAGGACAGCGGCAGGTCCAGCCCGACCCCGGCGACCAGACGCGGCGTGGCCGTCCCGGCGCAGACGAGCACGGAGCGGGCCCGGTAGATCGCGTCGGCGGTCTGCAGTTCCACCCCGTCGCCGTCGCCCGGCACGCTCACCGCGTGCACGTGGGCGGGGATGATCCGGTCCCGTACCCACCCGGCCAGCACGTCGATGGTGCGCCGGGCGCGGATCGCCCCCGCGGTCGGGTCGGAGAGCAGCGGGCCGTCGACCGGGGCCAGCGCGCCGAACACCGAGTCCTGCTCGGCCGGACGCACCCACCGGTGCTCGATCCCGTGCCGGCGCAGCCCGGCGGCGTCCGGCGCGACCATCCCCAGGTAGGCCGCCCCCTCGGGCCCGATCAGGCGCCGGCCGCACCGCCGCTCCCAGTCCCGCCAGCCACGCAGCGACTCCGCGGCCAGCGCCACCAGTTCCTCGTCGTCGTGCCGGTGCCTGAAGCTCCGGGTCAGGCCGCCCGACTGGCCGCTACCGGGTGGCCGGCCCTCGAAACAGTGCACGTCCACGCCACGGCGGAGCAGCGCGTCGGTCGCGGCGAGCCCGAGCACGCCGCCACCCACCACGGCGACATCGAGCTGCCGCCGGAGGCCACTGCTGGATCGGGACACGGGCATCACGGACCTCCTGCTCGGCTGCCATCGGCCCGGCCAGACTGTCCAGCCGGCCTCGGCGAAGGCATCCCGTATCCGCGTGAATGGCGTCGCGTCCGCTGCTGAGGGCCGCGGGCTCCAGCAGGCGGCTATCGCGCGAACGCGGGATGTGACCGCCGGCGTCGCGGGACAACCTGGGCACGTCCCCGACCGTCCGGAGAGAGGTCAGCCATGAGCGGGAACGCAGTGGGTCCCAACTTCCTCACCCTGCAGGTGCACCACCTGGAGCGTTCGCGGCGCTTCTACACCGAACTGCTCGGCCTGCCGCCGTCGACGGCGCCCGGACCGGCCAACGCGGCCGTGTTCGAGACCAGGCCGATCAAGCTGGCCGTCCGCCAGGCGACCATCGACCTGGACGCGGTGTCGAAGGTCGGCTGGGGCGTGGTCGTCTGGATCAAGGCCGAGGACCCGGACCTGCTGGCCAAGGAGTTGGCCGACGCCGGGGTGGAGATCAGCCGTCCGCCGTGTGACGGAGCCTGCGGGCGCGAGTTCGCCTTCGTCGACCCGGACGGCTACGAGCTGACCATCTACGAGGGCTGAGTCGCTCGACCCACCTCGCGGGACGCCGGTCGGTCCGGCCCGGGACCCGGCCACGCCGGCCGGCTCCCGCGCGCCTACCTGGAGAGCCTGATGCGAACCAATGCTGTCTTCGGTGATCCGTCGGCCCGGCTCTCGGTGTCCGCCCGGATGCGACTGGCCGCCGACCGCCGGCTCGGTGTCGGCAACTTCCTCGACCGCACGCTGTCCGTCGCCCCCGCTCCGGACCGTCCGTACCTGTGGGCCCAGGACCCGGCAGACCCCGGGCGGTCGCAGCCGCTGAGTCTGCTGCGGCTGCGGGAGATCCGGGACGGGTACGCGTCCTGGTATCACGCGGCCGGGGTCCGGGCCGGTGACCCGGTGGGCGTCTACTGCGCCGAGGGGATCCCGTCGTTCCTGCACTTCCTCGGGCTGAACGCGCTCGGTGCCGTGCCGACCCTGGTGAACGGGCGGATGGATCCCGTGATCGCGGCCCGCTACCTCGACCGGGTCGGGGTGCGCGGGATCGTCACCACGCCGGAGCGGCGCCGGGCGCTGACCGCCGCCGGCCCGGCGCCCGGATTCCTGGCCGAGGACGCCGACCTGCCGACGACGCGGTCGGCCGGCGACCGCCTGCCGGTGGTCTACCCGTACCCGCACGCCGACCGCGACCCGGTGATGCTCTGCCATACCTCCGGCACGACCGGCCTGCCGAAAGCCACCATGTTCGGGCACCGCCAGTTCTTCCTGGGCAAGCGGCACCGGCTGTGGCGGTTCCCGGCCGGACCGGGCGACCGGATGCTGTCCGCGCTGCCGCACTCCCACTCGGCCGGCATCAGTTACCTGATGACGGCCACCCTGCGCGGGTTGCCGACCTGGGTGATGTCGGACCTGTCCGGACCGGCCGTCGTCGCCGCGATGGGCGCGGTGCGGCCGACCGTGGTGGTGGCGTTCCCCCAGACGTACGCCGAGCTGGCCCACCTGGACCTGGACCGCCGGGCCACCGCGGACGTGCACACCTGGATCAACACCGGCGACTCCGCCCACGAAGCGCACATCAGGGCGCTCGTCCGGCACGGCCACCGGCCGGACCGACGGGGCTCCCGGCCGGGCTCCCGGTTCATCGACGGGCTCGGCTCCTCGGAGATGGGCATGGCCTTGTTCACCCGGGTCAGCGAACCGGAAACCAGCGAGTACGGCCGCTGCGTCGGGCGCCCGATAGGCATCGTCCGGCGTGCCGTCGTGCTCGACGAGGACAACCGCGAGCTGGGCCCGGGCACGCCCGGGCGGCTCGGCGTCCGCACCCCCACGGTGACCCCGGGCTACTGGAACGACACCGCGCTGACCCAGCGCTCGATGTTCTCCGGCTACTGGCTGACCGGGGACGTGGTGCGGCGCGACGAGGCAGGCCGGTTCTTCCACCTCGACCGGGTACCGGACGTGATCCACACCCTCGACGGTCCGGTGTACAGCCTGCCGATGGAGGAGGCCGTGCTGGCCGGCTGCCCGGAGGTGGCCGACTGCGCGGTGGTCGCGGTGCCGGACGGCCCGGTCTCGGTGCCGTACGCGACCGTGGTGTTGCGGCCCGGGGTGACCCCGCCGGTGGATCCGACCTCGGCGGTGAACGCCGCGCTGAGCGCACGGGGGCTGGCCCGGGTCGCCGGCGCCCGCGTCGCGACCGGTCCGGACGACTTTCCCACCGGGCCCACCGGCAAGGTGCTCAAGCGGAACCTGCGGGAGCACCTCGCCGGCCTGCTGGGCGGTCCGGCCGCGGACGGATCGAGGCCCTCGGCTGTCCGCACCGGCGGCCCGGCCGCCGACCGCACGTCCCGGGCCCCGATCCGGGCCGGGGACCAGACCGAAGGGACACCATGACCCACACTCTCGATGTCGGCCCGTCCGGCCTGTTCGGCGGACGTCCCCGGCCCCCGGCCGGCGGGGCGGGTCCGGACGACCCGATCCCACCGGCAGTGCAGATGTACGAGTTGCTCTACAGCTCCCTGATCAGCCGGATGATCATCGTGGTCGCGGAGCTGGAAGTCGCCGACACGCTCCGGGACGGGCCGCTGCCGGTGAGCGAGATCGCCGAGCGGACCGGTACCGACGCGTCGGCGCTGCACCGGGTGCTGCGGGCACTGGCCTCGTTCGGCGTGTTCACCGAGGTGGCACCGCGCACCTTCGGGCTCACCCCGCTGGCCGCGACGCTGCGCCGGGACGTGGAGGGATCGATGCGGGAACTGGCCCGCTACGTGGGCCTGCCGGAGCGTCAGCAGGCCTTCGGTGCGCTGGCGCACAGCGTCCGGACCGGCCGACCGGCGTTCGACCACGTGTACGGCACGGACTGGTGGTCCTACTTCGGCGCGCACCCGGAGCTGGCCCGGCTGTTCAACCGGGCGATGGGCAGCATGGCCCGCATGGTCAACTCGGCCACCCTGGACGCGTACGACCTGGGCGGGGTACGTCGGGTGGTCGACGTCGGCGGCGGGCAGGGTCACCTGCTGGCCACCGTCCTGCCGCGCTACCCGGAGATGACCGCGGTGCTGTTCGACCTCCCCCGGGTGGTCGCCGAGGCCGGTGAGGTGCTGACCTCGGCGGGCGTCGCGGACCGGGTGGAGCTGGTCGGCGGGGACTTCCTGACCTCCGTCCCCGCCGGCGCCGACCTCTACGTGCTGTCCTGGACGCTGCACGACTGGGACGACGAGGACTCGGTGACCATCCTGCGCAACATCCGCCGGGCCATGGACGGAGCCGGCCGGTTGATCGTCATCGACGAGGTGATCCCGGAGGGCGACACGGCCCACTTCGGCAAGGTCGAGGACATCGTGATGCTGGCCCTGCTGACCGGGCGGGTCCGCACCGAGGCGGAGTTCGCGGCGCTGTTCGACGAGGCCGGGTTGCGGATGGTCGAGACCAGGGCCACCTCGTCCCCCACCAGCGTCATCGTCGCCGTACCCGGGTAGCCGGTCGTTCCTGCCGGTGCCCCGCGTTCCTCGGACGCGGGGCACCGGCGCGTGCGGGCGCCCCGGGCGACGGCCCGGGGCGCCCGCGTCTCCGTCCGGTCACTTCTCCAGGCAGAACTCCGAGATCGGGTAGCCGACGTGGCGGTCCTCGGTCGGCAGGTGGCCCAGCAGTTGGTCACCGGCCCGCAGCTCGGTGACGTTGCGGACCGCGCCGCCCGGGCCGAGCACCCGCACGTGCCAGTCGTCCTGGACGATGAGGTTGACCCGCTGCCCGGACGGCGCCACCGCGTCGATGGCCAGCAGCGGCCGGGACTCGATCTTCACCCGGCCCACCGTGACGTTGCGGGTCTGGCCCTTGCTGTCGACGGCCAGGACGGAGCTGCCGTGCTCCAGCTCGCTGAGGTAGTGCGTCCGGCCGTCGCGGGACAGCGTGTAGGAGTGGATCGCCCCGGCGTTGACCCGGAACGGCCTGGTCGGCATGTACGGCAGCGGGTGGGTCTCGCTGCAGGCCAGGATCATGCCCTTGGAGTGCGAGCCGACCAGGATGCCCTCGTCCTCCCGGAAGTAGGTGCAGGTGTCGACACAGGCACGGTCGCCCATCCCGATGTGGGCGATGCCCTCCACGGTCAGCTCGGTCAGCTCCACGTGGCCGGTGCCGCCGCGGACGGCGGCCTGCAGCGCGGTCGCGTCGCCGACCGCCGCCGGCGCCATGAGCACGCCCTCCGAGCCGTGCTCCAGCACGCCGAAGACGATCTCCGCCTCCTCGACGTCGGCGACCACGGTGATGATGCCGCCCTGGCCGGCGGCCGCGGCCGCCAGCACGATCTCCAACGGTATCTTCGTCGGGTCGGCGAAGCGGATGACCGTCCAGGGCAGGGTGCGGGCGGCCTCGCTCGCCTCCTCCAGGGTGGCCGCGTCCACCACCTCGACGTACCGGCCGAACTCGAGGTCCGGGCGCGCCTGGACCTGCCGGGCGATCTCGGCCGCCGGTGCCTCCAGCACCACGGTGTCGACTCCGTCGAGGTCCTCGGGCAGCGGCCCGGATCCGGTCAGCAGCACCCGGCGGACGCTCGGCGGCAGCGCCCGCAGCTCCGTCGGATCGGCCGACACGATGCCGTCGACCCGCTGGTGCAGGGCCTCCTCCACGATCGCCTTCCGGTCGTCGCCGACCGCGCGTACGTCCAGCCAACAGATCTTCATTGCGCTCCTCTCGGGCGGGTGACGGGCGCTCAGGCGTGAGCGGCCGCCAGGTCCCGCTGGGGTTCCCGGGCCGCGCCGGCCGCGGGGTGCACGACGTCGGCGAGCCTGCTGACCAGGGCACTCGGATGGGCGGCCTGGAAGATGTTGCGGCCCATGGCCACGCCGGCGGCGCCCGCCCGCAGCGCCTGCCGGGTGAAGTCCACGACCGCGTCGGGGTCGTCCCGCCGGGGGCCGCCGGCGACGAGGATCGGCACCGGGCAGTCGGCGGCGATGTCGGCCAGCTCGGCGACCGTCGCCGGGTGCAGCGTCTTCACCACGTCCGCGCCGAGGTCGGCGGCCAGCCGGGCGGCGTGCGCGATGAGGGCCGGGTCGTACGGGTCGGCGATCCGCGGACCGCGCGGATACATCATCGCGACCAGTGGAATGCCCCACCGGTCGCATCCGTCGGCCACCGCCGCCAGGTCGGCGACCTGCTGGCGCTCCCCGTCCGAACCGAGGTTGACGTGCACGCTCACCGCGTCGGCGCCGAGCCGCACGGCCGTCTCCACGCTGCACACCAGATACTTGGCGTCCGGGTCCGGGGCCTGCACGGTGCTGGCGCTCAGGTGCACGACCAGCGAGGTCTGGGCGAACCACTGGTGCTGCACGTGCCGGACCGCGCCGCGGTGCAGCACGACGGCGTCCGCGCCGCCCTCGGCCAGCCGGCCGACCAGCCGGTCCATGCCCCGCCCGGGAATCACCGGGCCGTCGCTGACCGGGTGGTCCAGCGGGACCATCAGCAGCTTCCCGTCGCCGACGCGGAAGAGGCGGCGCAGTCGTACCTGCGCACCGAATGTCGTGTTCATGTCCCGTCCTCTCGCTGTACCGCCGATCCGGGTCGCGGGTCAGGCGGTGAGCTGATGGCTGCCGTCCGGGGCGGTGTCCTCGCTCCGGTCGGGCTCGAACGCGCGGTGCAGGCGGGCCACCGCCTCCAGCACCCGCTCCTCGGGCACGAGCACCGAGGTGCGCAGCTGGGTCGTGCACACGTGCACCGGCGCGACGCCGATGTCGCCGAGCGTCGCGAGCATCCGCGCGCTGTACTCCGGCCGGTTGAGCAGACCCATGCCGACCAGCGACACCTTGCCGACCCGGTCGTCGGTCCAGATTCGGCAGCCGACCCGGATCACCACCTTGCGCAGGCCCCAGAGGGCTTCGCGCAGCTGGCTGCGGCGGACGGCGAAGCCCAGCCGTACCGTGCCGCCGTCGAGCAGCGCCCAGGACACCATGTCCACCGGCACCGCCCGGTCCGCGAGCACGGCCAGCAGCTCGGCGGCCAGCTCCGGTCGCAGTTCGGGCGCCTGCACCGACAGGTGGGCGACGTCCAGGTCGTGGGTGACGGCCACCGAGTGGCCACTGGCCTCGAGCATGTTGCGGCTGCTCCGTCCTAGGATGACCGACCCCGGCCGCCGGCTGAAGGTGCTCCGGACGAACAGGTCCATCCGGTTGAGCGCGGCCAGCTCGACCGCCCGGGAGTGCAGGACCCTGGCCCCGGCGAAGGCCATCTCGGCCATGACCGCCGGCTCGACGGCCGGCAGGAGCAGGGCGTCCGGCACGACCCGGGGATCGGCGGAGAACACGCCCTCGACATCGGAGTAGATGTGGCAGCCGACCGCGCCGAGGGCGACGGCGAGCGCGACGGCGGTCGTGTCCGAGCCGCCGCGGCCGAGCGTGACGACGTCGCCGGCCTCGTCGATGCCCTGGAATCCGGCGACGACCACGACCATGTCCGAGCGGAGCGCCCGCCGGATGCGCTCGGTGTCGACAGCGGCGACGATCCCGGCGCCGTACTTGCCCGCGACCCGGATGCCGGCCTGGGCGCCGGTCAGGGACACCGCGGGGACGCCGAGGCAGTGCAGCGCCAGTGCCAGCAAGGCGGCCGACTGCACCTCACCGGTGGCGAGCAGCTGGTCGAGCTCACGCAGGTTCTGCGCCGGTCCTACCGCGCGGGCGGTCTCCAGCAGCTGGTCGGTGCCGTCGCCGCGGGCGGAGACCACGACGACGGTCGGCCGGCCCGAGCGGTGACTCTCCTCCACGAGCCGGGCGACGTGCCTGATCCGCTCCAGTGTGGACAGTGAGCTGCCGCCGTACTTCTGCACGATGACGCTCATCGGAGCGGGTGCCGGACGGTCGGCGGGCACTTCGATGGCGGTCATCCCGGTGGATCTCCTCAGCGCTCGACGACCTCTCCGTTCTATCGAGCGGCGGGGGCGCGAGGATCCCGAGTACGCGGGATATGGAGGGACGCGGCCGGGGGCGACCCGGGTCCGGTGGTGCCGGGCAATCCCGTGAAGACGGGATGGTTGCCGCGGCCCGCGCGGGCCGAGGCTGGACGGCAGCGTTGTCCGCCGACCCCGCAGGAGAGCAGGCCACGATGAGCTTCCAGGAGTACGTCCTCGACCGCGTCACGTACGTGCCCCCCGGGGGCGGTGAGCGGGTGTGGGCCTTCAGCGGCGACCAGTACACGATCAAGGGCGGCGTCTCGGACACCGGCCCGGGTCTCGGGGTGGCCGAGGCCGTCATCCCGCCGCTGAGCGGCCCACCGCTGCACGTGCACCACCGCGAGGACGAGGCCTTCTACGTCCTGGACGGTCGGCTGGAG
Source organism: uncultured Mycobacteriales bacterium (assembly GCA_902805565.1). Taxonomy (GTDB): domain Bacteria; phylum Actinomycetota; class Actinomycetes; order Mycobacteriales; family CADCTP01; genus CADCTP01. Next base: position 26,310 of record CADCTP010000316.1, read on the forward strand.
GTGGCCGAGGGCGAGCGCACGCTGGTCGCCGAGGCCGGGTCCTTCGTCTTCACCCCGCGCGGCACGCCACACCGCTTCCGCAACGTCGGCTCCGACGCCTGCAGAATGCTGCTGCTGTTCGCTCCGGCCGGGTTCGAACGGTTCTTCGCGGAGGTCGGCGTGGCCGTCGTCGACGACCAACCGCCGCCGTCGCCGGAGCAGTACCCGCAGGACGTGGCCCGGGCGATGGAGATCGCCGCGGAGAAGTACGGGATCGAGCCTGCCTGAGACCGCAAGCCCCCGGACGCCGGTGCCCGGTCGGGCACCGGCGTCCGCTCGTCATCCCTCGACCAGCCGCAACCCGATCACCCCGCCGACGATGAGGCTGAGGAACAGCAGGCGGGCCGCCGACGCGCTCTCACCGGACACCACGATGCCGACCACCGCGACCCCGACCGCGCCGATGCCGACCCACACCGCGTACGCCGTGCCGACCGGCAGGGTCTTCAGCGCCATCGACAGCAGCGCGAGGCTCAGCGCGGCGGTGGCGACGCCCAGCGCGGTCGGCCACACCTTGGTGAATCCGTCGGACCGCTGCAGGGCGGTCGCCCAGACGATCTCCAGCAGCCCGGCCGTGGCCAGCACGAGCCATGCCATGGATGCTCCTCGGGTCCGGGCGGCCGGCTCAGGCCGCGTAGCCACCGTCGACCGACAGCGCGGTGCCGGTGACGTACCGGCCGCCGGGGCCGGCCAGGTGGGCCACCATGGCGGCGACGTCCTCGGCGCTGCCGTACTCCCCCAGGGCGGTGAGAGCGCGCTCCTCGTCGGCCCCCTCGCCGTCGGACGGGTTCATGTCCGTGTCGGTCGGGCCCGGGTGGACGAGGGTCGCGGTGATCCCCCGGGGACCCAGATCCCGGGCCAGGCCCTTGGTGAGGCCGGACAGCGCGGCCTTGCTCATCGCGTACAGACTCAGGCCGGGGGCGGGGACACGCTCGGCGATGCAGCTGCCGATGCTGATGATCCGACCGCCCGCACCCATGTGCCGGGACGCGGCCTGCGAAGCGAGGAACACCGCCCGCACGTGCACGGCCAGCGTCTCGTCGACCTCGGCCGGGGTGACGTCCTCCAGCGGTCCGTACGGGAAGATCCCGGCGTTGTTGACGAGCACGTCGAGCCGACCCAGCTCGGCGGCGACCCGGTCGACCGCGCTCACCACGGCGGCGGCGTCGGCCATCTCGACCTGTAGGGCCATCGCCCGGCGGCCGGCGGCCTGGATGTCCTTGACGACCGCGGCGGCGCTGTCCTCGGCCCGCACATAGGTGAGCGCCACGTCCGCGCCGCCGGCGGCCAGCCGGCGCGCCACGGCCGCGCCGATGCCCCGGCTGCCTCCGGTGACCAGGGCGACCTTGCCCTCCAGCTCCATGTCGAGCCACCTCAATTCTGTAGTGATTGATATATAAAGAGTTACCATTCATGCTGGGCAGGCGTCAACGACGAGACACCGGAGGCAGGTCGATGGCCCAGCGCGGACGGCCCCGCGGCTTCGACCGCGACCACGCGCTGCGCCGCGCCATGGAGCTGTTCTGGCAGGTCGGCTACGAGGGCGCGTCGCTGACCGCCCTCACCACCGCGATGGGCATCACCCCGCCCAGCCTCTACGCGGCGTTCGGCGACAAGGAAGCCCTGTTCCGCGAGGCCGTCGGACTGTACGACCGGACCGAGGGCGCCGAGGCCGACCGGGCGCTGTGGACCGAACCGACCGCCCGCGGCGCCGTGCGGGAGATGCTGCTGGCCAACGTGGCCGCGTCCACCGACCCGCACAAGCCCAGCGGCTGCATGATCGTGCTCGCCGCCATGACCGGACCGGCCCGCGGGGACCAGGTGCGCGCCTTCCTGGCGGAATCCCGGCGGACGTCCGCCGAGGCGCTGCGTCGGCGGCTGGACGACGGCCGGCGGAGCGGCGAGCTGCCGCCGGACACCGACATCGACACGCTGGCCGGCTTCTACGTCACCGTCCTGCACGGCCTGTCGATCCAGGCCCGGGACGGGGCGGGCCGGGCCGCGCTGGCGGCCGTGGTCGAGCAGGCGATGCGGGCCTGGCCGGCGGCCGGCCATCCGCCGGCCGACCTGGTCAGGGCAGGCGCACCGACTGCGCGTGCCGGAAGACGTCCCGGGGGTCCCAGCGGGCCTTGACCCGCCGGAGCCGCGGATAGTTGTCCTTGAAGTAGAGGTCGTGCCAGGGCACGGCGGACCGGTTCCAGCGGGGGTCGGACAGGTCGGTGTCGGCGTAGTTGACGAAGCATCCGTCGGTGACCCGGTTCGGCACCGGCACACCGCCGGTCTCCGCGTGCACGCCCGCGTAGAAGCGCCGGTGCCAGCCGACGTGCACGTCGTCCTCGGCGGGGTCCTGCCAGGCCGTGCCCCACAGCAGCTTCATGGCCGAGTCCCGGTGCGGGTACGCCGTCGCGCCGGGCGCGACCGCGTTGACCCGGCCACCGTAGGTGGCGATCGACAGCGCGAAGCCGGGCTGGGCGTAGTCGGTCGCCGTCAGCCCGGTCCACAGCCCGTCCAACTGGGCGGCGGAGAAACGGCGGCGCTGATAGCTCGACTTGTACTCATACCGGTCGGTGGGATAGCTGACCCACAGCCGGGGCCAGCCGGTGGAATGCAGCCAGGGCAGTTCGCGCATCTCCTCCAGGCTCGGCGTCAATCCGGTGCCGGCGTTGACCTGGCGGAAGAAGTCGAGCAGCACGCGCCGCGCGTCCGGCACGGCCGAGTCGAGCACGGCTGACAGAACGATCGGTCCGGAGGCCCGCGGCGCCGGCTCCAGCCGGGCGAACAACTCCGGGTACGGCGAGCCGGGGGCCGCGTGCCGCTCGCACCACCGGCCGTAGTTGTCCAGCAACGTCCGGAAGGCGGAGCGTGTCATACCGTCCCAGGACCAGCTCAGCGCGGCGATCCACGACTCGGCCGGCGCGCGCGGCAGGAGGCCGGCCGGGTCGGACCCGGCGGCCCCCGGGGTCCGGAACCAGAACCGCGTGGCCACGCCGAAACTGCCGCCGCCCCCGCCGGTGTGCGCCCACCACAGGTCCCGCAGCGGGCCGGCCTGATCGCGGCCGGCCACCACCGCGCGAGCCCGTCCGGCGGCGTCCACCACGACCACCTCGACCGCCTCCAGGTGGTCGGAGATGACCCCGTGCTGCCGGCTGAGCTGGCCGTACCCGGCGCCCGGGACGTGACCGCCGACGCCGACCGGATGGCAGGAGCCACCGGGCAACGTGATGCCCCACGTCTTGAACAGAACGGTGTAGACGTCACCCAGGGTGGCTCCGGCGCTGACCATGACCGATCGGCGAACCGGGTCGTAGCCGATCCCCGCCATCATGGACATGTCCACGATGATGCGGGTCTCGGGATTGTCCACGAAGTCCTCGTAACAGTGCCCGCCGCTGCGAACCCCCAGCCGCCGGCCGGAGTCGACGGCGTCCTGCACCGCCGCCACCACCTCCGCGGTGTCGCGCGGCAGCCGCACCTTGTCGGGATCGCTCACCCAGCGCTGATTCTGCCCACGGGACAGCCCGGGGTGGCGGGGGTCGCCGCGGACGACCACCACCGGGCCGGGACCGGCCGGCGCGGCCGCCGCCGGGACGGCGCCGACGTGCGGGGCGAGAAGCGCGGCCCCGCCGACGGCGCCGGCCCCCCGCAGCAGAGTGCGGCGTGACAAATCGGCCATGAGCAGATCACCTTCATCAGTCGAGACAACACGGTGCGAACAGGATCTCCGCTCCCGATCGCGACGACATCACGCGTTCACGCCATGGACCGCGATCCCGGTCCTATGACACCGTGGATCCTTTTTTCCGTCGTGGCGGCCGGGCAGGAACCGGACCGGCAGGTTCCGCGGTTCACGGGATGCCCCCTCGCCAGGCCGCTGGAAGGGTCGCGGGCGCCGGGCGCCGAGCCACTGATGCGGTTCACCGTCCCGGCGCTGATGGCCGGCAACGTGGGCCTGCTCAAGCACGCCAGCAACGTCCCGCAGACTGGCCGCCCTGCGCGTCGGCGACCCGGTGGCGGCCGGCACCGACATCGGCCCGTCTTCCCCGGCCGGTGCAGGTGGGGCGGCATCGGTCCGGTTCGATGGCGTCGGTGGCCTTCGACGCTGTCCGGTTGATGCCGGCGATCACCGGCGTTGTGAGCGACGAGGAGTGGCGCGCCGGGATCAAGGCCGAGTTGGTGGGCCGGTACGGCCCCCGGGGTCCTCAATTCCGAGGCTGACTGAGCGCATCTGGCGCCGGAAGGCAGGACGTACTGCCGCCGGCGGACCTGGCCGAGGCTGCACGAGGTGATCCCTTCCCGGTGCCGGGGTCCGCCGGGTCAGGTAGCCGGGTCGCGGACGACGCCGCAGGCAGTCGTGTGACCGATGTTGGCGTCCCGGCCCCGGTGCGACGGTCGTCAGGTCCGAGAGCGACCGAGGCCGAGGAGGACGCATGAGCTACTGCACGACCAAGGACGGCACGGAGATCTTCTACAAGGACTGGGGCAGCGGCCAGCCGGTGGTCTTCAGCCACGGGTGGCCGCTGACCGCCGACGCGTGGGACCCGCAGCTGAAGCTGGTCGCCGACGCGGGCTACCGGGCCATCGCGCACGACCGGCGCGGCGGCGGCCGGTCCTCCCAGCCCTGGGAGGGCAACGACCTCACCACCTACGCCGACGACCTGGCGGCGCTGATCGAGCACCTGGACCTCCGCGACGCCGTCCTCGTCGGACACTCCACCGGTGGCGGTGAGGTCACCCGCTACATCGGCCGGCACGGCACGGCCCGGGTCGCGAAGGTCGTGCTGCTCAGCGCGATCCCGCCGCTCATGCTCCGCACCGAGGCCAACCCCGGGGGCCTGCCGAGGTCCGTCTTCGACGCCATCCGCGCCGGCGTGGCCGGCGACCGCTCCCAGTACTACAAGGACCTGTCCGCCGCCTTCTACGGCGCCAACCGGCCCGGCTCGACCGTCTCGGCGGGCAAGCGGGACGAGTTCTGGCTGCAGTCCATGACCGTCGGCATCAAGTCGGCGTACGACTGCATCGCCGCGTTCTCCGAGACCGACCTGACCGAGGACCTGCGGGCCATCGACGTCCCGACCCTCATCGCGCACGGCGACGACGACCAGATCGTGCCGATCGTCGCCGCCGCCAGGAAGTCGATCGACCTCGTCCCGAACGCGACGCTCAAGGTCTATCCCGGCGCCCCGCACGGGCTGACCGGCGACCACGAGCGCGAGTTCAACGCCGACCTGCTCGCCTTCCTCGCGGGCTGACCGCCAACCCTCACAAGGAGATCCCGTGAAGCCCACCATCGTCCTCGCCCACGGCGCGTACGCCGACTCCTCGAGCTGGACCGCGGTCATCGCGCCGCTGCAGGCCGAGGGCCACCGGGTCATCGCCGCCGCGGTCCCGCTGCGCAGCCTGGCCGGCGACGCCCGCGCGCTGAGCGACCTCGTGCGCTCGATCGACGGCCCGGTGCTCCTGGTCGGGCACTCCTACGCCGGATCGGTCGTGACCAACGTCGACCCGGACGCCGGCGACGTCGTCGGCCTGGTCTACGCCAACGGGTTCGCCCTCGAACCGGGCGAGAGCAGCGCGCAAGCGTCGGCCCTCGCCCCCGGCGGCACCCTCGGTGACACCCTGGTCACCGTCCCGCTCGCCGACGGCGGGACGGACACCTACATCGACCCGGCCAAATATCACGCTCAGTTCTGCGCCGACCTGCCGACGGAGCAGGCCGCGCTCATGGCGGTGACCCAGCGCCCGATCACCGACGCCGCCCTGAACGAGCCGTCCGGCGGCACCGCCCTGTGGCGCACCGTGCCGAGCTGGTTCATCTACGGCGAGCTGGACCACAACATCCCGGCCGGCGCGCACAAGATCATGGCCGACCGGGCCGGGGCCCGGCGGGTCGTGGAGATCCCGGGGGCGTCGCACGTCGTGCCCGTCTCCCACCCGGGCGAGACGGTACGGATCGTCCTCGAAGCGGCCGGCCCCGCGTGAACATCCTGGAGAACAAGGTCGCCCTCGTCACCGGGGCGACCTCCGGGATCGGCCGCGCCACGGCGCGACGGTTCGTCGAGGAGGGCGCGTTCGTCTTCATCACCGGCCGTCGCTCGGCCGAGCTGGACGCCGCGGTCGCCGCCCTGGGCCCGAACGCGCGCGGCATCCGCGGCGACGTCGCCCGTCCCGACGACCTGGACGAGCTCTACGACCGCGTCCGCGAGCACGGCCGCGGACTGGACGTGCTGTTCGCCAACGCCGGCGGCGGGGCCTTCGCCACCCTCGACCAGATCACCCCGGACCAGTTCGACGACACGTTCGCGATCAACGTCCGGGGCACGGTCTTCACCGTCCAGAAGGCCCTGCCGCTCCTCAACCCCGGAGCGTCGATCATCCTCGCCGGATCGACCGCGGCCACCAGCGCGACGCCCGCCTTCGGTGTGTACGCGGCCAGCAAGGCGGCGATCCGGTCCTTCGGTCGCACCTGGGCCACGGAGCTCGCCGACCGCAGGATCCGGGTCAACGTCATCGTCCCCGGCCCGACGGACACCGACGGCCTGCGTGGGCTCGCCCCCGACGCGGCGCAGGCCGACGGACTGGTCGAGCAGCTCGGCGCCGGGGTCCCCCTGGGCCGGGTCGCGCACCCCGACGAGATCGCCAACGCCGTGCTGTTCCTGGCCTCGGACCAGAGCAGCTACGTCACCGGCAGCGAGCTGTTCGCCGACGGTGGCGAAGAACAGCAGTGACCGGCGGCCTGGGGACCATCCCCAGCTGGGTCGTCATCGGGGCCGGGGACAAGGCCATCCCGCCGGCGGGGCAGCGGTTCATGGCCCGGCGCGCGAACGTGCGGTTGAGGGCGTCCCGCAGCGCGGCCCGGGAGTGATGCCGAGCTTCGGGGACACGTGGTGCAGGGGGGAACCGACGGTCCCGGTGCGACGGTGGAGCCGGGCGCCCATCTCCCGGTTGGTCAGTCCGCTGGCCGCCGGCTCGGCGATCTGCCGCTCCCGCGCCGCCAGCTCGAGACGCGGGCCGTCACCGGGGACGGCCCGCGTCTCGCCCGTAGCGAGCAGCTCCTCGTCGCCGCCGGCCGCGGCCAGGAGGGTCCGCAGGTCCTTCAGCAGCCAGGTCCGGGAGGCGAAGTCGGCCGTGCCGGCCGGTCCGTCATCGAGGTGCCGGCGGGCCAGGTCCCACTCGCGCGTACGGAAGTGGTGCACCGCCGGCCGGTGGTGCGTGCAGGACCATCAGCGGGGCGAGGTTCTCCTCGGCCCGGCGCAGGATGCGCAGACCGGACGCCGGCCCGCTGCCCGCGCCCGGTGCCGGCCGGTCGACTAGGAGACGGCCGTGGTGAGGGCGTCCCGCAGCGCCGCCCGGGTGCCGATGCCCAGCTTCGGGAAGACGTGGTGGAGGTGTGCGCCGACGGTCCGCGGCGACAGGTAGAGGCGCTCGCCGATCGCCTTGTTGCTCAGGCCTCGCGCGGCCAGCTCGGCGATTTGGAGCTCCTGCGGGGTGAGGTGCGCCGACCCGGCCCGGGACCGGGTCGGCGCGGTGGCGCGCAGCTCGGCGCCGGCCCGGGCCGCCCAGGGCGTGGCCCCCAGCCGGTCGGCGGTGTCCAGGGCGGCCGCGAGCTGGGTCCGGGCCTGCCGGGCGTGGCCGTCGCGGCGCAGGCGCTCCCCGTAGCCGAGCCGGATCCGGGCCAGGTCGAACGGCCAG
>CADCTP010000317.1 GCA_902805565.1 uncultured Mycobacteriales bacterium
ACCGCCGCCGGCGGCCGACCAGGGCGACGGCGCGGGCGGGGGCGGGGCCGCCGGCGGGGTCAGGGCCGGCGGGGTCAGGGCCGGCGGGGTCGGTCCGTCCGCGGGGGACGGCGGGAGGAAGTCGGGTCCGGGCACGGTGCGCTCCTTCACGGGACGCTCGATCGCGGGAGGGTGGGTGGCCCCGGGCCGGTCCGGGACCGGGGGCCCGGCCGGGGCCGGTCCGTCCCCGGCGGGCCGGCCGGTCGCCGGCCCGCCCGGGGCGGGTGCGGTCACGGCAGGCGGGAGAACCAGAGCAGGGACAGGCCGGCCGCGACCGCGGCCGCGAGGAGGCCGCCGCCGATGAACCAGCCGGAGACCTCGCGCTCCTCGGCCCGGGTGCCGACCGAGCTGCCGATGTCGGCGTACACCTCGGACAGCTCCTCGCCGGAGGCGGCGGTGTACGCCTCCCCGCCGGTGGCCTCGGCCAGCTCGGCCAGCGACTCCTCGTCGACCGGCACGGCCTGGGTGCTGCCGCCGAGGGTGATCGTCCCGGAGTCGGTGCCGTAGGCGATGGTGGAGACCGGCACCCCGGCCGCCCGGGCCGCCTGCGCCGCCTCGGCCGGGCTGCGGCCGGCGGTGTTGGAGCCGTCGGACATCAGCACGATCCGGGCCGGCGCCGGCCCGTCGGCCGCCGCGTCCCCCTCGGCCAGGCCCTCGTCGACGGTGCTGATCCCCTGCAGGGAGGAGAAGACGGCGTCGCCGATGGCGGTGGCCGGCCCGAGGGAGAGGTTCCGCACGGCCTGCCGGACCGCGGCGTGGTCCTGGGTGGGGGCCACGACGACCTGCGCGGAGCCGGAGAAGGTGACCAGCCCGACGTTGAACCGCTCGGGCAGCTGGTCGACGAACGCGCCGGCCGCCTGCTGCGCGGCCTCCAGCCGGTTCGGTGCGACGTCGGTGGCCTGCATGGAGTTGGACACGTCGATGGCGACCATCACCGTGGCCCGCTCCCGCGGCACCTGCACCTCGGCGGTCGGCTTGGCGAACCCGACGACCAGCAGCCCGAGCATGAGCAGGAACGCCCCGGCCGGCGCGTGCCGCCGCCAGCCGGGCCGCTTCGGCGCGATCCGGTCCAGCAGGTCCAGGTTGGTGAAGCGGACGGCGTACGCGGTCCGGCGCCGCTGCGCCAGCAGGTAGACCGCGACCAGCGCGGCCACCGCCAGCAGCAGCCAGAGCCGGCCCGGGGACAGGAAACTCACGACGCACTCCTCGTGGCACTCCGGGTGGGGGTGCGGCGGGCCCGGGCCCGCCGCCGGTCGGTGGCGTACCGGGCCAGGTCGCGGACCCAGTCCCGGTCGGTGCGCAGCACCACGTGCTCGGCGCCGGCCCGGGCCAGCGCGGTGCGGACGGCGACCCGGTGCTCGGCCGCGGCCTCGGCGTACCGGGTCCGCAGCGCCCGCCGGCCGGTCCACACCTCGCGCCGGCGCCCGGTCTCCGGGTCCACGACGGCGAGCAGCCCGACGTCGGGCAGGTCGAGCTCGCGGGGGTCGACGACCTCCACCGCCAGCACCTGGTGCCGCGCGGCGAGCCGGCGCAGCGGCCGCTCCCAGTCCTGCCCGGGCTCCAGGAAGTCCGAGGCGAGGACCCGCAGCCCGCGCCGCCGGTGCCGCCGGTCCAGCCCGTCGATCGCCTCGGCCAGCGACGGCACCGGCTCGCCGGGCCCGGAGCGGGGCGTGGCCAGCATCGAGCGGACCAGGCCGAGCAGCGCCGGGCGGCCCGGCCGCGCCGGCAGCCGCCGCACGCCGCCCGGGACGAGCAGGTGCGCGCCGAGCCGGTTGCCGCCGCCGGCGGAGAGGAACCCGACCGCCGCCACCGCGGCGACGGCCAGGTCCCGCTTCTCGGCCCGGGCGGTGCCGAAGTCCATCGACGCCGACAGGTCGACCAGCGCCCAGGTCTCCAGCTCCCGGTCGGCGACCAGGTCCCGGACGTGGGCCTGGCCGGTGCGGGCGGTGACGCCCCAGTCCATCCGGCGGGGGTCGTCCTCGCCGGGCCGGTACGCCCGCACGCCGGCGGTCTCGGTGCCCGGGCCGGGCAGCAGCCCGAGGTGCTCGCCCTGCAGCAGGCCGTCCAGCCGGCGCAGCACGGTCAGCTCCAGCCGGCGCATGACCCGTTCCAGCTCCGCGGTCACGCCGCCTCCGCGGCCGGCCGGTGCTCCGGCCCGGGCTCCCGGGCCGGGGCGATCCGCGGCGGCGGCACGGCGTCGAGCACCCGGTCCACCACCCAGCGCGGGTCCAGCCCGTCGGCGACGGCGTCGTAGCCGAGCACCAGCCGGTGCGCGATGACGTCGCCGGCGACGTCGCGGACGTCCTCGGGCAGCACGTACTCGCGGCCGCGGAGCAGGGCGAGCCCGCGGGCCGCGGCGGCGAGGCCGAGGGTGGCCCGCGGCGAGGCCCCGAACTCCAGCACCCCGGCCAGCTCCGGCCCGGGCTCGCGGGTGGCGAGCACCAGCCGGACGATGTACTCGGCGACCGCGTGGTGGACGAACACGCCGTCCGCGGCGTCCTGCAGGGCCAGCAGCCGCTCGGGGGTGAGGACCTGCCCGGCGACCGGGGGCCGCACCGACATCCGGTGCAGGATCGCCAGCTCCTCCGGGCCGGTCGGGTAGCCGACGTCGACCTTGAGCAGGAACCGGTCCCGCTGGGCCTCCGGCAGCGCGTACACGCCCTCGGACTCGATCGGGTTCTGGGTGGCCAGCACCAGGAACGGCTTCGGCAGCGGGTACGTCGTCCCGCCCAGCGACACCTGCCGCTCGGCCATCACCTCCAGCAGCGCGGACTGCACCTTCGCCGGGGCCCGGTTCACCTCGTCGGCCAGCACCAGGTTGGCGAAGACCGGGCCGAGCTCGACGTCGAAGCGGTCCGAGCCGGGCTTGAAGATCCGGGTGCCGACGATGTCGGAGGGCACGAGGTCGGGGGTGAACTGCAGCCGGGAGAACGTGCCGCCGACCGCCCGGGCCAGCGTCTCCACGGCGAGGGTCTTCGCCACGCCGGGCACGCCCTCCAGCAGGCAGTGCCCGCGGGCGAGCAGCGCGACCAGCAGCCGCTCCAGCAGCCGGTCCTGGCCGACGACGACCCGGCGCAGCTCGAACAGGGTCCGCTCCAGCTCCTCGGCCGGCGCGGCGTCCCGGTGGGGGGCGGTCACGCGTCGCCCGCGTCGGTGCCGGACTGCGAGCCGGACCGCGCACCGGAGCCCGAGCCGGTGCCCTCCGGGCAGTCCTTGCCGGACCGCTCGCCCGGCGTGGCCGGGGTGGCCGGCGTGGTGCCCTCGTCGACGACGGTGACGTACGTCGGCGTGTCGGTCGCCCCGCCGCCGGCGGCGTACGCGACGCCGCCCGCGCCGAGCAGGCCGATCGCGACGGCGCCGCCGAGGCCGGCGATCCGGGCGCGTGTGGACAGTGCCATGGGGATCTCCTGGGGTCGAGGTGGTCGGTCGAGGTGGTGGGGCACGGCCGGCCCGCTGCCGAACAGGGGGCCGACCGGCTGGGACCCACTGAACGCTCCGACCCCGAAAACGACCGGAAGCAGGATCGAAAGGGCACCGAAAGGCGACACCGGGGGTGGGCCGCGCAGGCCGTACCGTCGTCGCATGCGCCTGCTGGTGGTGGAGGACGAGGCCGACCTGGTCTCCGCGCTGAAGGTCGGGCTGGGCCGTGCCGGCTACGCGGTGGACACCGCGCTGACCGTCGCCGAGGCCGGCCCGAAGCTCGCCGTGGAGCCGTACGACCTGGTCGTGCTGGACCTGATGCTGCCCGACGGGGACGGCTTCGAGCTGTGCCGGCAGATCCGCGCCTCCCGCCGGGACGTGCGGATCCTCGTGCTGACCGCGCGGGGCGCGCTCGCCGACCGGGTCCGCGGCCTGGACGCCGGCGCGGACGACTACCTGACCAAGCCGTTCGCGCTGGCCGAGCTGCTGGCCCGGGTGCGGGCGCTGCTGCGCCGCGACACCGGCAACGGCACCGCGGTGCTGTCCATCGGCGACGTGGTGCTGGACACCGCCCGGCAGGACGCCCGCCGCGGCGACCGGCCGCTGGCGCTGACCCGCAAGGAGTTCGGGGTGCTCGAATACCTGATGACCCGGCCCGGGCACGTGGTGTCGGCGGAGGAGCTGCTCGACCACGTGTGGGACGAGAACGCCGACCCGTTCACCCAGACCGTGCGGGTGACGGTGGGCACGCTGCGCCGGAAGCTGACCCTGCCCGGGGAGGACCCGGTGCTGGAGACGGTGATCGGGCGCGGCTACCGGCTCCGGGAGCCGGTGTGAGCCCGCGGCCCGGGCCCCGCCGGCCGGACTGGACCCGGACGATCCGGTTCCGGCTGACGGTGACGTACTCGCTGCTGCTGTTCGGGCTGGCCGCGCTCGTCGTCGGCGGCATCTACGCCGGCCTGGCGCACAGCCTGGACGCGCGGCCGGTGGCGAAGACGTTCGCCGTGGAGAAGCAGTACCGCGGGGTCACCGTCGGGTCGATCACCGCCGCCGAGGTCTCCGACGTGGAGGCGTTCGTCAACTACAACACCCTGCGCACGCTGCGGATCTACTCCGCCGGCACGCTGGGTGGGCTGTTCCTGGGCAGCCTGGGCATCGGCTGGTGGCTGTCCGGGCGGGCGCTGCGCCCGGTCAGCCGGATCACCGCCGCCGCCCGCGACATCAGCGCGAACGACCTGTCCCGCCGGATCCAGCTGGCCGGCCCGGACGACGAGCTGCGCCGGCTCGCCGACACCCTGGACGGGATGCTGGCCCGCCTGGACGACGCGTTCCTCGCCCAGCGCCGGCTGGTCGACGACGCCTCCCACGAGCTGCGCAACCCGCTGGCGATCATCCAGACCAACGTGGACGCGGTGCTCGCCCGCGACGACGTCACCCCGGCGGAGCGCCGGCACGCCGCGACCGTCGTCGGCCGGGCGACCACCCGGATGTCCCGGCTGGTGGAGGACCTGCTGGCCTCGGCCCGGCGGGACGCGCCGGCGTTCACCGAGACCGACGTCGAGCTGGCCGGGATCGCGGCCGAGGCGTCGGAGGAGTTCCGGCTGCTGGCCGGGGAGCGGCACCTGACCCTGCGCCGCCGGGTGGAGCCGGGCGCGGTGGTGATCGGCGACCGGGACGCGCTGCGCCGGGCGCTGGCGAACCTGGTCGGCAACGCCGTCGAGCTGGCCCCGGAGTACACCGAGGTGCTGGTGGCCGCCGGCCGGGAGGGCGGCTGGTGCTGGCTGGCCGTCCGGGACGCCGGGCCCGGCATCCCCGCTGCGGCGCAGGCCCGGGTGTTCGACCGGTTCTGGCAGGCCGACTCCACCACCGAGGGCGGCCGCCGCGCCGGGCACGCCGGCCTGGGCCTGGCCATCGTCCGGCAGATCGCCGAGTCCCACGGCGGCACCGTGGCCCTGCACAGCGCCCCCGGGGTGGGCAGCACGTTCGTGATCTGGCTGCCGTCGGGGGCGCGGACCGGCGGCGCGGACGAGCTCCGGCCCCCGGACGCGGACCCGCTGCCCCGCCTCACCGGTAGTTCACACTGATTTTCGCCCCCCTGCGGCAAGGTGGGTGCCATGCGTTGGTTCCGTCGCCGTCGCCGCAGCGTGCCCCGGTCCCGGGTCGACCGCGGCGGCCCCCGCAACATCCTCGACCGCGAGGCGACCCGCGAGGACCTCGCGCACCTGCGGGAGTTCGCGACCACGAAGGTCGGCGTGGAGTTCTACGTCGAGCCGGAGACCACGGCGACCGACACCACCGCGGTCGCCGTCGCCTCCGACGGCGAGTGGACCCGGCGCCGGGTCGGCTCGCCCGCCGCCATCGGCAAGCTCGCCCGCGAGCTCCGGCTGCCGGTGTACGAGGCCGGCGTGGTCGGCTACCCGGCCCGGATGCGCGCCTACAACGCCAAGCGCAAGGCCGAGGGCAAGTCCCTCTGACCGGCCCGCGGCCGGGTGGCCGGGCCGGTTCGCCCGCCGGTGCCCGGTCCGGGGCCGTAGCGTGTGCTCATGCATGCGCCGAAGCGGGTCGGACTGGTCCTGCACCCGCGCCGCGACTCCCGGGAGGCCGTCGCCGCGGTGCTGGAGTGGACCGCCCGGCACGGGGCGGCGGTGGTGGGGCTGCCGGACGAGGTCGGCCGGATCGACGGGGTGCTGGAGGAGGTCGCGGCCGAGGACCTGACCGGCTGCGACCTGCTGGTCAGCCTGGGCGGGGACGGCACGATGCTGCGGGCGCTGCGGCTGTCCCAGCCGTCGGGGGTGCCGGTGCTGGGGGTCAACCTGGGCCGGCTGGGGTTCCTGGCCGAGGTCGACGTGCCGGACCTGGCGGCCGCGCTGGTGGAGATCGACGCCGGCCGGCACACGGTGGAGACCCGGGTCGCGGTGCAGGTCGACTTCGCCGGCGGGACCGCGTTCGCGTTCAACGACGTCGCGCTGGTCCGGCACCCGGGCAACCCGGTTGCCGCGGTGGAGGTGCGGGTGGCCGGGCAGCCGTTCGTCCGGTACGCCGCGGACGCCGTCGTGGTCGCCACCCCGACCGGCTCCACCGCGTACAGCTTCTCCGCGGGCGGGCCGATCGTGTCCCCGCGGGCGGAGGGCCTGCTGATCATCCCGGTGGCGCCGCACTCGACGTTCAACCGGGCGGTGTTCCTGTCCGCCGGGGAGCCGGTGGGCCTGGACCTGCTCTCCCGCAGCGGCCGGCTCGCCGTCGAGGTCGACGGGCTGCTGGCCGGGGAGGTGTTGCCGGGGGAGTCGGTGGAGATCTTCCTGTGCGCCCGGGCCGGTCAGGTGATCCGGCTCGGTGGGACCACCTTCTACCAGCGGGCCCGCCGCAAGCTGCGGCTGGCCGACCCGGCCGAGCTGGACGACGTGGACGGGCTCAGAACTGGGTGACCAGCTGGTCGACCGGGGCGTACGCGTCGGTCAGCACCCCGGCGTCGCCGGCGAACGCGGCCGTCGCGGCCTCGTCGGCGACCAGCCACGGCCCGCGCTGCGCCAGGCCCTGCTGGATCGTGGCCAGCGGCAGCGGCCGCTGGGAGGCGACCAGGATGTGGTTGCCGCCGCCGGTGCCCTCGACCGTGGTCGGCGCGCCCAGGAACGCCACGTGGCCGAACACGGCGCGCAGGGTCGCGATCTGCGCCCGGGCGAAGCGGTCCGGCGGGTAGTCGATGACGTTCACCGCGTAGACCCCGTCCGGGCGCAGCACGCCGCGGATCTGCTCGGCGACCTCCCGGGTGGTCAGGTGCCACGGCACCGCCATGCCGCCGAAGGCGTCGCCGACCACCAGGTCGTACCGGCCGGCCGGCTGCTCCTGCAGGCCGGTGCGGGCGTCCCCGACCCGGGTGGTGAGGCCGGGGATGCCGGCCACCCCGAGCCGCTCGCGGCCCAGCTCCACCACGCCGCCGTCGATCTCCAGGACGGTGCTGCGGGTGCCGGGCCGGTTGGCGGCCAGGTAGCGCGGCATCGTGAACCCGCCGCCGCCGATGTGCAGCGCGTCGATCGCCGCGCCGGGCTCGGGCAGGGTGTCGGCGACCGCGGCGATCGCCCGGGTGTACTCGAACTCCAGGTACTGCGGGTCGGCCAGGTCCACGTAGGAGTGCCGCAGGGTGTCCAGCTCCAGCGTCCGCCCGCTGGCCCGGTCGGGGTCGGCGACGACCCGCGCGCAGTGGTACTCGGTCTCCCGCTGGCACGGGTTCGGGGCGATGGCCACCAGCAGCAGCGACAGCGGCAGCAGCGCCACCGCGGCGCCGGGCAGCGCGTTGCCCGCGGCCGGCCGGCCGTGGCGCTGCCGGTCGTACCAGATCGCGACCGCGCCGACCGCGGCGACGACGACCGAGGTCCCGATCAGGATGGTGCTGGTCCGGAACGCGGCGACCAGGACGAACCCGGTGGCGAACGTGGCCACGATCCCGCCCAGCGTCCCCAGCCCGGACAGCCTGCCGACGATGGTGCCGGTCTGGTGCAGGTCCCGCAGCTGGAGCTTGGCCACCATCGGGGCGACCGCGGACAGCAGCCCGGCCGGCGCGATCACCGCGGCCATCGCCAGCAGCAGGGTCGCCGAGGCGTCGCCGCTGCGCTGGGTGGCCTCGCCGACGTAGCGGACCACCGGCAGCGTCAGCAGGGTCAGGCACGCCCCGACCAGCAGCAGCGGGCCGATGAGCCGGCCGGCGTCGGGGCTGCGGTCCGCTGCCCGGCCACCGGCCCAGGCCCCGACCGCGATGGCCATCAGCGCCGCGCCGATCACGGCGGTGTTGGTCTGCAGGGTCACCCCGACGTACGGCGCGATCAGCCGCAGCGCCAGCGTCTCCAGCACCAGCACCGCGGCCGCGGCGACGAACACGATGGTCGCGGCGAACCCGTTCGGCAGCGCGGTGCCCCCCGGGGCGCTGCCCGGGTCGCTTCCGGGGCCGCCGCCCGGGTCGTTGCCTGCGGTGGGCGTCTGGGTCCCGGCCTCGTCCACCCGGCCAGCATCCCCGACCGCGCGGCGGCGGTGCGGACCGGGCCTGGCCGGACCCCCGCTCATGCCCCGCTCACGAGGTCGGTCCGTACCGTTCCAGCAGGATCCGGGCGGGGTCGTACCGGCCCGTGTCGGCCAGCAGCCGGGCCGCGGTCTCCACGAACCCGCTCGACCCGCACACGTACGCGGGGCCGCGGTCGAAGGCGACGGCGGCGATGTCGGCGGCGGTGATCCGCCCGGCCGGCCGGGCCGACCCGGGCGGGGTCCGCCGGGTGTGCACGACGGTGGTCTCCGGGCCGAGGTCGGCGGCGAAGATCAGGTCCTCCGGCGACCGCACCGAGAACAGCAGCCGGGCCGCGACCTCCGGGTGTGACAGCCGCCGGGAGCGCAGCATCGCCATCACCGGCGCGACCCCGGAGCCGCCGGCGACCAGCAGCAGCGGGCCCTCCCCGCGCCAGACGAAGTGACCGCCGACCGGGCCGCGGACCTCGACCTCGTCACCGGCCGCCACCTCGTCGACCAGGTACGGCGAGACCTCGCCGGTGGGCAGCCGGTCCACGGTCAGCTCCACGATCCCGGTCAGCTCCGGCGGGGAGGACACCGAGTACGACCGGCTGGCGGTGTAGCCGTCCTCCGCGGTGAGCCGGACGACGTAGTGCTGCCCGGGCAGGTGCGGCACCCAGGTCGGCAGCACCAGCCGCAGGGTGCTGACGTGCCGGTTCTCCGGGACGACGGCCTGCACGGTGGCCCACTGCCAGGGGCCGGGGGCGGGCGCGGGCTCAGTCACCCTGGTAGCGCTGCTCGCGCCACGGGTCGCCGCGGTCGTGGTAGCCGCGGACCTCCCAGAAGCCCGGCTCGTCGTGGTCGAGCAGGGTGATGGTCTCGATCCACTTCGCGGACTTCCAGAAGTACAGGTGCGGCACCAGCATCCGGACCGGCCCGCCGTGCTCGACCGTCAGCGGCCGGCCCTCGTGCTCCCAGACGATCCAGGCCTTGCCGCCGGTGATGTCGGCCAGCGGCAGGTTGGTGGTGTAGCCGGTGGTGCTGGTGGCCACCATGTGCGTCGCCTCCGGCAGCGGACCGGCGGCCGCCAGCAGCTCGTCCACCGACACCCCGGTGAACGAGGTGTCCAGCTTGGACCAGGTGGTCACGCAGTGGATGTCCCCGCTGTACGTCGAGGGGGGCAGCGCCCGCAGGTCCTGCCACGACCACACCTTCGGGTCGGCGACCCGGCCGTTGACGGTCAGCGTCCAGGAGTCCGGGTCGACCCGCGGGGTCAGCTCGGCGGTCAGGACGGGCCAGTTGGAGCCGACGTCGTACTGGCCGGGCGGGAGCCGGCCGGGCTCCCCGCCGCGGCGGCTGCCGGTGAACCCTCGGGAGACTCGCACGAGCGGGAATCTACTCGTCCTGGGCCGGTGCGCCAGTGCTGGCCGGCCGCCGCCGGCGCCGCCCCGGGCCCGCCGTTGCGGCCGGGCGCCGGCGGGTCGATCATCGCCTCGCCGGCCCGGTTAGACGGATGCCCCCCGGGGCAGTACCGAGGCGGTGCGGGCCGGCCCGGCCCGTTCTTCGACTCGACGAGGAGGATGCGCCGATGGCGCTGGACGACGACGACATGATGACGTCCGGATCGGGTGGCGAGGGTCCGGCCGACGGCGGTGCCGACGGCACCGCGGGCGTCCAGGACGGTGGCGCGGACGGTGGCGCCGATGGCGGCGCCGACGGCGGCGCCGGCAGCTCGGGCCCCGAGGGCCCGGCGGACTCCGGTGCCGGGTACGGCTCGTCCGGCGGTTCCGACGGCGGTTCTGACGGTGGCGCCGATGGCGGTGCCGACGGCGGCTCGGGCTCCGAGGGTCCGGCGGACTCCGGTGCCGGGTACGGCTCGTCCGGCGGTTCCGACGGTGGCGCGGACGGCGGTGCCGACGGTGGCGCGGGCGGCTCCGAGGGCCCGGCCGACTCCGGCGCCGACGGCGGCACCCCCGGTGTCTCCGACGGTGGCGCCGACGGTGGCGCGGACGGCGGGAGCTCGTACTGAGCACGGAACAGTCGGGTGCGGCGCCGGGCGGGCTCGACCGCCCGGCGCTTCGCCGGTGCATCGGGATCGAGCCGGCCGAGTTCACCGCGACCCACTGGGCCCGGCGCCCGCTGCTCACCGCCGGGGCCGGGGACTTCACCGACCTGCTGAGCCCGGCCGCGGTCGACGAGCTCATCTCCTCCCGCGGCCTGCGGACGCCGTTCCTGCGGGTCGCCAAGCAGGGCAAGGTCGTCGACACCGCCCGGTTCACCCGCGGCGGCGGCGCCGGCGCCGAGGTCGGTGACCAGCTCGCCGACGACCGGCTCACCGAGCTGTTCGCCGACGGCTCCACGCTGGTCCTGCAGGGACTGCACCGCACCTGGCCGCCGCTGGTCGGCTTCGGCACCGCCCTGGCCGCGGAGCTGGGGCACCCGGTCCAGGTCAACGCGTACGTGACCCCGCCGCAGAACAAGGGCTTCGCCGCGCACTTCGACGTGCACGACGTGTTCGTGCTGCAGGTCGCGGGGGAGAAGCGGTGGACCATCCACCCGCCGGTGCACCCCGCGCCGCTGCGGGACCAGGAGTGGACCCGCTACCGCCCCGCGGTGGAGCGGCGCGCCACCGAGGAACCGGCGATCGACGCCGTGCTGCGCCCCGGTGACGCGCTCTACCTGCCCCGCGGCTGGCTGCACTCCGCCGAGGCGCTCGGCGACGTCTCCGTGCACCTGACCGTCGGCATCCACCCGGTCACCCGGTACGCGCTGGTCGAGGCGCTCGCCGCGCTGGCCGCCGAGGAGCCGGAGCTGCGCGCGTCGCTGCCGCTCGGCGTGGACGTCGCCGACCCCGACCAGCTCGGCCCCGACCTCGCCGAGACGGTGCGGGCGCTGACCGACTGGCTGGTCAAGGCCGACCCCGCGGCCGTCGCCGACCGGGTGCGGCGCCGGGTGTGGAACGCGACCCGCCCGGAGCCGGTCGGCCCGCTGGCCCAGTCCGCCGCGGCCCGCTCGGTGTCCGACACCACCCGGGTCCGGCTGCGGGCCGGCCTGCGGCACCGGCTGCGGCCCGGCGAGGGCGGGACGGTGCTGCTGGAGACCCAGCACACCCACCTCACGCTGCCCGCGGCCACCGCAGCGGCCGTCCGGGCGCTGCTGGCCGGGCGGACCCTGGCGGCCGGGACGCTGCCGGAGCTCGACGCCACCGATGGGCGGACCCTGGTGGCGAGGCTGCTGCGCGAGTCGGTCGTGGTACCGGTAGAGGGGTGAACACTCCTGACCCGCCCGGCCCCGGCGCTCCGCCCGGGCCGGCCGGGGACCTGCGGTGGCGGGAGCCGCTGGCACGGCTCGGCGGCGGGGCCTCCCGGATCGCCGAGCGCTGCGCCGCCTCCTCCGAGAACCGCGGCGAGCACTTCTACGGCTCCGCGTCCCCGGTGCCGCGCTGGTTCCTCGTCGAGCAGCCCGGCGGCTGGGGCCCGGAGGCGCTGCTGGAGTCCGCGCTGGACCCGGCGGTCGGCGCGCGGCTGCTGGCCCGGGGGGCGGCGACCGGGACGCGGGTGCTGCTGATCCGCCGCCCCGGCCGGCGCTCCGCCCCGGCCACCCGGTCCTGGGCGGTGGTCGACTCCCGCCCCGGGCACGAGCGGGTCGGCTGGGGCACCTGGACCGACCCGGCCGAGCTGCTCGACGTCCCCCTGGACACCCCCACCGGCACCCCCGGCGGCCCGCTGTACCTGGTCTGCGCGCACGGCCGGCACGACACCTGCTGCGCGATCCGCGGCCGGCCGGTGGCCGAGGCGCTGGAGGCGCTGCGTCCCGGGTCGGCCTGGGAGTGCTCGCACGTCGGCGGCGACCGGTTCGCCGCGAACGTCATCGCCCTGCCGCACGGCCTCTACTACGCCCGGGTGTCCGCCGCCGCCGCGCCGGCCGTCGCGGCCGCGTACGAGCGCGGCGAGGTGCGGCCGGACCTGCTGCGCGGCCGGTCGGCGTTCGCCGCGCCGGCGCAGGCCGCGCAGCACCACGCCCGCCTCGCCCTCGGCGAGACCGGGCTGGACGCGCTGCGGCCGCTGGGGATGGCCCGCCTCGCCGAGCGGGACTGGCGGGTCCGGCTGGCCGGCCCGAACGGCGCCCTGCTGGTCACCGTGCGGTCCGGGGTCGGCGCCCCGGTCCGGCTGACCTGCTCCTCGACCCGCGCCGAGCTGCCGAGGACCTGGGAGCTGGTCGCGATGGAGCCCGCCTAGGCGTGTCGCGGCGGTCCCGCACCCGGCGGGTCGCATCCTGTCCGGCTGACTGCGTCGTGCAGGTCTGAGTCGGCGTTCAGCGCGGCTGGCAGTGCGGGCACCACCAGGTCTCCCGCGCGTACGGGGCACCGGTGGCGGGGCGGAACCGGACCGGGGTGCCGCACCGCAGGCAGGGCCGCCCGGCGCGCCCGTACACCCAGTGCGACCGGCCGCGGCGGGTGTCGCCGGTGGTCGTCATGCGGGTGCCGTGCTCCAGGCTGTGCCGCAGCATCCGCCGGGCCAGCGCCAGCAGCGGCGGCAGGTCGACGCCGCCGACCGGCGCCCACGGGGACCGCCCGCGCAGGAAGCACAGCTCGACGGCCCACAGGTTGCCCAGGCCGGCCACGCCGCGCTGGTCCAGCAGCGCCTCCACCAGCGGCCGGTCCGGTTCGGCCCGCAGCCGGCGCACGCCCTCGGTCTCGTCCCAGTCCGGGCGCAGCGGGTCCGGGCCGAGGTGGCCGACGACGTCCCGTTCGTCGCGGGTGCGGACCAGCTCGACCACCGGCGCCCGCAGCGCCACCGCGGTCCGGCCGTCGGCCAGCGCCAGCCGGACCCGGACGTCCGGATCCAGCCGGCGGGGCAGCGCCCGCCCCGGTCCCAGGACCGTCCACGACCCGTCCATCCGCAGGTGGGTGTGCAGGGTCCAGCCGTGCTCGAACCGGGTGAGCAGGTGCTTGCCGTACGCCTCGGTGCCGGCCAGCCGCCAGCCCCGCGGGCGCTCGGTGGCGTGCGCGGCCACCCGGAACTCCCCGGCCACCACCACCCCGCCGGCCAGCGTTGACAGCCGGCCGGCCAGCCGGTGCGCCCCGTCGCCCTCCACCGACCGACCTCCCCGCTCCGGGGTGCACCATGCCCGCGGCGGGCCCGGCCACTCCGGCCGGTGACCGGCCGGTGGGGTGGGGGTGTCCTCAGCACGGACACTGGGGGAACCCCTGGCCGGTTCGGGGGCTCTCCCCGATGTGGACCGGCGCCGGAGTCGGGAGGGTGGACCCGTGACGCTCACCGCCCCGGCTCCCGCCCGCGTCCCGCACGCCCGCCGCACCGCCGGACCCCGCCGCCCCGCCACCGTCCCCGCCGTCCCGGCCGCCCGGGTCCCGGTGGACACGGCCTCGGTGGTGAC
>CADCTP010000318.1 GCA_902805565.1 uncultured Mycobacteriales bacterium
CGGCCACCCCGCGCCGGCCGGCCACCCCGCCGGTCCGCACCGCGAACCGACGGCTGGACGAGGGCCTGTTCGACGCGGGCACGCCCGGCCGGCCCGCGCCCGAGGACGACAGCCGCGGCTACCTGCGGCCGGTCCGGGTCGAGGTGGTCGACGACGACCTGTACCGCCTGTTCGACCCGTCCCGCGCGTCCGGGAGCGGCCGGCCGTGAGACGGCTGCTCCGCCTCGTCTCCTGGGTGGTCCGGTGGACGGCCCGGACGCCGCGCCGGGTGATCGGCGTGCTGGCGGTGCCGTTGCTGATCGGGATCGCGCTCGCCGCCGGACCGGTGCGGGACCGGCCGGCGGACGGCCGCTCCGACGTGCTGGCCGGCGGGGCGACCGTCGCGCCGCCGCCGGCGACCCGCACCGGCCCGCGGCCGACCGTGCTGCCGGACACCACCGGGCCGGTCACCCCGGTGCCGACGCTGCCGTCGTTCCGGCTGACCGAGGCCCAGCGGGCCACCGCGGTCGGCTACGCCACCGCGGCCAACACCCACGACGCCCGGCCGGGCAAGGACAAGGCCTTCGGCGACTCCTACACCCGCACCCGCCCGTACGTGACCGACGAGGTGTTCGCCCTGGTGACCGCGGAGAGCCGGCGCGGCGACTACCAGTGGGGCCAGTGGCTGACCGGGCAGTCGACCGTGGCGGTGCGGATCCGCGCGGCCGGCGTGCCCGACGGCGCCCCGGCCCCGACCGCCACCACCGCGTACGCGCGGGTGGAGTTCGAGCAGGTGGTGACCCCGACCGCCGGCGCCGGCGGCGTGACCCGCAGCGACGGCGCGATCAACCTGCTGCTGACCAAGGCGGCCGACGGCCGCTGGCTCGTCTCCCGGCTGCTGGCGGACACGTGAGCCGGCGGACGCTCTGGGTGGCGCTGACCGCGCCCGTCATCATCCCGATCGCCCTGCTGCTGGCGGCGATGTTCATGATCACCGCGATCGCCGGCGGCGGCAGCGTGAGCTCCGCCGACGTGCCGTCGACCGGGGTGGTCGGCGGCACGCTCAAGGGCGGGGTGCCGGTGCCGGCCGAGGTGCTGCGGCTGATCGGGCCGTCGGTGCAGGCCAGCGGCAGCCCGTACCTGACCGAGTCGGTGCTGGCGGCGCAGCTCTACCAGGAGTCCGGCTTCAACCCGGACGCCGTCTCCCCGGTCGGCGCCCAGGGCATCGCCCAGTTCATGCCGGGCACCTGGGCCGGACACGGCAGGGACGAGAACGGCGACGGCCGGGCCGACCCGTTCGACATCGAGGATGCGATCCCGGCCGCCGCCCGGTACGACGCCTCGATCGCCACGATGATCGCGAAGGTCCCGGGCGACCGGGTGTCGCTGATGCTCGCCGCGTACAACGCCGGGCCGGGCGCGGTGCTGAAATACGGCGGCATCCCGCCGTACCAGGAGACCCAGTCCTACGTGCGGCGCATCCTCGACCTGGCCTCGGAGTGGTCGGTCACCCCGGGGCTGGTCGGCGGGGGCGAGGGCCCGATCCCGCCGCCGGCGCCGGGGCAGGTCGAACTCACCGGCAACAACATCATCGATACCGCGGTGGCGTGGGCGGTCGGCCAGATCGGCTCCTGGTACCAGTGGGGCGGCACCTGCAAGGACCCGTTCGGCCCGTCGGCGTCCGGGCGCTGCGACTGCTCGTCGCTGATGCAGCAGGCGTACGCGCGCGCCGGCGTCACCCTGCCCCGGGTCGCCGCCGACCAGACCCGCAGCGGCCAGGAAGTCGCCAACCCCGCCGACATCCAGCCCGGCGACCTGATCGGCATCCCCGGCTCGCTCGGCACCCCGACCCGCGCCGGCCACATCGGCATGTACGTCGGCAACGGGATGGTGGTGGAGTCGCCGTACAGCGGGGTCCAGGTGCGGCTGGTGCCGGCCCGGACGTACAAGAACATCATCTCGATCCGCCGGATCGTCACCGGCTGAGCGCGGCCCCGAAGTACAGGGCACCCAGATAGGCGCCGAGGATGTAGCCGGAACCGGCGGAGCCCACCTCGGTGGCGCTCAGCTCCAGGCCGCTGCCCTCCTCGGTGAGCCGGCCGCCGATGGCACCGACGATGGTGACCGCGAGGCCGTCGAGGATCCACACCGTCCCCAGGCCGATGATCACCATCCAGTGCCAGCCGGACCAGGGCAATCGGTCCATCCGCGCCGGGATGTTCGTCTCGATGGTGCGGAGTGTCCCGTCGTCCGCGTCGACTCTGGCCACGTCCGCCTCCTTTCTCGGCGTCCGGCAGCCCCTGCCGGTGACGGCACCTCTCCCGGAACGCCTCCCGCAGAACGCCGCGGAGAGCGCGGATTCACCTACTGTGGGTGTCCGATGACGGCCTCGGCGCGGCCGAATGGGTTAAGGTCGCCCGATGGGCGGCGGAGAGTGGTACCTCTCGGTGCCGGCCGGGTGGCGGGCGCTGCCCGCAGCCGGCGCCGGCCCGCTGGCCGACCGGCGGGTGGTCCTGGTCGAGCCGCCCGGCGCCTTCCGGTACGACGTGCGTGCGGTCAGCGAGCCGTACCCGGCCGAGGACGCCGAGCTGTACGTCGACGTGGTCAGCGAGCACGACTGGTACCGCTCGCGGATCCGCCGGGAGCCGGTGCCGACGTCGCCGTACCGGCTGGACCGGGTCTGGGTGGAGCAGGGCGAGGAGCTGGCCGCCGCCCCGCCGGCGCCGGGCGGGATGTTCGAGCGGCTGGTGGACGTGAACTCGCCGCCGCCGCGGCCGCCGCGCCGGGGCGGGGACGTGCCGGACCTGGCCGGGCGCCGGGTGGTGGTCGTGCAACCCGGCGGCCCGGTGCGGCACCGGCGTGCCGTCAGCGAGCCCTACCTGGACGCCGACGGCGACGTGGCCGTGACGATCTGCTCGGAGCACGACTGGTACCGCTGGGTCATCACCCGCGAACCGCCGCGCGCCGAGCCGTGCCCGCTCTACCTGGTGTGGGTGGAATAGCGGTCAGACCGCGCGGCGCTTGAGCCGGCGGCGCTCCCGCTCGGACAGCCCGCCCCAGATGCCGAAGCGCTCGTCGTGCTCCAGCGCGTACTCCAGGCACTCCGACCGGACCTCGCAGGTCGTGCAGATCCGCTTGGCCTCCCGGGTGGAGCCGCCCTTCTCCGGGAAGAACGCCTCCGGGTCTGTCTGCGCGCACAGGGCGCGCTCCTGCCAGCCGGGGTCTTCAGGCATCCCGAAGTCCCCGGGAATCCCGAAGGCGCCAGGCAGCACGGACCCCTCGTCGTACGCCATGGCCTCGCTCATCGGGGCCCCCTCTTCCTCACCACTCGACCCACCCCCGTGTGGTGTTCTCTTCCCCACTTCCGGAGAATCACACCTGCGTAAGTACACCCGTGTCGTTACCGGACCGTCAAGCGGTGATCTGCTACACGATCATGTTCGGCCGACGACGGCCTTGGTCACACGGCGTGTTGCTCGAACACGCCGTTCGGGTGATCGAGGCACCCGGCGACGGCCCCGAATTCTGCCGCACCGTGTCCGTCCCGCCGCAGCCGGGGTGTCACCCACACGGGTTGCCTCCGGTCGCCCCGGGCGCTGCGCGGCGGTCCGTGCCCGGGTGTGAGAATGGGGTGCGTGCGCGTGGTGGTGGTGGCCGGAGGCATCGGCGGGGCCCGTTTCCTGCGGGGGGTCCGGGCCGCGATCCCCGACGCCGAGGTGACCGCGCTCGTCAACACCGGCGACGACCTCACGGTGCACGGGATGCGGGTCTGTCCCGACCTCGACACGGTGATGTACACGTTGGGTGACGGCATCGACCGCGCCCGTGGGTGGGGCCGCGACGGCGAGAGCTGGCGGGTCAAGGACGAGCTGGCGGCGTACGGCGCCGACCCGGCCTGGTTCGGCCTCGGCGACCTCGACCTCGCCACCCACCTGATCCGGACCCGGATGCTGGACGCCGGCTACCCGCTCTCCGCGGTCACCGAGGCGCTGTGCGCGCGGTGGCGGCCGGGCGTGCGGCTGCTGCCGATGAGCGACGACCGGGTCGAGACGCACGTGCTCGTCGACGCCGAACCCGGACCCGCGGACGCCCCGCGGACCGGGGGCGGGCGGCGGGCCATCCACTTCCAGGAGTGGTGGGTGCGGCACCGGGCCACCCTCCCGGCGTACGGGTTCGTGCAGGTCGGGCTGGAGGCCGCGAAGCCGGCGGCCGGCGTGCTGGACGCGCTGGCCACGGCGGACGCCATCCTGCTCGCGCCGAGCAACCCGGTGGTGAGCATCGGCACGGTGCTCGCGGTGCCGGGCATCCGGGACGCCGTCCGCGCGGCCCCCGGGCAGGTGGTGGGGCTGTCCCCGATCGTGGCCGGCGCGCCGGTGCGCGGGATGGCCGACGCCTGCCTGACCGCGATCGGGGTGGCGACCACGGCCGAGGCCGTCGGCCGCCGGTACGGCTCCCGGGCCTGGGCCGACGGGGTGCTGGACGGCTGGCTGGTCGACACCGCGGACGCGGCGGCCCGGGTGCCGGGCGTGCGGGTCGAGGCCGTCCCGCTGCTGATGACCGACGAGGCTGCCACGACCGCGATGGCCCGGGCCGCGCTGACCCTCGCCGGTGTCTGAGCCGGGCGCGCCGGCCGGGCCGGACCCAGCCGGCACAACTCCCGGCGCCCCGGCCGCCACCG
>CADCTP010000319.1 GCA_902805565.1 uncultured Mycobacteriales bacterium
CGTGGTCCCGTTCGAGCCGCGCCGGCGTACCGGCCGCGGCCGGGTCGCCACCGGCGCGGCCGCGGCCGCCGTGCTCGCGCTGCTCGGCGCGCTCGGCGCCTGGAACCTGCAGCTGCGCGGCGAGCAGGACGAGCTGCGCCGGGCCGTCGCGCAGCGGGACGCCATCGCCGCCCAGCGCGAGGCGGCGATCCGCGAGCTGACCACCAACGAGCCGGCCCGGGTGGCCGCGCTGACCGCCAACGGGCAGCCCGGCGCGACCCGCCAGGCCACCATCGTGGTCCGCGGCGACCGGGTGGAGGTCATCGTCGAGGGCCTCGACCCGACCGGCGCCGACCTGCGGTACTGGCTCTGGACCCTCAACTGCGACGACCCGGCCGCCCCGAGCGACCTGCGCCCGATCGAGGGGTTCCAGAACGCTCAGCGGGAATTCAGCGCGCGGGACATAGGATCCGATCCGAGCTTCGCCACCGCGACCTGCTTCGCCATCAGCCAGGAGAGCGGCACGGCGACGCCGAAGGCCCCGGCCAAGGTCGTCGCGATCGGCCGCCCGGGGTAGCCGACCGGACGGAGGAACCCTGAGCACCGACCAGCACCGCCGCGAGGACGACGAACCCGGGCTCCTGGACGAGGTCGCCGACCGGCTCGGGTTCCGCGACCGGATCAAGAGGAACCCGGCGCTGGCGCTGGCGTACCGGATCGGCGTGGGGGTCCTCGGCAGCCTCATCATGATCCTCGGCCTGGTCCTGGTGCCGCTGCCCGGACCCGGCTGGCTGATCGTCTTCCTCGGCCTCGGCATCCTGGCCACCGAGTTCGCCTGGGCCGAGCGGCTGCTCGACTTCGGCCGCGCCACCCTCAAGGCCTGGCTGCACTGGCTCGGCCGCCAGCACCTCGCCGTCCGCGCCCTCATCTCGCTGGCCACCCTCGGCTTCGTCGCCGGCGTGGTGCTGCTGACGCTGCACCTGTCGGGGACCGGGATACCGTTCGTCTGACCGCGATCCGGTATGCTTCCCAGGCACCCGGGCGATTGGCTCAGCGGGAGAGCGCCTCGTTCACACCGAGGAGGTCACTGGTTCGATCCCAGTATCGCCCACCGGGAAGAGCCGCAGCTCAGGAGCCGCCTTCGGGCGGCTCTTCGGTTTCCGGGCCCCTCCTCCGGGCCGCGCTGGACGGGCTCGCCGACTGACCAGCGGTGGCCCGTGACGCCCGCCTGCTCCGCCATCCGCACCACCACCGCACAGCGGGTGTCTCCCGTGCACGCCGGCCTTCTCGTTCGGTGGCGGGCGGCGAGGGGGCTAGCGTGCCGGGCGTGACGGTCCTGGACGAGCTGACGGAGCACCGCCTCACCCGCCCGGACGGGCGCACCGTCGCCTGGACCGAGTGGGGCCCGCCGGACGGCCTGCCGCTGCTGCGGCTGCCGGGCACGCCGGGCTGCCGGCTGTCGGTGCGCTCGGACACCACCCCGTGGGCCGAGCGCGGGCTGCGGGTGATCACCACCGAGCGGCCCGGCTTCGGCGCCTCGACCCGGCTGCCCGGTCGGGGCTTCGCCGAGCACGCCGACGACCTGGCGGCCGTCCTCGACGCGCTCGGCCTGGACGCGGTGCACGTGACCGGGGCCAGCGGCGCGTCCGCGCACGAGCTGTGCCTCGCCGCGCGCCATCCGGACCGGGTCCGCGCCCTGACGGTCGTCGCCGGGGGAGCCCCGACGACCGCCGAGGAGTCCGAGCAGGAGATCTCGCTCAACCGGGAGGCGGCCGAGCTGGTGCGCACCGGGGACCTCGCGACCCTGTGGGAGCGGCTGCGGGCCGTCCACGCGCAGTTCGTCGCCGACCCGCTCGCCGGGATCGTCGGGGCGAGCGACGGGGTGCCGGCTGCCGACCGGGCGGTCATGTCCGACCCCGCCTGGCAGCTCGTGTTCACCGCCGCGGTGCGCGAGGCGCTGCGACCGGGGCCGGACGGCTGGGGCGACGAGACGCTGGCCCTGCTGGGGGACTGGGCCGACGTCGACCGCTCCCGGGTGCGGACCTCGCTGACCTGGTGGCACGCGCCCGCGGACGCCGACGCGCCGCTGCCCGCCGCGCGGCGGCTGCTGGCCGGGATCCCGCAGGCCCGGCTCCGCCTGTTCGGCGACGACGAGGGCCACCTGGCGGCCTTCCACCGCGAGGGCGAGATCCTCGACGAGCTGCTGGCCCGCGGCTGACCCGCCGCCGTACCGGCGGACGGCGGACGGCCGTCGCGGGTCAGGCCCGGCGGAACGGGGAGGCCAGCAGGAGCAGCCCGGAGGCGGCGAGGCCGGCCACGGTGACCCAGAGCGCGGGGCGGATGCCGACCGAGTCCGCGAGCAGGCCGCCCAGCGGGGCACCGACCACGACCGCCGCCCGGTTCAGCGACCGCATGGTCCCGTTCGTGCGGGCCAGCAGCCGGTCCGGGGTCACCGTCTGGCGGAACGCCATCTCCAGCGGGTTGCTCACCCCCAGCCCGATCCCCACCAGCAGTTGGCCGGTCCCGGCCAGCCACAGGTCCGGGGCGAGCGCGATCAGCGCGATCCCGACCGCCTCCAGCAGGTGCGAGCCCGGGACCGCCCACCCCGGCCGGAAGCGCTCGGCGGCCGCGCTGCCGAGCAGGCCGCCGACGCCGGTGGCCGCCAGCGTGAGGCCGAGGCCGAGCGCGGAGCCGTCCAGGACGAGCAGCACGTACGGCACGTAGACCGCGCCGAGGACGGAGAAGAACAGGAACCAGAGGTGGGTGGTGAGCGCCAGCGGCCGCAACAGCGGGTGCGCGTACACCCACCGCAGCCCTTCCCACATCTCCGTGCGCAGCGACGCGCGGGCGGCCCGCGGCGGCGCCGGATCCTGCACCGGTACGCGTGCGGTGAGCAGGCCGGACACCAGGAACGACGCGGCGTCGACGAGCACCGCCAGCGGCGCGCCGACCCAGGACACCAGCCCGCCGGCCAGCGCCGGCCCGGACGCCTGGGCCACCGAGGAGCTCTGCTCCAGCCGGGCGTTCGCCCTCGTCAGCGACTCGCGGGGGAGCAGCCGGGGCAGGAACGACTGGTGCGCGGCGTCGTTGACCAGGGACAGCAGCCCGAACGCGGCCATCAGCACGCACAGCACCGGCACGCTGAGCAGGTCCGACCAGGCCAGCAGGGGGACCGCGCACAGCAGCAGCCCGCGGGCGAGGTCGGTGCCGACCAGCAGCGGCCGGCGCCGGACCCGGTCGACCAGCGCGCCGACCAGGATGCCGAGCGCCAGGTACGGCAGCCAGCGGGCGGAGCTCACCAGGCCGACGTCGGTCGGGCTGCCGGCCAGCGTGGTCACCACCAGGACCTGGACGGCCAGCATGGTGATGTTCGAGCCGAGGTCGGAGACCGTCGAGGCCGTCCAGAACAGCCGGAACCCGCGGTCCGCCCGCAGTCGCGACGCGGGCGGGGCGGGCATGCCCACAGCATGCAGCGGTCCGCCCGGCGCCCGGCGGCCGGCCCTCGCCGGGCCCCGGGCTCCCGCCGACCGACCACCGGGCGGGCCGGCGCCGCCCGGCCGGGATGATGTCCCGGTGACGTTGCTGGTCGGCTCGGATCCGGCGCTCGCGGACGCCCTCGGCGCGGCCGGGCCGGTGCTGGTCGACGTCGGCTGCGGGGACGGGCGGCACACCGTGCGGTGGGCGCAGCGGCGCCCGGACGCGCTGGTCGTCGGGCTGGACGCGGAGACCACCCGGCTGGAGAAGACGCTGGCCTCGGTCCGGAAGAAGAGGCTGCGGGTGCTGTTCGTCGGGGCCGCGGCCGAGCGGCCGCCGGAGCCGCTGCGGGGTCGGGCGGCCGAGATCGCGGTGGTGATGCCGTGGGGGTCGCTGCTGGACGGCGTGCTCGGCGGCGACCCGGCGGTGCTGCGGGCGGTGCTCGCCCTGGGCGGGCCGGGGGCGACGCTGGAGGCGGTGGTCAACGTGCGGCCGTGGGACGCGCCGGACTCCGTCGACCGCAAGCTGGCCGCCACCCCGGAGCCGACCGACGAGCACCTCGCCGGCCTGGTCGAGGCGTACGCGGGCCTGGGCTGGGAGCTGCGCCCGGACGGCTGGCTGACCGACGCCGAGGCCCGTGCCCTCGGCTCCACCTGGGCCTCCCGGGTCGTGTCGGCCCGGGCCAGCCGGCTGCTCCGGCTGCGGGCCACGGGCCCACGGTGAGGCAGGCGCGGCTGGCCGCCGTGGGCCACCCGGAGGTCACCGGGCGGCACGACAAGACGCTGGAGCTCACCGCCGAGGAGGCGATCACCGCCCGGGCCAGCTGCGTGCTCGGCGTGGCCGCCGGCCCGCTGCCCGGCGAGCTGCCGCTGCTGCGCGGCCGGGTCCGGCTCATGCTGGCGGCCGGTGGGTGGGTCGACGCGGTCGAGGGGGAGGTGAACCCCGGGTACGCCTCGGCCGAGCGGCTGATCGTGCGGCGCAGCGACCAGGCCGACCCGGACACGTTCCTGCTCGGGGCCTCGGCGGCCGCCGCCGACCTCGACCCGCGGCTGCTGGCCGCGCTGGCCCGCCCCGGGGCGCCGGTCGAGGTCACGGTGACGGAGCTGGCGCCGCCGGCCCCGGTCGTGCTGGTCCTGGCGCCGGGGACGGAGGCCGGCCCGGGGATCGCCCGGCTCGCCGCCCAGGCCGACCTGGTCGTC
>CADCTP010000320.1 GCA_902805565.1 uncultured Mycobacteriales bacterium
GCACAGGCGCTGCGGCGACGGCAACCCCGGGAGCACCGGCCCCCGCTCCTGCGGCCGGGACCGGCCGGCCCCGCCGGCCACGGTTGGTATGGGCGCAGGACCCCTTTGGTATTCCCTCCACCGGAGTGGGATCTGGTCCAATGCACCTATCAGCGGGTGATGGCTGCAGAATTGGCGTATCGGCCGCAATTCTTATTCCGGCCCTATGTGATCACCGCGCCCGCAACTCCGCACGTGCACTGTCGCCGGCCGTCCCGCGGTCGGCGATGTCGCTCCCAGAAAGGACCTTCCATGTCGGAAAGACTGAGCGGCAGAATCGCGATGCTCGCGATTTTCGGGCTCCTGGCCACGCTCATCCTGGCTGTGGCGCTGCCGGCGAAGCCCGCCGCCGCGAACGCCACCGTCCGTACCTGGACCGGTGTCGTCGACTGCTTCGGCAACGTGAAGAGCACCGGCCTGACCGTCTACAAGGGCGAGAAGGTCTCGGTGACCGCGACCGGCCTCTGCTACTACTACACGGGCCGGGCGTCCAACCAGTCGCCGGGCGAGGGCCTCCTGTCCAGGACCGGCACCGCTGACTTCACCTCCGGAGCCCCGGTCAGCCAACTCGTCAAGACACGCGGTCCGCTCAGCTTCGTGTTCCTCGACAGCCTCTACACCGACAACTACGGGTCCGGCTACACCGTGAAGGTCACCGTCACCTCTCCCACCACCTACAACTGCGGGGGCTCCACCAGCCTGACCCGGACACAGGCCAAGAGCATCGCCACGCAGTTCGGCCTCACCGGGCTCAACTACTGGACCTTCGTGAACGACCCCTGCAATTCGGCCAAGCTCGCGGCCGGCTCCATCTCCCTGAAGATCGCCGACGACCCGCGCGGAAGCGCGCCGATCGCATCCGGTGGGACCATCATCAACGCGCCCTGCAAGATCGCCACGTCGACCTTCACGATCAGGGCCGCGGTCCTCGGCGCCTACCGCGACCTGGCGAAGTTCGATATGCAAACCGATTTCTGCTACTCCGCCGGCCGCGTGTTCAAGCGCACCGGGGGAGCGCCGAGTCCGGCGGCCATCGTGAACGTCCGCACGACCACGAATGGCGAGTGGTTCGGTATCGAGTACGTGAGCGCGGGCACTCCGGTCGCCGCCTACCGGGACTGGAACGGCAAGGGGGACGGCAGGTTCTTCACCCAGGTGATGAGCACCTGGAAGACCACCGAGTTCCCGATCGTGAGCTGGTTCACCGCTGACCGGCACTACCGGACGACGACCCAGACGGTCTACGGCAACGGCAGCCACCGGGGCTACTGGGGCAACTACGTCAACTGAGCCCGGCGTATCTGATGGGGCCGGGCGACTGCCCGGCCCCATCGGCACGTCGTCGCGACGGGCCCGACCCGGTGGAAGGGGTCACTCCCCCTCGGGCAGCGGGTGAACCCCGGCCGGTGCGAGAGTGACGGCGTGGACGTGGACTTCGAGGAGTTGCCGGCGGACGGGCGGGCGGCGGGCCGGGCGCGGTCGCTCGTCCGGGAGCGGCTGCGGGGATGGCAGCTGGACGAGCTGGTCGACACCACCGTCCTGCTGGCCTCCGAGATGGTCGCCAACGTCATCGTGCACACCTCGTCCGCGCCGTCGCTGTGCGTCGCCCGGGACGGTGCCGGCGTACGGGTCTCGGTGGCCGACGGGTCCACGGTGCCGCCCAGGCACCGGAGGCACTCGGCGACGGCGACCACGGGCCGCGGGTTGGAGATGCTGGCGGACCTGGCCGACGAGTGGGGTTGGGATCCCGTCGAGGGCGGCAAGGTGGTGTGGTTCCTCCTCCGGGGTGGTCCGGAGCCGCGGCCGGGTGCACCGGCGGGCGGACCGGAGCAGGTCCCGGCCGCTGCCGCGCCCGTGTCGCCGCTGGGCCGCTACGCCGGTGCGGAGGACGGCACCGGGGCCGCGGGCGGCGCCTGGGCGCCCGAGGCGACGGTCCGGGTCGACCTCCTGGGCGTGCCGGTGCGGGTGCTGGCCGCGGCCCGCGAGCACCACGACGGCCTGCTCCGGGAGTTGCGGTTGCTGGCGCTGTCCGGCTCGCTCGCCGGGCGCGAGGCGCCGGTACGGCTGGTCGAGCTGACCCAGGAGCTGGGGGTGCGGTACGCCGCCGCCCGGCCCCGCCCGGACGCCGAGGTCGACCGGGCGCTGCAGCAGGGGCTGGACACCGTGGACCTCGTCTACCAGGTGCCGCCGTCGGTGGTCGACGGCGCCCGCCTGCTGGCGACACTGATGGACGAGGCCGACGAGTTCTGCCGGTCCGCGCAGCTGATGACGCTGCCCCGGGTACCCGTCGTGCTGCGGTTCTCGGCGTGGTACCTGGACCAGTTCGTCGACCAGGTCGCCGGCCGGCCCGCCGTCCGCTGGGAGGGCCCGCTGGACGTCGGGTGACCGTCGGTCACCGCCGGGCGCCGTGCAGGTGCGGCCCCCGCCCGCGACCCGGCATGCTGTGCCGGTCAGCCGGAGGTGGCTGCCGCGGAGAGGGGGGTGTGGTGCGGTCGGTCATCCGGAACGAACGGCGGACGGCCGTGCTGCTGTCGGCCGGCACCGCCGTCCTTGCCGCGGTGGACCTGGCGCTGGGGCAGTCGCTGGTCCTGTCCGGCCTGTACGTGGTGGCGCCCGCGCTGGCCGGCGCGCTGGTGGGACCGGGTGTGGTGGTGCTCGTCACGGCGTGGGCGGCCGGGCTGGCCCTGCTGGTGGCTGTGCAGACCGGGATCCGGGAGATGCCGGGGCAGGGCAGTGCCGGGGCGGCGATCGTGCTGGTCGGGCTGTTCTCGGCACTGGCCGCGGGGCGGCGGCTGCGGCGGGAGCGGGCGTACGTGCAGCTGTCGCGGGTCGCGGAGGTCGCCCAGGCGACGATCATCCGGCCGATCCCGGACCGGCTCGGCGGGTTGGGGTTCGCGACGGTGTACCGCTCCGCCGCGGACGAGGCGCAGGTCGGTGGGGACGCGTACGCCGCGCTGCTGACCCCGTACGGGGTCCGGCTGCTCGTCGGCGACGTGAAGGGCAAGGGCCTGGAGGCGGTCGCGGTCGCGGCGGACCTGCTGGCCACGTTCCGGGAGTCCGCGGCCGGCGAGCCGACCCTCGGTGAGCTCGCCCGGCACCTGGAGACGGCACTGCGCCCCCAGCTCGGTCCGGAGGACTTCGTGACCGTGCTGCTCGCGCAGTTCCGCGGGGACGAGCTCACCCTGCTCAGCTGCGGGCACCCGTGGCCGCTGCTCAGGCGGGCCGGCACCGTCCGCGAGGTCGGCATCGCCCGGTCCAGCCGGCCCCTCGGGCTGGGCGTCCGACCGTACGAGCAGACCCTGCGGTTCGCCGCCGGGGACGAGCTGCTCGTCTTCACCGACGGCCTGATCGAGGCCCGCGACCGGCTCGGGGTCTACTTCGACCCGGCCGGTGTCCTCGCGGCCACCCCGGCCGAGGAGGTCGGCCCGCCGGTGCTGGCCCGGCTCACCGCCGCGCTGGACGCGCACGTCACCGGCCGGCTGTCCGACGACCTGGCCGCCGTGCTCGTCCGGCACAGCCCGGACGATGCCCCGCCCGCAACGCCGGGGCCCGCCGCCGCGCCGCCGACCCCGGCCCACGCCGACCCGACGCCCCCGGCCGGTAACCGGGAACCGAGCCCGACCTGACCGGGGCCGGTTCGGCCGTGTCCGGGAGTCGCTGGACGAGCAGGCGCGGCGCAAGGGTGCGAAGCCCTTGGCGTCGTTGGATGAGCTTCGATTCGACGGGATCTGGGAGTCGGACGAGGAGCTGGACGAGTTCTTGGATCACCTTGACCGACAGCGGCAGGCGGCCCGGCAGCTCCCGGCGTGAACCACGTCGTCTACGCGGCCCCGGTCGTCCGGCGAGCCGTTGTCGTCGGGTCGGCCGGGGCTCCGTCGTGCGCGCCGGTGGCGCGGCCGCCGGCCTTGAACGAACTCGTCGTCGAACCTCAACACGAGGACGTCGCTACGACGCTGGGCATCTACACAGACGTGCCGGCGGGCTCGTGCAGCCGGTGGGGGACGCGCTTGTTGTCGATCGAGCCGGGCGAGGACCCCGGAAACGAGGAAGACCCGTCCGGAGACGGGTCCTGACCTGCGGGTCTTGCTGGTCGGGGTGACAGGATTTGAACCTGCGGCCTCTTCGTCCCGAACGCGGCTGAGCCCTCCCGCCGGTTTCCGGCGGTTGCCTTCTTGCAGGTCGGAATGGGTGTGCCGCATCGGTTGGACATGCCTTCTGCGGCCTGTTGCCGGGGCTGGTGCTGACTATCTGCTGACTCGGGCGCGGGGTCCGCCGGCTGCTGATGTCAGCTGTCACCATAGGCGGGCTCGCCCGGTGCTTGCGACACCGAACGGGCCCTTGATCCCAACCCTCCAGAGAAGGGCTAGGACCCATGGGCGAGCGTAGTGAGCGGCCGGCGGCACCTGTGCGGCTGGTGTTGGACTTCGGTGAGTCGGTCGAGCTGGACGGCTCGACGGTGTGGGACCCGGTGGCTGAGGGGCCGGCGCCGGCGGTGGTGTTGCGGATGCCGGCGCATCGGGCGGCGTGGTTCGGCGGTGTGTTGTCGGCGTACTCGCGGGTGTGTCGGATGGTCGGTGTGGAGTTGGATGCGGCGGAGCGCGGGCCTGGGG
>CADCTP010000321.1 GCA_902805565.1 uncultured Mycobacteriales bacterium
CGCCGCTCCGGCGGGCGGTCCGGCGCCGCGGCCGCCGGCGGCGACGCGCTGACCAGCCCCATGCAGGGCACCATCGTGAAGATCGCGGTGGCGGACGGCGACCAGGTCGCGGCCGGTGACCTGGTGGTCGTGCTGGAGGCGATGAAGATGGAGCAGCCGCTGACCGCGCACAAGGCCGGCACGGTCAAGGGCCTGTCGGCGGCGGTCGGCGAGGTCGTGAGCTCCGGCGCGGTCCTCTGCGAGCTCGTCGACTGACCGACCGGGACCCGGCCGGAGGTCCGGTGCCCGGTCACCGGACCGGACCGGAGGGGGGCGATCGGCCCGGCTCAGGTGGCCGGGACGATCCGGCGGGTCTGGTAGGCCCACATCGCGATCTCCACCCGGTTCCGGGCGCCGAGCTTGCCCATCAGGCTCGCCAGGTGCGTCTTCACCGTGCTGAGGCTGATGTGCAGGGCATCGGCGATCTCGGTGTTGGTCAGCCCCTGGGCGACGGCACGCAGCACCTCCTCCTCGCGGGCGGTGACCGGGGAGAGCGGCTGCGCCGCCGGCCGCCCGGCCGGTACGTCCGCGAACGCCCGCAGCAGGCGGACGGTGACGCTCGGCGCGATGAGCGCCTCGCCGTCGGCGGCCGACCGGACGGCCTGCACCAGCAGCTCCGGCCCCGCGTCCTTGAGCAGGAACCCGCGGGCCCCGGCCCGCAGGGCGCCGTAGACGTACTCGTCCAGGTCGAAGGTGGTGATCACCACCACGGCCAGCGGGTCGGCGACGCCCGGACCGGCGACCAGCCGGGTGGCCTCCAGACCGTCGAGCAGCGGCATCCGGATGTCGAACAGGCAGACGTCGGGGCGCAGCTCGCGGGCCAGGCGCACCGCCTCGCGCCCGTCGGTCGCCTCGCCGACGACCGCCACGTCGGGCTGGGCGTCCAGCATGATCCGCAGCCCGGTACGGATGATCGGCTGATCGTCAGCGACGAGGACGCGGATGGACACCGCCGTCCCTCCCCCGTGGCAGCTCGGCCTCGACCCGCCAGCCCCGGTCGGCGCCCGGACCGGCCCGCAGCTCCCCGCCGAGCAGGGCGGCCCGCTCGCGCAACCCGGCCAGGCCGTACCCGTCGCGGCCTCGGCCCGCTCGCGCGCCGTCGTCCTGCACCGTCACCCGCACCGCCCGCCGCCCGCCGGTGACCCGGACGACCACCTCGGTCGCGTCGACCGCGTGCCGCACGGCGTTGGTCACCGACTCCTGCACGATGCGGTAGACCGCGGCGTCCACGGCGGGGGGCAGCGCGTCCAGGTCCCCGGCCAGCCCCAGGTCGAGGTGCAGCCGGCTGCCCGGGGCGGGCAGCAGGCGCTCCAGGTCGGCGACACCGGCCGGCGGCGCCAGCTCGGCGCCGGTCCCGTCGTCCCGCAGCGCCGCGACCATGGTTCGCATCTCCTCCAGCGTGCGCGCCCCCTCCTCCTCGATCCCCGCCAGGGTCGCCCCGGCGGTCACCGGGTCCGCCGCGAGCAGCACCCGGCCGGCCTGGGCCCGGACGACGATGGCGGAGACGTGGTGCGCCACCGTGTCGTGCAGCTCACGGGCGAGTTCCGCCCGCTCGCGGGCCCGCATCCGGTCCAGCTCACGCCGGCGCGAGGTGGACCACACTCGCACCGACGCGCCGAGCACGCCGGGGAGGGCGAGGAACAGGAAGCCGCCGAGCTGCTCGCCGGCCGGGACGTCGTCGACGGCCGCCGAGAGCGCGAAGGCGGTGAGCACCACCGCCGAGCCCAGCACGATCTCCCGGCCGGATCCCCACCGGGGCAGCGCGTAGACCAGGACGAGGACGATCACGCCGGTGTAGAGCCCGATCGGCTCCGGGGACGGGGCGACCAGGTCCAGCAGGGTCAGCAGGATCCCCGCGCCGAAGGCCAGGGCGACCATCGCCAGCGGGGCGGTGCGGCGCCACCCGGTCGTCAGGCACAGCCCGACGGTGACCAGCAGGGACAGCGGCCACCAGACGACGTCGTTCCGCAGCGCCGTCTCCAACACGGCCCCGGCCGGACCGGCGGCGAGCAGCGCCCAGTCCCGCCACACCCGGCGGGGCGCGTCGGGCGGCCGCCGTTCGGTCCACAGGGCCCGTAGGTCGTCTCGCAGCACGGTCCCAGGCTAGGGAGCCCGGCCGCGCCGCACATCGGCCGGAAGAACGGGGCGTCGCTCCGTCCGGGGGCCGGTGGATCCGCGGCTCCCGGGCCGATGTCCGCCCGCCGCGCCGCGAGGAACCTCGGCAGCCGCGGCCGTTCCAGGCGGCCGACGAGATGGTTGGAGGACCCATGCTCTCGATCGCCCTCTTCCGGCTGGGCGGGAGTGCCGCCCGCCACCCGTGGCGGGTCATCGCGGCGTGGCTGGTCGTCACCGCGCTCGCGGTCGTGGCCGCGATCGCCTTCGGCGGGCGGACCGCGGACTCCACGACCGCTCCGGGGCTGGACTCC
Source organism: uncultured Mycobacteriales bacterium (assembly GCA_902805565.1). Lineage (GTDB taxonomy): Bacteria > Actinomycetota > Actinomycetes > Mycobacteriales > CADCTP01 > CADCTP01. Next base: position 2,466 of record CADCTP010000321.1, read on the forward strand.
CACCGGGCCGCGGAGCTGATCGAGCGGGCCGGCACCGGTCAGCAGGGGGTGACCGCCCAGGTGGTGGTCACCCCCGTCGACAGCGGGGCGACGTTCTCCGACCCCGGCGCGCGCACCGCGCTGGCCCGGCTGCGGGCCGAGGTGGGGCGACTCCCGCACGTGCTCGGCACGGGCGGCCCGGCCGGGGCGCCCGACCGGGGCGGGGACGCCGGTGTTCGCGGCCTGGTCTCGGCCGACGGGCGGATCGCGGTCGTCCGGGTGCAGTATCCCGACCAGAGCAGGCTGTCGACCGAGGACCTCGACGCCCTCGTGGACCTCGGCGACCGGCTGCGCCGCGAGCTGCCACTGCGCATCGAGATGGGCGGGGACCTCTTCTTCCTCTTCGCCGAGCCCGGCGGCGGCGCCGGTGAGCTGATCGGCATCCTCGCCGCGGCCGCGATCCTGTTCCTGGCGTTCGGCTCGCTCGTCGCGGCCGCGCTGCCGATCGGCATGGCGGTGTTCGGGCTGACCGTCGGCGTGGCCGCGATGACGGTGCTGGCGGGGATGACGGAGATCCCCACCTTCGCGCCCGTCCTCGGCAGCATGGTCGGGCTCGGGGTGGGCATCGACTACGCGTTGTTCGTCCTCTCCCGGCACCGGGAGTACCTGGCCGGCGGGGTGCCGCCCCGGGAGGCGGCCGCGCGGGCGGTGGCCACGGCCGGTCGGCCGGTGGTCTTCGCCGGGGGCACCGTCATGGTGTCGATCCTCGGCATGGCGGTCGCCGGCGTGCCGTTCCTGACGGTGGGCGGGCTCGCGGTGGCGCTCGTGGTCCTGATCATGGTGGTCGCGTCGGTGACGTTGCTGCCGGCCTTCCTCGGGGCCGCCGGCTCCCGCCTGGCCCGGGCCGGTCGGTCCGGCCGGGCCAGCAGGGTCGGCGGGCCGGGCCGGCTCGCCCGGCGGCGGGTCGGAATGGCGGGCGCCGTCGGGGTGGCGGGCGCCGTCCCCGCCGCCGGGTGGCAGCGCTGGATCGGGCACGTCAACCGGCACCCGGTGCCGTACGCGGTCGGTGCGGCCGGTCTGCTGCTGGTCGCGACGCTGCCCGTGCTCGCCCTGCGGATCGGCCTGCCCGACGACGGCTCGCTGCCGGACAGCCGCACCGAGCGCCGCGCGTACGACCTCGTCGCCGAGGGGTTCGGCCGCGGCGCCAACGGTCCCCTCGTCATCGCCGTCGACCCCGCCGGGAACCCGGAGGTGCTGGACCGGCTGGTCGGAGCGGTCTCGGCGGACCCGGGCATCGCGTCGGTCGCGCCGGCGCCGGTCGATCGGCGCACCGGGATCGCGACCCTCGTGGTGTTCCCGACCACCGGTCCGCAGGAGCGGGCCACCGCCGACACCGTCGCCCGGCTGCGCGCCGACGTGCTGCCCGCCGCGGTCGGGCCGGGCCCGGCGCGGGCCCACGTCGGCGGCGCCGCGGCGAGCCTGTCCGATGTGGGCCGGCGGACCAGCCAGCGCCTGCCGGTGTTCGTCGCCGCCGTGCTGGCGCTGTCGTTCCTGCTGCTGATGGTGGTGTTCCGGTCGGTGGTCGTCCCGCTGAAGGCGGTGCTGCTGAACCTGCTCAGCATCGGCGCGGCCTTCGGCGTCATGGTCGCGGTGTTCCAGTGGGGCTGGGGCGGTGCGTTGATCGGGCTGGAGACGACGGTACCGATCGTGTCGTTCCTCCCGATGTTCCTGTTCGCCATCCTGTTCGGCCTGTCGATGGACTACGAGGTCTTCCTGCTGTCCCGGGTACGGGAGGAGTACCTGCGGACCGGCGACAACGGCACGGCGATCGTGCGGGGCATCGCGGGCACCGCCCGGGTCATCACGTCGGCCGCCCTGATCATGGTCGCGGTGTTCCTGTCCTTCACCGTCGCCGAGGACCCGGCGACGAAGATGTTCGGCTTCGGGCTGGCCACCGCGATCTTCCTCGACGCCACCGTCGTCCGCATGGTGCTGGTACCGGCGACCATGACGCTCCTCGGCCGGGCCAACTGGTGGCTGCCGGGGTGGCTGGCCCGCGTGCTGCCCCGGAGCCCGGTCGGGACCGACACCGACGCCGACGCCGACGCCGGCGCCGGCGCCGGCGCCGGCGCCGACAAGGTCCCGGTGCCGGTACCGGTA
>CADCTP010000322.1 GCA_902805565.1 uncultured Mycobacteriales bacterium
GGGCCATCCCGCGCGGCCCGCCGCGGGCTCCGTGCGGGTCAGCCGGCACGGGGCCGGCGCCGACGAAGCCGGGCGGCGGCAGGTGTGCGGCGGGGCGCGGTGGGCATGCCCGGGGCCTCGCGAGCCGGGAGGACGGCAGGGTGGCCACGGACCGGGTACGGATAGCGCTGGTGGACGACCGGCCGCTCTTCTCCCGCGGGCTGACGCTGCTGCTGCCCGCGGTCACCGCCGAACGGGTGCAGGTCGCCGGCACCACCGACGACGCCACCGCGGCGGCCGGGCTGGTCCGGCGCTGCCAGCCGGACCTGGTCGTCGTCGATCTGGCGCTGCCCGCCCCGGGCGGGCTGCGGGCGATCGCGGCGATCCGGCGCACCGAGCCGGGGGTCCCGGTGGTCGCGATGGCCCGGGCCGACCAGGAACCGGAGCTGGCGCTGGAGGCGCTGCGGGTCGGCGCCTGCGGGCTGCTGCCGACCGCGAGCGAGCCGGAGGCGCTGGTGGCCCCGCTGCTGGCGGTGGTGGACGGCTGGGCGGTGCTGCCGGTGGCCGTGCTGAACCGGCTGCTGGAGCTGGGCGAGCCGCCCTCGGCGGCGTCCGGGGCGCTGGGCCGGCTGGGCGCCGAGGACCGCCGGCTGTGGCGGATGATCGCCGACGGGCTGTCCACCACCGAGATCGCGCTGCGCCTGCACGTGTCGGAGCGGACGGTGAAGCGGCTGGTGGCGGCGCTGCTGCGGCAGCTGCGGGTGTCCAGCCGGACCGAGGCGGCGGCGCTGGCCGGCCGGGCCGGCCTGCTCGACAAGCCGGCCTAGCGCCCACCCGGCCGGCCCCCGGTGCGCCGGCCCCGGTCAGAACGCCTGCGAGAGCAGGAACAGGTTCAGGCCGCTGACCACCGCCGCGACCGCCCAGGCCGCCGCGGTGACCGGCGTCGAGGTGGCCAGCGAGCCCATCAGGTCCCGGCGCCGGGCCAGCAGCACCAGCGGCACCAGCGCGAACGGGATGCCGAAGGAGAGCACGACCTGCGACCACACCAGCGCCGCGGTCGGGTCCACGCCCACGGCCAGCAGCAGCACCGCGGGGGCCAGGGTGAGCAGTCGGCGCACGGCCAGCGGGATGCGGCGGCGCAGGAAGCCCTGCATGACGACCTGGCCGGCGTACGTGCCGACGCCGGAGGAGGCCAGCCCGGAGGCCAGCAGGGCCAGCGCGAAGACCAGGGCGGCGATCCCGCCGAGGCCGGCGTGCACGTCGGTCAGCGTCTCGACCTGCCGGCCGTCGAACAGCGCGGCCGCGACCAGCAGCATCGCGGCGTTCACGCAGCCGGCCAGGCCCATCGCCAGCAGCACGTCGACCCGGGTCGCCCGGGCCCGGGCCAGCTTGTCCACCCCGGGCAGCCGGCCGGCGGTGAGGCCGGAGTGCAGGTAGACCGCGTGCGGCATCACGGTGGCGCCGAGCATGCCGACCGCCAGCAGCAGGCTGTCGGTGCCCTCCAGCCGCGGGACCAGCCCGCCGGCCGCCTCCGGGGTGGAGACCCCGGCCCCGAGCAGCATGGCCAGCATCCCGCACAGGATCACCCCGAACAGCCCGGCGATGACCAGCTCGAACCGGCGGCGGCGCAGGGTCAGCAGGGCCATCGCGACCACGCCGGTGATCAGCCCGCCGAGCGGCAGCGGGATGCCGAACAGGAGGTAGAGGGCGAGCGCGCCGCCGATGACCTCGGCCAGGTCGGTGGCGATGGCGACCGCCTCGGCCTGCACCCACAGGCCCACGGTGACCGGCCGCGGGAAGTTCTCCCGGCACAGCTCGGGCAGCGTCCGGCCGGTGGCGATGCCGACCGTGGCCGACAGCGTCTGCACCAGCATGGCCATCACGTTGGCCGCGACGATCACCCAGAGCAGCAGGTAGCCGTACCGGGCGCCGCCGGCGAAGTTGGTGGCGAAGTTGCCCGGGTCGGCGTACGCGATGGCGGCGACGAACGCCGGCCCCAGCACCGGCAGGGTGCGCCGGACCCGGGCGGGGGTGGTGCGGATCCCGTCGACGAGCGGGGCGGCGGTCAGCGTCATGGCCGGGGACTGCCCGCCCGGCTGGCCCGGCGAGGCCGCCGCCGGCCCACCCGGTCCGGGCGGCGGCGACCTCCGGGGACCGGCCGGGCCACACTGCCCGGCCGGCCCGGCCCTCAGGCCTCCAGCTGCTCCCGGAGCCTGGCCAGCGTGCGGGCCAGCAGCCGGGAGACGTGCATCTGGGAGATCCCCAGCTGCGCGGCGATCTGCGACTGGGTGAGGTTGCCGTAGAAGCGCAGCTGCAGGATGCGCCGCTCCCGCTCCGGCAGCGTCGCCAGCGCGGGGCCGAGCGACTCGTGCAGCTCCACGTCGAGCAGCGCGGGGTCCTCGCCGCCGAGGCTCTCCCCCAGCGTGCGGTCCTCGCCCTGCGGCGCCTCCAGCGACTGCGCGGTGTACGCCGCCGCGCAGTCCAGCGCCTCCAGCACGTCCTCGTGGCTGCGCCCGGACCGGGTGGACAGCTCGGCCACGCTGGGCGAGCGGCCCAGCTCCTGGGTCAGCTCGGCGACGTGCTTGGTGATCTCCGCGGTGAGCTCCTGCAGGCCGCGGTGCACGTGCACGGCCCAGGTGCGGTCGCGGAAGTGCCGCCGGATCTCACCGAGGATGGTCGGCGCGGCGTACGTGCTGAACTCCAGCCCGCGGCCGGGGTCGAACCGGTCCACGGCCTTCACCAGGCCGAGGGAGCCCGCCTGCAGGAGGTCGTCGAGCGGCTCGCCGCGACCGGTGTAGCGGCGGGCGAAGTAGCGGACCAGCGGCAGGTGCTGCTCCACCAGCTGGCTGCGGACCCGGTCCCGCTCGGGACCGCCCGGCAGGTCGGCGAGCCGCGCGAACAGGGCGCGGGCCCGCTCCTTGCCGGTCTGGGCAGAGTCTTCGGTCAGGACGTCGGGGCGTACGGCGGCTAGGGTCACGGCGACTCCAGGCGGCCGCGGGCATGCCGATGCGGACGGCACTCCCGCGGGAGGTTGGGGAACGTCGAGCCGGACATCCTGGAACCCGGAGCACGCCGCGGCCCGCGCTGGGGATGAACACGGGGCGGTCGTCGCGGGGCCCGGGGATCCCGGGGCTGGCGCTCGACCAGGCGGCTGACGTTTTCAACCGTCCTCCACCGTACCCCCCTCCTTGCGGTCGCAACACCTCCGGCGCGGTATTGGTCGGATCGGCCTGGCACACTGCGCCGGTGACTTCGCGGCCGCTCGCGGTGATCGACATCGACGGGGTGGTCGCCGACGTCCGGCACCGCCTGCACCTGATCGAGGGCCGGCCCAGGCGCTGGGACGCGTTCTTCGCCTCCGCCGTGGACGACCCGCCGCTGCCGACCGGGGTCGCCCTGGTGCGCGAGCTGGCCGCCGACCACGACGTGCTGTGGCTGACCGGCCGGCCAGAGCGCAACCGGGCCTTGACCTCGGCCTGGCTGTCGGAGCAGGGGCTGCCGACCGAGCCGCTGGTGATGCGCCGGGACCGCGACTTCCGGCCGGCCCGGCTGGCCAAGCAGGACGAGCTGCGCCGGCTGCGCGGCAGCCGGGAGATCGCCGTGGTGGTCGACGACGACCCGGCGGTGGTGGAGCTGCTGACCGCCGACGGCTTCCCGGTCCGGCTGGCCGACTGGCTGCCGCACTCCAGCACGCTGCACAAGGCGCAGGAAACCGACGGACGCACATAGTCTGGGGGGCATGGCCCCCGCCTCCGCGCTGCCGCGCAACGACGTCCGGCAGTACGAGGCCATGGCGGACCAGTGGTGGCAGCCGTACGGCGCGTTCGCGATGCTGCGCTGGATCGCCGCGGCCCGGGCCCGGCTGCTCCCCCCGGCGCCCCGGCCCGGCGCGCTGCTGGTCGACCTGGGCTGCGGCGCCGGCCTGCTGGCCCCGCACGCCCAGCGGCTGGGCTACACCCACGTCGGCGTCGACCTGGTCGGCACCTCGCTGCGGATCGCCGCCGCGCACGGCGTCCGGCCGGTGCGCGGCGACGTGCAGCGGCTGCCGCTGGCCGACGGCGTCGCCGACGCGGTGTCCGCCGGGGAGATCCTGGAGCACGTGCCGGACCTGGCCGCCGCGGTCGGCGAGGCCTGCCGGGTGCTGCGGCCCGGCGGCACGCTGGTGCTGGACACCATCGCCGACACCCGGATCGCCCGGCTGGTCACCGTGACCATCGGCGAGCGGATCCCCGGCGGCGCGCCGCCCGGCATCCACGACCCGGCGCTGTTCGTCGACCGGGCGCGGCTGGTCGAGCTGGCCGCCCGGCACGGGGTGCCGCTGACGCTCACGGGGATGCGCCCGCCGCTGCTGGGCATGGTGAAGTGGCTCGCCCGGCGGGAGCCGGACCCGGGCATGCGGCCGACCCGGTCGACCGCCGTGCTCTTCCAGGGCCACGGCACCAAGGCGACCCGCTGACCACCACCGAGGAGCCCCGCGTGACCCTGTCCACCGGACCGGCCCGGCTGGCCGACCCCGCCGCCGCGGTCGCGGCCGCCCGCGCGCTCACCCCGGCGCTGGCCGGCCGGGCCACCGGGCACGACGTGGCCGGGGTGTTTCCCGCCGCCGACGTCGCCGACCTGCGG
>CADCTP010000323.1 GCA_902805565.1 uncultured Mycobacteriales bacterium
TGACAGTCAGGATCCCAGTCACAACGGTGCCGGCAGCGGTCAGCCGAGAACATCCGCTTCTGCCGCACAGCGCGCGGACGCGCGACTCTGCCGCACAGCGCGCGGGACCCCGGGTCGGCCCCGCGCGCCTCTGCCGCGGGTCGGGCGTTTCGACAGCCGGCGTGGATCATGAGCGGATGCTGGATGAGCCCGACGTCACCCTCGTTCGACCGCCGGAGCTGACGAAAGCGCCGGCCAGGGGCGGCAGGTGATGGCCAACCTGGTCACGGTTCTGCAGGCTTCGGCGCGCAGCTCACCGACGTCGTCGAGACGACCGTCTTCGTCGCCTTTTCCAGCAGGCCGACCTGGTGACGGCCCGGAACGTCATCCGAGCCGCTTCGGTGAGCACGACGCCCGACACCTTGCGCAGCGTCAGCGTCCTGGGCTACGACGACCAGCTCGTCGAGGTAGAAGGTACGGCCGTCTGCCCAGCCCGAGCAGCTGACGGCATCCGGTTGTGCCGGGGACGCGGGTCGCTCCTGCAGGTTGGGGTCGGTCAGATCATGGTCGGTTGGCTGGGGTCCGTTCTCGCGGGGCTGTGGTGTCGTGCTGACGCGCGGACCCTGGCGCGGTGCCTCGTTCGCTAACGTTGCTGAGGTGATCCCGCTGCGCCGCCCACCTCGGTCGGTGACGCTTCCCATGATGGTGCTGACCGTCCTCCTCAGCGGGTGCTCGGCGAGTGGGCCGGCCGCAGCCGTCAGCGACGAGGAAGCCCGAGCCGCTGTCGCCGACGTCATCGCCCTGGCCGCGCAGCGCACGCCCGAGGCGATGAAGCGGCTCTGCGACCGCAACGACGGGTGCCCCGGCCTGTCGAGCGGGGCGGTGCGCTCCCCGCAGCACGCTCCGGGACCGGACCAGCCCCTACGTGAGCTGTGCGTGGTGACGGTGCCGGCCACCCCCGCACAGGCCGGCTCACGGATCGTGGTGCTGGAAGGCGTCGACGGGCGCGGGCGCCCCTACGTCACCCAGGTGCTGGTGGACCGTGACCAGGACCGGGCTCGGGTGGAGGTGCAGGAGCCGGCGTTCTGGATCGGCATCCGCTACACCGGCCTGCAGCACGGGCGGGAGTGGAGCGGGACCGGCGAAGGCCCTGGCCAGCCCGAGAAGGACAACGACAAGGCACGCCGGGCCTGCACCGACACCGATGCCTGGATCGCGGAGGTCGCTTCCCGGACCCCGGACCACGCCGACACCTCACCGGATGAATGACGCTGCGGCTTGCTCACCGGCCCCGCCCGCACCGGCCGAGGCCGCCTGACCAGCGCGCTCAGGCGCCAACCGTAGTCATGTCAGAACGCCCGCACATGCCGCGGGTCGGGCGCTTCGACAGCCCGGCATGGATCATGAGCGGATGCCGGATGAGCCCGACGTCACCCTCGTTCGACCACCGGAGCTGACGACGGCGCCCTATGCCTACGCTGCGGTCACCGGTCCCGGGCGCCTCGTGTTCACCGCCGGTGCCTGCCCACTGGACACCGACGGCAACACGGTCGCCGTCGGTGACGTCGCCGGCCAGGCGCGGCAGGTGATGGCCAACCTGGTCACAGTTCTGCAGGCCGCCGGCGCGCAGCTCACCGACGTCGTCAAGACGACCGTCTTCGTCGCCTCGTCCCGGCAGGCCGACCTGGTGACGGCCTGGAACGTCGTCCGAGCCGCCTTCGGTGACCACGACGCCCCCAGCACCCTGCTCGGCGTCAGCGTCCTGGGCTACGACGACCAGCTCGTCGAGGTGGAAGCCACGGCCATCTGCCCACGCCCGAGCAGCTGACGGCATCCGCTTGTGCCGATCGTTCGGCGGTCCTGCCGCGCACGGGTCGGGCGTTCCGGCTTGACCTGGCCCTCGGGGCCGGGGTCAGGGTGGGGCCATGGACGAGCTGATGAGCAGCGGGGCGTTCACCGCGCGGACCCGGCTGAGCCGCAAGGCGCTGCGGCTCTACGACGAGCAGGGCCTACTGCGTCCGGTCGGGGTGGACCCGCGGACCGGCTACCGCTCCTACGCGCCGCAGCAAGTACGCCGGGCCCGCCTCATCGGGCTGCTGCGGCGCCTGGACCTGCCCCTCGGCCAGATCCACGTGCTGCTGGACCTGGACCCCGACACCGCCGCGAAGGCCCTCGGCGAGACCTGGCGGACCGCCGAGGACACCCACGCCGAACGCCGGCGGCTCGTCCGCTACCTGCAGGACCTCCTCACCGGAAAGGACCACGCCGTGTACGACATCCAGACCCGCGACGTACCCGAGCAGAAGGTGCTCAGCACCCAGCGCAACCTCACCGCCGGCGACCTACCCGGCTTCATCGACCAGGCCTACTCCCGGATGTTCGCCCACCTCCACGCCGCCGGCGTCCCAATCAGCGGAGCACCGTTCGTCGTCTACCACGGCGAGGTCAGCGAGGACTCCGACGGACCGGTCGAGGCCTGTGTCCCCTTCACCGGCACGGTCGAGCCGGCCGGCGCCCTCGGCGTCCGACTCGAGCCCGCGCACACCGAGGCCTACACCCGGATCCCGAAGCGGCAGGTCCAGTTCCCCGACATCCTGCGCGCCTACGACGCGGTCTCGGACTGGCTGCAACACCACGGCGAACGCCTCACGCTGCCCCCGCGGGAGGTCTACTTCACCGACATGACCACCGCCGCCGACAACGACCCCGCCGCCGACATCGCCTTCCCCTACGCGACGCCCACCTCGGAGCACTGATCCGGCGCGCGGTCGACCTCCCCGTCCGACGCCCGCACCTGCCGCGGGGCGGTACGCCCCCGCCTCGCGCGTAGGGCATTCCGGGGCCGGTGCAGCCTGAGCCGGCGGGATCGAGCGGCCGTAGCCGGGAGGGTGCTCCGCCACCGCCGGGTCAGCTGACTTCGGCGGTCCGCGCCCCGCGGCTCACGGCAGGAAGGCGGTGGTCGGTGGTGGGGCCGGGGTCGCGGAGTCCGGCACTCCGGAGTAGTCGGGCAGATCGACCCCGTTGATCGCGCGGTCGATCAGCCCCAGGTCCCATTCGGGCTCCGCGGTCGGCTCGGCGGCCGGGTCGGGGACCTCGAGGCTGCGCACGTGCAGCCGGCCGATCTCCTGGTTGGCCTCGACGAACGGGCGCAGCCGCCGTTCGTACGCGGCGAACCCGGCCTGCGGGTCCCACCCCGCGGCGGCCAGCTCTCCGGCCAGCAGGTAGGCACCGACCAGGGCCAGCCCGGTGCCCGCCCCGGACATCGGTGACGCGCTGAACGCCGCGTCCCCGAGCAGCCCCACCCGTCCGCTCGACCACCGGTCCATCACCACCTGCGCGACCTGGTCGAGGTAGAAGTCCGGGGTGTCGTCCAGGTGCGCGAGGATGCGCGGGGTCAACCAGCCCAGTCCGGTCACCTGTTCCCGCAGCAGGCGCTTCTGGGCGTCGATGTCGCGGTGGTCGACGTCGAACTCGGCCGAGGCGAAGGAGAACATGGCCATCGCCCGGGTGGCGTCCTGGATGGGCCGCAGCAGGGCCGAGCGCCCCGGCTCCTTGTACTCCAGCAGCCACCGGTCCAGCCCGAACTCGTTGGGCACGCTGTAGAAGGCGAGCACGAGCCCGAGGTGGCGGACGAACCGCTCGCGCGGCCCGAAGACCATCGCCCGCAACGCCGAGTGCAACCCGTCCGCCCCGACCACCAGGTCGAACCGACGCCGGTCGCCGCCGGCGAAGGTCACCTCGACCCCGTCCGCGTCCTGGACGAGCCCGGCGATCCGGTCACCGAAGACGTACTCGACACCGTCCCGGGTGTCCTCGTGGAGCACCCGGGACAGGTCCCCGCGCAGGATCTCGATCTCCGCGATGTACCCGTCGCCGCCGTCGTCGTCCGCGCGGAAGGTCTCCACCACGGTCCCGTCCGCGTCCACGGTGTACGCGCCGGCGGTGTCGGTGCGGGCCGCGCGCACCGCGGCGTCCAGCCCCATGCGCCGGATGACCTCCCTGGCCACCCCACGCGCGTCCACCGCCTGCCCACCCGGACGCAGCCCGGGGGCCCGCTCCACCACGGTCACCGTGGCCCCACGTCGACGCAGCCAGTGGGCCAGCGCCGGTCCCGCGATGCTCGCCCCCGCCACCAACACCCTGGTGCCGCTCACCGCGCCCCCCGCTCGCCCCTCCGGATCACCGCCCGGATCGTACGGGCCCCGACTCGCCGTCCCGGTCCGCCGGCGTATGGCGGCCTCAGCCGGCCTCAGCCGGCCGGGTCGGCGCCGGCCGGCTCCGCCTCGAGGGCCTTGGCGATCGGCCACGCGCCGTCGGAGGTGTTGGACAGGACCGTCCACGTGCGCCCGGTGGACGGGTCGTGCCGGGACCGGAAGGACACCCCGGAGTCCGAACCGACCAGCAGGACGGCCGGCCCGTCCCGGTAGATCCAGAACCCCAGCCCGTAGGCGTACTTCTCGCCGGTGTCGGTGCTGTGCGGCCGGACCAGCTCCGCCACCCGCTCGGCCGGCACGATCCGCCCGGCGAACAGGGCGGCCCAGAAGGCGGTCATGTCGGCCGCGGTGGTGTACGCGCCGCCGTCGCCGGTGGCCCGCACCGGCAGGTGGAAGACATTGGTCCGGGTGTCGGTGACGTAGCCGGCCGCCGCCCGCCCGGGCAGCTCGTCCGAACGCGGGAACCCGGTGTCGGCCATGCCCGCCGGCACCAGCACGGTGTCCCGGACCAGGTCGTGGAACGGCACCCCGCCGGCCCGCTCGGCCAGCAGCGCGAGCACGACGTAGCCGCCGTTGCAGTAGGTGAAACGCTCGCCGGCCGGGAACGCCGTGGGGAAGCCGTCCAGCACGGCCAGGAACTGCTCGGTGGTCGCCAGGTCCTGCACCGGCACCGGCAGCACGTAGTCGGTGGGCTCCCAGTCCTCCTCGGACAGGTAGTCGCCGATACCGGACCGATGGGCGAGCAGGTGCTCGACGGTCACGTCGTCGGCGATCAGCGGCAGGTCGGCGCCGAGCAGCGACCGGGCCGTGGTGCCCGGCTTCAGCACCCCGCGCTCGATCAGCCCGGCGACGGCCAGCGCGGTGAACGCCTTCGACCCGCTCGCCATCCCGAACAGCGTGTCGACGGCGTTCGGGATCCCGTACGCCCGGTGGGCCAGCCCGTACGCCCGGCGGAACTCCACCTCGCCCCGCTGGTCCACCGAGACGACGCCGGAGAAGCCGTGCTCGGCCGCGAGCCCGTCGATGCCCTGCATGCTCCTCAAGATAGGAACGCCGGCAACAGAGTTACTGCCGGACCAGCAGCAGCGCCGGATCCGGCCGACTCCACCGGCGGGCGGCACATCGCGACCGGGCGGTGGTGGGAGCGAGCCGGCGCGGTGCTGCCGCGCAGGTTCCTCAGGCGGGGTCGGGCCTGGCCTTCTGCGGGTAGGGGGTCTGGTGCCGGGCGAGCATCTCGACGTACTCGGCGATCTTCCGCTCGCGGGTCTCGGCCCGCTTGACGGCGCCGAGACGCTGGATGAGCGCGTAGCGGTTGGTCCTGGTGAGGACGTCGAACATGGCCTGTGCCGCCGGGTTGGCGGACACGGCCGCGGCGAGGTCGCCCGGGACCTCGGACTCGGACGGGGGCGCGTACGCCGCGTCCCACCGGCCGTCGGCCTGCGCGGCCGCGACCGCGGCGCGGCCCGCCGGCAGCATCCGTCCTTCCGCCTCCAGCCTGGCGACGTGGCCCACGTTGCGCCTGGACCACATGCTGCGGGGCCCGCGCGGGGTGTACCGGATCGAGGACGTCTCCTCGTCGCGTTTCCTGCCCTGCCCGTCGATCCAGCCGACGCAGAGGGCCTCGTCGACGGCCTGCTGCCAGGTCACCGTCGTCACCGTGCCGCCCTTGCGGGTCAGCGCGAGCCACACTCCCGGGGACGTCGCGTGGTGCAGGCGCAACCACTCCCGCAGCTCGGCGGCATCGGCGACGACGAGTTCCTCGAGATCGCGGGGAGCCATGCGACCACCCTAAGCACCGGACGTCTTCGTCGGTGCCGGCTCGAGGCCACGGGCGCCCGGAGGTCTGGGCCGCTTGTAACGTCGGGGGGTGACCGACGGGATCTTCGCGCCTGCCCGCCGGGCGGCCAGCGTGGGGATCATCGGCCTGGTCAGCCTGATCGCCTTCGAGTCGGTCGCGGTCGCGACGGCGCTGCCCACCGCGGTGGCCGAGCTGGACGGTCTGGCCTGGTACGGCTGGAGCTTCACCGCCCTGCTCGTCCCCGCGGTGGTCGGCATGGTGGCCGCCGGCGAGGCGGCGGACCGGATCGGCGCCCGGCTGCCGCTGCTGGCCGGGGTGCTGGTCTTCCTGGCCGGCCTGCTGGTCGCCGGGTTCGCGTCCGCGATGCCGGCCTTCCTGCTCGGCCGGGCGCTGCAGGGCCTGGGCACCGGCCTGCTCGGCGTGGTGCTGTACGTCATCGTCGGCGAGCAGTACCCGGACCGGCTCCGGCCCGCCGCGTTCGGCGCGATCTCCGCGGCCTGGGTGATCCCCGGGCTGGTCGGCCCGGTCGTCGCCGGGGCGCTGGCCGAGGGGCCGGGCTGGCGGTGGGTGTTCCTCGGGCTGGCGCCGCTGGTGGTGGTGGCGGCCGGGCTGCTGGTGCCGACCTCGCGCCGGTTGCGCCGGCCGGACACGCCGACGCCGCCGCGGCGCGGGCGCCGGCCGGCCGCGCTGGCCGCCGCGGCCGGACTGGCCACCCTGCAGTGGTCCCTGCAGGACCCGTCCCGGATCCCGCTGGCCCCGGTCGGCCTGCTGCTGCTGGGCGTCGGTCTGCGGGTGCTGCTGCCGCCGGGGACCGCCGCGGTCCGCCGCGGCGTACCGGCGGTCGTCGCGTTCCGCGGGCTGCTGGCCGGGGCGTTCTTCTCGACCGAGGCGCTGGTGCCGCTGACGCTCACGCTGGTGCACGGCTACTCGGCCACCGCCGCCGGCCTGCCGCTCACCCTCGGCGCGCTCGGCTGGGCCGGGGCGTCCTGGTGGCAGGGCCGGCACCCGGAGCTGCCCCGGCACACCATGGTCCGGGTCGGCTTCGGCTGCGTGGCGCTGGCCGCGGCCGGGATGGCGGTGGTGGCCCAGCCGTGGTCGCCGGGCTGGCTGGTCTACCTGGTCTGGGTGGTCGGCACGGTCGGGATGGGGCTGGCGATGGCGAGCATCTCGGTGCTGCTGCTCGGGCTGTCCCCGGTCGCCGAGCGCGGCGCCAACACCTCGGCCCTGCAGATCTCCGACTCGGTGGCCAGCGCGCTGTTCATCGGGATCGGCGGGGCGCTGGTGGCGGCCAGCGAGCGCGGCACGCTCGGCCTCGGCACGGCGGCGGCCACGCTGAACCTGGCCATGGTCGCGGTGTGCCTGCTCGGCGTCGGGCTGGCCGGCCGGGCGCGGTCGTCCAGCCCCGCGCCGGCCGGCGCCCCGGCCGGTTGAGCCCTCGGGACGCCGGGCCGCGCGCAGCCCGGTGGCGCCGTAGGCTGGCGGGGATGGCCTATCTCGACCACGCCGCGACCACCCCGATGCTGCCCGAGGCGATCGAGGCGGTCGCTGCTGCGCTGGCGGAGAGCGGCAACCCGTCCTCGCTGCACGGCACCGGGCGGCGGGCCCGCCGGGTGGTGGAGGAGTCCCGCGAGCGGGTGGCCGCCGCGCTCGGCGCCAAGCCGTACGAGGTGGTCTTCACCGGCGGCGGCACCGAGAGCGACAACCTCGCGGTGAAGGGCCTGTTCTGGGCCCGCCGGGCGGCCGACCCGCGACGGACCCGGGTGCTGGCCAGCGCGGTCGAGCACCACGCGGTGCTGGACTCGGTGCAGTGGCTGGAGCGGCACGAGGGCGCGACGGTCGAGTGGCTGCCCGTCGACCGGTACGGGCGGGTGCACCCGGACACCCTGCGGGCGGCGCTGGACGACACGGTCGCGCTGGTCACCGTGATGTGGGCGAACAACGAGGTCGGCACCGTGCAGCCGGTCGCGGCGCTGGCCGCGGTGGCCGCCGAGCACGGGGTGCCGTTCCACACCGACGCGGTGCAGGCGGTGGGGGCGCTGCCGGTGGACTTCGCCGCGTCCGGCGCCGACGCGCTGACCGTCAGCGGGCACAAGCTCGGCGGGCCGGTCGGGGTGGGCGCGCTGGCCCTGGGCCGGGACGTCGGCCTGGCGCCGCTGCTGCACGGCGGCGGCCAGGAGCGCGAGGTCCGCTCGGGCACGCTCAACACGGCGGCGATCGTCGGGCTGGCCGTGGCGACGGAGGTGGCGGTGGCGACCCGGCCGGCGACCGCGGCCCGGCTGACCACGCTGCGGGACGAGCTGATCGTCGGCGTCCGGGCCGCGGTGCCGGACGCGGTCCTGTCCGGGGACCCGGTCGACCGGCTGCCCGGCAACGCGCACTTCTCCTTCCCCGGCTGCGAGGGCGACTCGCTGCTGATGCTGCTGGACGCCCGCGGCGTGGAGTGCTCGACCGGGTCGGCCTGCTCGGCCGGGGTGGCGCGGGCCAGCCACGTGCTGCTGGCGATGGGTGTGCCGGCCGAGCACGCGGTGGGGTCGCTGCGGTTCTCGCTGGGCCGCACCTCGACCGCGGCCGACGTGGACGCCCTGCTGGCCGTGCTGCCGGGGGCGGTCGAGCGGTCCCGCCGGGCCGTGGCGGTGTCGCGGTGAAGGTGCTCGCCGCGGTGTCCGGCGGGGTGGACTCGGCGGTCGCGCTGGCCCGTGCGGTCGACGCCGGGCACGACGTGACCGCGGTCCACCTGGCGCTGGCCCGGTCGGCCGGCGGGGTGGGCTCCCGCGGCTGCTGCACGCCCGAGGACGCCCGGGACGCCCGCCGGGCCGCCGACGTGGTCGGGGTCCCGTTCTACGTCTGGGACCTGGCCGAGCGGTTCGCCGCGGACGTGGTGGACGACTTCGTCGCCGAGTACGCCGCCGGCCGCACGCCCAACCCGTGCCTGCGCTGCAACGAGAAGATCAAGTTCGCCGCGGTGCTGGACCGGGCGATCGCGCTCGGCTTCGACGCCGTGGTCACCGGCCACCACGCCCGGCTGTCCGGCGGGGTGCTGCGGCGCTCGGTCGACCTGGCCAAGGACCAGTCGTACGTGCTGGCCGTGCTGACCCGCGACCAGCTCGCGCACGCCGTCTTCCCGCTCGGCGACTCGACCAAGGACCAGGTCCGGGCCGAGGCGGCCGCGCGCGGCCTGGCGGTGGCCGACAAGCCGGACAGCCACGACATCTGCTTCATCGCCGACGGCGACACCCGCGGCTTCCTCCGGTCCCGGCTCGGCGACCGGCCCGGGCCGCTGGTCGACGCGCTGACCGGGGCCGAGGTGGGCCGGCACGAGGGCGCGTACGGCTTCACCGTCGGCCAGCGCCGCGGTCTCGGCCTGGCCCGCCCGGGCGGCCCGCCGCGGTACGTGCTGTCGATCGAGCCGGTCAGCGGCACCGTCACCGTCGGTCCGGGTGAGCTGCTCGACGTGGTCGAGGTCCACGGCGACGCCCCCGTGTGGTCGGCCGGCGCCGCGCCGGGGGAGACCCTCGACTGCCTGGCCCAGCTGCGCGCGCACGGCACCCCGCTGCCGGCGGCGGCCACCGTGACGCCGGACTCGGTGGTGGTGCGGCTGCACCGGCCGGCCCGCGGCGTCGCGGCCGGCCAGGCGGTCGTCCTCTACGCCGGGGACACGGTCCTCGGCTCGGCCACGATCTCGGGTGTCGTCCCGGCGGAGGGGGGCAGCACCGCCCCGTGAGCCGTACCGCCCTCGTCGTCATCGACATGATCAACCCGTACGACCACCCGGACGCCGACCGCCTGGTGCCCTCGGTCCGGGACGCGCTGCCCGCCGTGCTCGAGCTGACCGAGCGGGCCCGGGCGTCCGACGCGCCGGTGATCTACGTCAACGACAACTTCGGGTCCTGGCGGTCCGACCAGGCCGAGCTGGTCCGCTCGGCGCTGGCCGGGCGGCACCCGGAGCTGGTAGAGCCGGTCCGCCCGGCCGAGGACGCGCTGTTCGTGGTGAAGGCACGGCACTCGGTGTTCTTCCAGACGCCGCTGGAATACCTGCTCGCCCAGGAGGGCGTCGAGCGGCTGGTGCTGACCGGGCAGGTCACCGAGCAGTGCGTCCTCTACTCGGCGCTGGACGCGCACATCCGGCACCTGGACGTCTGCGTGCCGCCGGACGCGGTCGCGCACATCCACCGCGACCTCGCCGACGCGTCGCTGCGGATGATGTCGCTGAACATGAGCGCCGAGGTCTGCCCGGCCCAGAAGGTTCCCTTCTGAGCGCGGCCGGGCCCGGCCCCCGGCCCGCCGGTAGGGTCGCCGCGTGACGGAGCCGGGGCTGGAGTGGCGTGGGATCGCGACCGGGGTCGGGTCGATGCCCGGGGAGGACCCGGCCGAGGCGGTCCGGATCGTGGCCGGCGAGCTGCCGGACCTGCCGCACCTGCCGGAGCTGCCGGCCCGCGGGGTCGGCGCGGACATGATCGGCCGCGGCGCGACGTTCCTCGTCGACCTGCCGGTGGACCTGCAGGTGTCCGGCTGGCGGTTCGTCGACAAGCCGGGCCGGGACCTGCGGCAGGCCCTGGACCTGCTGGCCCGGGACACCGACACCCTGGAGGACCGCACCCAGGACCACGTCGGGCCGCTGAAGCTGCAGGTCCCCGGGCCGTGGACCCTCGCCGCCAGCATCGAGCTGCACTACGGCGACAAGGCGGCGGCCGACCCCGGCGCCGTCCGGGACCTGGTCCAGTCGCTGGCCGAGGGCGTCCGCAGGCACGTCGCCGACATCGCCGGCCGGCTGCCGAACGCCCGCGTCGTCCTGCAGCTCGACGAGCCGTCGGTGCCGGCGGTGCTGGCCGGCCGGCTGCCGACGGCCAGCGGGTTCGGCACCCTGCGGGCGATCGACACGCCGGTGGTCCGGGCCGGGCTGGCCGACGTGCTGACCGCGGCCACGGAGGCCGGCGCGGTCCGTACGGTGCTGCACTGCTGCGCGGGCCGGCCGCCGCTGGAGCTGTTCGGCGAGGCCGGCGCCGGGGCGCTGTCGTTCGACCTGGGCCGGCTGCGGGACGCCGACGACGCGCTGGGGGCCGCGGTCGAGGCGGGGACCACGCTGTTCGTCGGGATCGTGCCGGGCACCGACGCCGAGCTCGGCGGGGTGGCCGAGACGGTCGGGCGGGTCCGCCGGTTCTGGAGCCGGCTCGGCTTCCCGCCCGCCCTGCTGCCCACCTCGGTGGTGCTGACGCCCGCGTGCGGGCTGGCCGGCGCGTCCCCGGCGTACGCCCGGGCGGCGCTGCGGCGGATCCGGGAGACCGCCCGCGCGATCAGCGAGGACCCCGAGGGCTGAGCGGGAAAACGTCGTACCCGGCGGCTACCTTTCGGGGGTGAGCGAGATCGGGGAGGACCTGCCGGCCGTGCCCGCGGCGGCGGCGCGACCGGCGCCGCCGGAGGTCCGGGAGCGCGCGGCCGAGCTGGCCCGCGTCATCGACGACGCGCAATACCGCTACTACGTCCTGGACCGCCCCACCCTCGCCGACGCGGAGTACGACCGGCTCCTGCGCGAGCTGGAGGCGCTGGAGACGGAGTTCGGCGAGCTGCGCACGCCGAACTCGCCGACCCAGCGCGTCGGCGGCACCTACTCCACGCTGTTCACCCCGGTCGACCACGTCGAGCGGATGCTCAGCCTGGACAACGCGTTCACCCGCGAGGAGCTCGCCGCCTGGGCGCAGCGGGTCGAGCGGGACGCCGGCACCGCCGCGTCGGACTACCTCTGCGAGCTCAAGGTCGACGGCCTCGCCATCGACCTGGTCTACGAGAACGGCCGGCTGGTCCGCGGGGCCACCCGCGGCGACGGGCGCACCGGCGAGGACGTCACCCCCAACCTGCGCACGCTGGCCGACGTGCCGGAGACGCTGACCGGCGACCCGTCGGCCGGGCCGGTGCCCGAGCTGCTCGAGGTCCGGGGCGAGGTCTACTTCCCGGTCGCCGGGTTCGAGCAGCTCAACGCGTCGCTGGTCGAGGCGGGCAAGGCCCCGTTCGCCAACCCGCGCAACGCGGCGGCCGGCTCGCTGCGGCAGAAGGACCCGCGGGTCACCGCGACCCGCCCGCTGCGCCTGGTCCTGCACGGCGTCGGCGCGCACCGCGGCCCCGCCCCCGACCGGCAGAGCGGGTGGTACGAGCTGCTCCGCGGCTGGGGACTGCCGGTCTCCGACCGCTTCCGGGTGGTGGCCACGCTGGCCGAGGTCCAGGACTTCATCGACTACTACGGCGAGCACCGGCACGACGTCGAGCACGAGATCGACGGCGTGGTCGTCAAGGTCGACCAGTTGGCCCTGCAGCGCCGGCTCGGTTCGACCTCCCGGGCGCCACGCTGGGCCATCGCGGTGAAGTATCCGCCGGAGGAGGTCACCACCCTCCTGCGCAACATCAGCGTCAACGTCGGCCGCACCGGTCGGGTGACCCCGTTCGCCGAGCTGGAGCCGGTGCTGGTCGCCGGGTCCACGGTCGGCCTGGCCACCCTGCACAACGAGAACGAGGTGCGCCGCAAGGGCGTCTGGATCGGCGACACCGTGGTCGTGCGCAAGGCGGGCGACGTGATCCCGGAGGTCGTCGCGCCGGTCGGGGAGCACCCGCCGGGGGCGTACGAGTTCGTGATGCCGACCGTCTGCCCGGAGTGCGGGACGCCGCTGCGCCGGGAGAAGGAGAGCGACGTCGACATCCGCTGTCCCAATGCGCGGTCCTGCCCCGCGCAGCTGCGGGAGCGGGTCTTCCACGTGGCCGGGCGGGGCGCGTTCGACATCGAGGCCCTCGGCTACGAGGCGGCCGTCGCGCTGACCCGGCGGCCCGAGGACGGCGAGCCGGTGATCGCGGACGAGGGCGACCTGTTCGCGCTGGACCTGGACCGGCTCACCCGGGCCGACCTGTTCCGCAAGAAGGACGGCACCCCGTCGGCGAACGCCCTGCGGCTGCTGGACAACCTGGTCGCGGCGAAGGACCGGCCGCTGTGGCGGGTGCTGGTCGGGCTGTCCATCCGGCACGTCGGGCCGACCGCCGCCCAGGCGCTGGCCCGGGAGTTCCGCTCGATGGACGCGATCCGGGCGGCCACCGGGGAGGAGCTCGCCGCGGCGGACGGGGTCGGGCCGACCATCGCCGAGGCGGTGCGGGAGTGGTTCGCCGTCGACTGGCACGCCGACGTGGTCCGGCGCTGGGCCGAGGCCGGGGTGCGGATGGCGGACGAGGGCGGCGCCGAGGGGCCGCGCCCGCTGGCCGGCATCACCGTCGTGGTCACCGGCTCGCTGGAGTCCTACTCGCGGGACGCGGCCACCGAGGCGATCCAGACGCTGGGCGGCAAGGTCACCGGGTCGGTGTCGAAGAAGACGTCCTTCGTGGTGGCGGGGGAGAGCCCCGGCTCCAAGTACGACAAGGCGCTGCAGGTCGGCGTGCCGATCCTGGACGACGCCGGGCTGGCCGTGCTGCTGTCGGCCGGGCCGGACGCGGCCCTGGAGGTCGCCACCAAGCCGGCCCCGCCGGAGCCCGCCGCCCGCAAGGCCCGCGTCAAGACCGCGGAGGCCGCCGGGCCGACCGACGCCGACGCACCGGAGCCGTCGGCCCGCAAGCCCCGCAAGAAGGCCGCCGCGAAAGCGGACGCGGCTCCCGGGGAGGCGGCCTCCGGAGAGTCCGCCGCCGGGGTCCCGGTCGAGGCGGCCGACAAGCCCCGCAGGAAAGCCGCCGTGA
>CADCTP010000324.1 GCA_902805565.1 uncultured Mycobacteriales bacterium
GTTGCTCGGTCCGGCCGGCCGGCGGAGCCTCCGGGCCCGCCGCGCCGGTGCCGGCCGGGGCGGACGCGGGCTCGGGGGGCTCGGGGGGCGCCGCGGGCGACGGCGTCGCATACTGCGTTCCGCCCTCCGGCGGCGCGGCCGGCGGCGTACGCCGCCGCTCCCGCCGCCGGTGCCGCGGCGGACCGGGCTCCGCCACCGAGACCACCTCCGGGAGAACCGTGCCTGAGGGCCACACGATCCACCGGCTCGCGCGCGAGCACAACCGGCTCCTCGTCGGGCATGCGGTGCACGCGTCCAGCCCGCAGGGTCGGTTCGTCGAGGGCGCCGCCCGCATCGACGGCCGGGTCCTGGAGAAGACCGAGGCGTACGGCAAGCACCTCTTCCACCGCTACGGCGACGTCTTCCTGCACGTCCACCTCGGCCTGTACGGCAAGTTCACCGTCGGCGCCCTGCCCGCCCCGGAGCCGCGCGGCGCCCTGCGGCTGCGGCTGCTGGCCGACGGCCACTGGATCGACCTGCGCGGCCCGACGGCGTGCGAGCTGATGGAGCCGCCGGAGGTGGACGCGGTCCGGGACCGGCTCGGCCCGGACCCGCTGCGCCGCGACGCCCGGCCGGACCTGGCCTTCGACCGGCTGTCCCGGAGCCGGGTCGCGATCGGGGCCCTGCTGATGGACCAGTCGGTGATCGCCGGGATCGGCAACGTCTACCGGGCCGAGATCCTCTTCCGGCACCGGGTCGAGCCGCACCGCCCGGGCCGCGACCTGCCCCGGGAGACCTGGGACGCGCTGTGGGCGGACCTGGTCCTGCTGATGCGGGCCGGGGTGCGGGCCGGCCGGATCGTCACCACGCTGCCCGCGGACCGGCCCCGCGGCCGGCTCACCCGGGACAAGGCGCATTACGTCTATCGCCGGGCGGGGCTGCCCTGCCGGATCTGCGGGACCGAGGTCCGCACCGAGGTCATGGTGGGTCGGAACCTGTTCTGGTGCCCGACCTGCCAGCGGTGACGTACGCCCGCCGGGTCGCCACCTCGACGTCCGGGTAGGGGTCGCGCTCCCGCACCGACCGCACCGCGAAGCCGGCCGCGGCCAGCCACGCCAGCAGCCGGGGGACCGGGAAGAACCGGAAGTCCAGCGACACCGGCCGGCCCCACCACTCGTCCAGGTGCCGGACCTCGTCGCCCACGTGCACCGCGGCCAGCAGCGTGCCGCCCGGTCGCAGCACCCGGTGGACCTCCCGCAGCGCGGCCACCTCGTCGCCGACCGGCAGGTGGATGAGGGAGTAGAACGCCACCGCCGCCCCCAGCGCCCCGTCCCGCAGCGGCAGCGCCCGCAGGTCCCCGGCCGCGACCGGCACCCCGGCCGGCGCCCGGGCGAGCATCCCGGGGGAGAGGTCGACGCCGACCACCCGGGCGCCCCGGGCGGCCAGGTACGCCGCGACGTGGCCGGGCCCGCAGCCCAGGTCGCCGATGGTCCCGGTGGTGTCCAGGGAGTCGAGCAGCGCCCGGTCGACCGGCTTGCCGGCCAGTTCGCCGGCCACGTGCGCCGCGTACGCCCCGGCGACCCGGTCGTAGTCGGCCCGCAGCCGGCCGCCGTCTCCCGGGCTCAGAAGATCTCCGGGCACCAGGGCGCGTCCTCGCCGGAGAAGGCCAGGCCCACCGCGGAGACCGTCGCCGCCGGGCCGCCGACCCGGCCCGCCGCCGCGACCTGGGTCAGGGTGGGCCCGCCGAGGTAGACCGCGCCGAGGTCGGTCGCGGACACGGTCAGCCCGGCCGGGTCGGAGGTCCGCTCGCAGGTCGCCCCGGACGCGTCGCCGGACAGCCGCCAGGTCCCCGCGTTCCACGGGCAGAACTCGTCCCGCACGTCCAGCACCACGTCCACCGGCACCCGGTACGTCCGCGCGGCCAGCGCCCGGCCCACGTCCACCAGCCGCACCCACAGCGAGTCGAACACCTCGGCCGCCAGCGCCCGCGGGTCCGCCAGCAGCTGGGTCAGCGGGTCCTCCAGCGGGCCCAGCGCCCGGGTCATCCGCGGGTGCAGGTCGATGCCGGCCAGGAACGTCCAGAGCGCGGCGTACGCGGCCGGGGTGGTCGCGTGCACGTCCTCCACCTGGACGGTGCCCTGAGCGCCCTCCGACCACGAGGTCGCCCACGACTGCTTCGTCCGGTACGTCGCGTAGCCGGTGACGGTGCCGTCCGGCTCGGTGTGCAGCGCGTGCCGCCGCGGGGTCGCGCCGCCGCGCTGGTCCTCCGGGTCGGCGAACCGCCGGTCCCACCACCGGCCGGGCCGGGTCAGGAAGCCGACCGTGGCCGGGCTGAGCGCGTCGTACACCGCCATCTCGTGCGGGCGGGCCCGCTCCGGGGGGACGAGCGTGACCCGGCCCGGGCCGACCGGCGCGTCCGGGCGCAGCCGGATCCGGGCGCCGCGTGCCTGCCAGGTGAGCTGGCGGGCGGCCAGCCCGTAGCCGAAGCGGCGGTAGATGCCGCCCTCGGACGCCCAGAGCGCGGCGACCGGCTCCAGCTCCCGCTCCCGCAGGTCGGTCAGCTGCCGGCGCATGAGCTCGGTGAGCAGCCCGCGCCGGCGGTGCGTCGGCTGCACCGCCACCGCGGTGACGCCGGCCACCGGCCGTGGCCCGCCCGGCACCGTCAGGTCCCGCGTGCACGCCCCGGCGGTCGCGACGATCTCGCCGGCGTCGAACACGGCCAGGCTGCGCTCCGGCTCGAAGACGCCGGCCATCCGCTCCCGTTCGGAGTCCCGGACCGTCTCGCCGAACACCTCGGCCAGCGTCCGGTGGAAGGCCGGGAACTCCGTCAGGTCGATCGGCCGCAGCTCGAGATCGGTCATGTCGCCTTTCCTACTCCGCCCCTCCGACAGGACGCGAGGCGTTTCCCGGTGATCACCCGCGCGCTCGCGGGCGCCGGGCGGGCGGGGCCGCTACTGTCCGCCGGGACATGGTGCGGCATCTGTGGGGACGTCTCGCCGGGAACGCGCGGCTGCTGCGCCGGAGCCTCGGCGATATCGGCCTGACCGGCCTGCTCGTCGCGCTGGCCGGGCTGCTCGCGCTGGGCTCGCTCGGCTGGTCCACCCAGTTGCGCCCGGCCGCGGTGCTGGCCATCCCGGTGCTGCTCGGCGGCCTGGCCCTGCCGCGCCGGGAGCTGCGGATGCTGTTGGGCTGCACGGTGCTGCTGACGTCCCTGGTCGTCGCGGCCCGCGGCTGGGGGATGCTGTCGGTGGGCACCGTGCTGTCGTTCCTCACGGTGGCCTGGGTGTCGTACGAGCAGGCCCGGCGCCGGGACCGGCTGGGGGTCCGGCGGGCCCGGCCGGACCGGATCCTGCTCGACCTGCGGCAGCGGCTGCGGGTGCAGGGCGAGGTCCCGCCGCTGCCACGCGGCTGGGGGATCGAGGTCGAGCTGCGCCCGGCCGACGACGCCGGGATGGCCGGTGACTTCGTCGCCTCCCGGGTGGACGTGCACCGGACCCCGGACGGGCCGCACGTGGTCCTGGAGCTGGTCCTGGTCGATGTCTCCGGCAAGGGGGTGGACGCCGGCACCCGGGCGCTGCTGCTGTCCGGCGCGCTCGGCGGGCTGCTCGGCGCGGTGCCGCCGGACCGCTTCCTGGTCGAGGCCAACCGCTACCTGCTCCAGCAGCAGTGGGCCGAGGGCTTCGCCACCGCGGTCTACCTGCGGGTCGACCTGACCACCGGCTCGTACCGGGTGGAGTCGGCCGGCCACCCGCCGGCCGCGCACCTGGACGCCGGCAGCGGGACCTGGCGGCTGTCCCGGCCGCGCGGTCCGCTGCTCGGGGTGCTGCCGACCGTGGGGCACCCACCGGACACCGGCGTGCTCCGCCGCGGCGACGCGGTGCTGCTCTACTCCGACGGCGTGGTCGAGGACCGGGACAAGGACCTGGAGGTCGGCATCGACCGGCTGCTCGGCACGGCGGAGCGCCTGGTGCCCCGGGGCGACTACCGGGGCGGCGCCGCCATGCTCGTCGAGCAGGTGCCCACCGACCGCAGCGACGACCGGGCCGTGGTGCTGCTCTGGCGCGACTACTGACCGGCCAAATGGGACCGGGTCGATGCCCGAACAGGCAGGTCAAGGTGGATCTTCAGCTGCTTGACCGGTTTCGCTGAGCCGAGCGGCGCAGCCTGCGCGCGTCCGCTAAGTCCCATTCTCCGGTGAGGTCCGGGAATGGTCCGTTCCGGCCTATACAGTCGGCAGCCGGGCCGGCTGAAGACATTCAGGGCCCTCTCGGTTCTTTCTGCGTGTGAAGGCGGGTCGCACTGTGTCCGGCGGGGAAGCACGGGTCCACGAGCTCTTTCGGGAAATTGTCCGCACCGATCCCGATCGCACGGCGGTCGTCGCCGGCACGGTCCGGCTGAGTTACGCCGAGCTGGGTCGGCGCTCGGCCGCGGTGGCCGCCGCGCTGCGGTCCGCCGGCGTCGGCCGGCGCGACCTGGTCGGGGTGTGCGTCGAGCGCGGCCCGCACCTGCTGCCGGCCCTGCTCGGCACGCTGGAGGCCGGGGCGGCCTGGGTCGGCCTCGACCCGGCGTACCCGGCGGAGCGGCTGCGGCTGATCGCCGCCGACGCCGCGCTGGCCGC
>CADCTP010000325.1 GCA_902805565.1 uncultured Mycobacteriales bacterium
CCGCCGGACGCGGCCCCGCCGGCCCCGGGCCCGGCCACCCCGACCGCCACCGCGTCGCGGCCCCGGCCGAAGCCCACCCCGACCGGGATCTTCGTCGACGACAACGGCCAGGGCACGGCCCGTGCGCTGCCGCCGACCGCGCTGCCGGCCGGCGGGCCGTACAGCAAGACCGGGGCCGGCCGGTTCGACGTGGTGCCGGGGGAGTCGAAGGTCTCCGGCACCGGCCCGCTGCTGCGCTACGCGGTCGAGGTCGAGGCCGGGGTGGCCGCGGACGGGGCGGCGTTCGCGGCGGCGGTGGAGCGGATCCTCGGCGACCCGCGCAGCTGGACCAACGGCGGGCGGGCGGCCTTCCAGCGGGTGGCCGCCGGCGAGATCGACTTCCGGGTCAGCCTCACCGCGTCGCTGACCGTCCGGCGGCTGTGCGGCTACGAGCTGCCGTACGAGACGTCCTGCTACAACGGCGACCTGGCGAAGGTCGTCATCAACGACGCCCGCTGGGTGCGCGGCGCGGTGGCGTACGCCGGCAAGGTCGCCGCGTACCGGCAGTACGTGATCAACCACGAGGTGGGGCACGCGCTGGGCAACGCGCACCTGGCCTGCCCCCGCGCCGGCGCCCTGGCGCCACTGATGATGCAGCAGACGCTGGGCATCGAGACGCCCGGCGTGGGGACCTGCCGGCCCAACCCGTGGCCCTATCCCTGACGGGAACACCCGGCCGGGCAACCCGGTTGGGGGCGGGGAGACGAGGACGAAGGAGAGACCTGTGTCGTTGCCGCCCCTGGTCGAGCCGGCCGCTGAGCTCACCGTCGACGAGGTCGCCCGGTACAGCCGGCACCTGATCATCCCGGACGTCGGGGTGCCCGGGCAGAAGCGGCTGAAGAACGCCAAGGTGCTCGTCGTCGGTGCCGGTGGCCTGGGCTCGCCCGCCCTGCTCTACCTGGCCGCCGCCGGCGTCGGCACGCTGGGCATCGTCGACTTCGACGTCGTGGACGAGTCCAACCTGCAGCGCCAGGTGATCCATGGCGTGTCCGACATCGGCAAGTCCAAGGCCCTCTCGGCGAAGGAGTCCATCGCCGAGATCAACCCGCTGGTGAACGTGGTCCTGCACACCGAGCGGCTGGACTCCGACAACGCGCTGGACGTCTTCGGTCCGTACGACCTGATCCTGGACGGCACGGACAACTTCGCCACCCGCTACCTGGTCAACGACGCCTGCGTGCTGCTCGGCAAGCCGTACGTGTGGGGCTCGATCTACCGGTTCGAGGGCCAGGTCAGCGTCTTCTGGAACGAGCACGGCCCGAACTACCGCGACCTCTACCCCGAGCCGCCGCCGCCGGGGATGGTGCCCTCCTGCGCCGAGGGCGGCGTGCTGGGCGTGCTGTGCGCGTCCATCGGCTCGGTCATGGTCACCGAGGCGATCAAGCTCATCACCGGGATCGGCGAGCCGCTGCTCGGCCGGCTGATGGTCTACGACGCCCTGGAGATGTCGTACCGGACGATCAAGGTCCGCAAGGACCCGGCCGGCGAGCCGATCACCGGGCTCATCGACTACGAGGAGTTCTGCGGGGTCGTCTCGGACGAGGCCCAGCGGGCGGCGTCCGGCTCGACGATCACCGCGACCGAGCTCAAGGAGATGCTGGACGCGGGCAAGGACCCGTACCTGGTCGACGTCCGGGAGCCGGTCGAGTTCGAGATCGTCAAGATCCCCGGCGGGGTGCTGATCCCCAAGGACCGGATCCTCTCCGGCGAGGCGCTGGCTGAGCTGCCGCAGGACAAGCCGCTGGTGCTCTACTGCCGCAGCGGCGTGCGCTCGGCGGAAGCCCTGGCGGCGGTGAAGGCGGCCGGGTTCTCCGACGCGGTGCACGTGCAGGGCGGCGTGACGGCCTGGGCGACCCAGGTCGACCCGTCCCTGCCGACCTACTGACGCGTCGCCGACGCCCCGGGGCCGGCCGGCCCCGGGGCGTCCGCGTGCACGACCGGACGGTCAGCGGAAGTGCTCCTCCACCGCCCGGACGCCGTGCCAGTAGCTGCCGACGTAGGTGCCGCCGACGTTCGGGTCGAGCAGCGCGCTGAAGGACGTCGCGGTGTCCCACATCGCGTTCTGGTGGTCGTAGTCCGGCTTGTCCCAGCAGGCCTTGCGCTGCCCGAAGGTCAGCGCGGACCGGCAGGAGACGAGCGGGTCGCTGTTGGACCCCAGGGCCAGCCACGTCGCGGTGCCGACGTTGTTCGGCAGCCCCAGCAGGTACGGGCCCTTCGAGCGCATCTGTACGCACTGGTAGAGCAGGTCCGAGCAGAACTGCGACCCGTCCAGCCGGGCCCCGTCGTACGGGGTGGAGAAGGTCACCACCCGGCTGACCTTCAGCGCCGGCGGGTAGCCCGACCAGCCGGCCGCCGACTTCGACACCGCGTCCCGGATCACCAGGCCGCCCATCGAGTGGCCGACCAGGTTCACGTAGCCGCCCCGGCTGCTGTAGCGGTTGTGGATGTACCAGGCCAGGTCCCGCCCGACCAGGTCGATCGGCGTATTGGCGGTGTAGTTGACCTGCGGCCCGCCGGTGCTGGCCCCGCGGATAGTCCCAGCCGTCGGTGCCGAAGCCGTGCAGGAACAGCGCGGGCGTCGCCGTCGACGCGCTCGCCGGCGCGGCCGAGGCCATGCCGAGCACGAACGAGGAGAGCAGGGTCAGGGCGGCGACGGCCAGGGCACCCGCGCCCCGACGGCGGCGGGGACCGACGGCGGTCGTGCCGTTCCGGGTGCGCATCACAGCGGGTTCGTCGCGGTGTTGCCGACGCCGGAGACCTCGTACCGGCCGCTGGCGTAGATCCGCAGGGTGTAGAAGCGGGCCTGGTCCGCGCCGCCGAACGAGCCCCCGACGGAGCCGAACGCGCCGAGGTTGAGGCCGGCGTTGAGCTGGGCCGGGATGAAGAAGGCGGAGTTGTTGTTCACGTCGATCTCCGACTTGGGCCAGTAGGTGCCGAAGCCCTTGTTGGAGAACACCGCGTTGCAGGTGATGAAGATCGACGACTGCCGCGCGGTGTTCATCGGGTCGGTGGCCGAGCGGGAGACGCCGGCCGGTCCGCCGCCCCGGTGTCCCGGCCGGTCCGCCGCCCGGGCCGCCCGGCGGGCCGCGTACGGTGGCGCCGGTGCGGGACACGACGACGCCGACGCCCACCGGACCGGGGAGCACCGACGGCGGGCTGACGCCGTACGCCGCGCTCGTGCTGGCCGCCGTCGACCGCATCCCGGCCGGCAAGGTCATGTCGTACGGGGACGTGGCCGAGTTCGTCGGCTCCGGGTCCAGCCGCGCCGTCGGGGCGGTGCTCAGCCGGCACGGGCATGAGGTGCCCTGGCAGCGGGTTGTCCTGTCCAGCGGTGCCCCCGCCCCCTCCCAGCCCGAGGAAGCCCTGCGGCTGCTCCGGGCGGAGGGGGTGCCCATGCGGGGCGACCGGGTGGACATGCGCAAGGCCCGCTGGGACGGCGTCGAGCCGGACCCGGCGGGGCGGTGAGGACCAGGAGGCAGTCGATGGACGACGATGTGGCCGAGCTGTACGGGCGCGCGCTGGACGAGTTCGGCGGGCGGGTGCACGCGGTGCGGGCCGACCAGTGGG
Organism: uncultured Mycobacteriales bacterium; assembly: GCA_902805565.1. GTDB lineage: Bacteria > Actinomycetota > Actinomycetes > Mycobacteriales > CADCTP01 > CADCTP01. Next base: position 3,607 of record CADCTP010000325.1, read on the forward strand.
GCTGCCCGACCCCGTGCAAGGACTGGGCGGTCCGGCACCTGGTGAACCACCTGGTCGCCGAGCAGTTGTGGGTGCCGCCGCTGCTGGCCGGCGCGACCGTGGCCGACCTCGGCGACGCGTTCTCCGGGGACGTGCTCGGTGCCGACCCGGTGGCGGCCTGGGTCGCCGCGGCGGCGGCGGCCCGCGCGGCGTTCGCCGAGCCGGGGGCGCTGGAGCGGACCGTGCACCTGTCGTACGCGGACCGGCCGGGCGAGGAGTACGCCCGGGAGATGATCTTCGACCTGGTCGTGCACAGCTGGGACCTGGCCCGCGGCATCTCGGTGGACGACACCGTCGACCCGGGGCTGGTCGAGGCCGTGTACGGCCGGCTGGAGCCGGACGTCGACCTGTCCGCCAGCGGCCTGTTCGACGAGCCGGTGCCGGTGCCGGCGGACGCCGACGAGCAGACCAGGCTGATCGCGCTGACCGGCCGCCGGCCGGTCTGAGCGCGGACCGGGACCGAGGGGGGAACGCGTGCGGGTCGCTGTGCTGGGGACCGGTGTGATGGGGACCGGGATGGCCCGCTCGCTGCTGCGGGCCGGGCACGCGGTGACGGTGTGGAACCGGACCGCGGCGCGGGCCGAGCCGCTGGCCGCCGACGGCGCGACCGTCGCCGGGACGCCGGCCGAGGCGGTCGCCGGCGCGGAGGCCGTGGTCGTGATGCTGTTCGACGCCGCGGCCGTGCTGGAGGTGCTGGCCGCGGCCGGCCCCTCCCCGGCGGTGTGGCTGCAGGCGTCCACGGTCGGCCCGGAGGGGACCGCGCGGGTGGCCGAGCTGGCCGCCGAGCGCGGCCTGCGGCTGCTGGACGCGCCGGTGCTGGGCACCAAGGGTCCGGCCGAGCAGGGCACGCTGGTCTCCCTGCTGTCCGGCGACCCGGCCCTCGTCGCGGAGGCCCGGCCGGGGATCGAGGGCTACTCGGCCCGGTCGGTGTACGCCGGCCCCGGGCTCG
>CADCTP010000326.1 GCA_902805565.1 uncultured Mycobacteriales bacterium
CCGGGGCCGGGTCGCGCAGCCGCTCGACCCGCGGCTTCCGCTTCGGCGGCTGGAACAGCGACGCCCCGCCCGGGCTGATCGCCACCCCGAACGGCGGCGGCGGCACCTGCGGCACCCGCCGGGGCAGCGGCACCGGCCCACCGGCCGGGGGCTGTGCCAAGGGCTGCGCCGGCGCCGGCGGCTGTGCCGCCGACCGGTCCGGCCCGCTCGCGCGGGCGATCTCCGGAGGACCGCTCACCTGACTCGCCCCGCTCCCGGCGTCCCCGTCGCCCGGCGCGGGAGTCGCGTCGGGCCGCCGGGCCTCATCCTGCCTGGCAGGAGCGGGTTCACGTACGGTGGGTGACGAAGTTTCACTGTCAGTCTCGGCCGGCGGGGCGAACCAGGCGTACGGCTGCCGTGGTCCCCGGGCCGGCGCCTCGGGCTCGAGCCGCCGCGGGACGGGCGGCTCCCCGGCCCGGCCCGTGGAACCGTCCGGCGGGGACGGCGGCGGAGCGGGCGGCGGCGGCGGAGCGGACGACGCCCCGGAATCCCCACCACCGACCCACTCGGGCGGCATCCACACGGTCACTGCGGCACCGCCTCGGCGTAGCTGAGCCGAACCGGTCCGTCGTACCCGGGGAGGGTCACCTCGCGTTCGTCCTTCACCTCGTAGCCGAGCCCGAAATATGCCACGGCCTGCCGGTAGAGCCGGACCCCGGGCTCGACCTCCAGGGTCGCCCGCAGCCGGGCCGGATCACCCACCGCGGTGACCCGGAACGGCGGCGAGTACGTCCGCCCGTACAGCAGGAGCGTGTTGCCCACGCAGCGCACCGCGCCGGTGGTGATCAGCCGCTGCCCCATCACCGCGAGGCCGTCGGCACCGCCCGCCCAGAGCGCGTTCACCACGGACTGCACGTCCTGCTGGTGCACGATCACGTCGTCCGGCCGGGCGTCGGCGGGCAGCGAGCCGTCGGGCCGGCGGGGCGCGTCGTCCAGGGTGACGGTGAGCCCGCCGCCGCGGATGGGACGCAGGCCGACCTGGCGCTCCAGCCGGTCGCTCAGGGTCCGTACGGCGCCGACCCGGCCGTCCCGGCCGGACGCGTCCCGCTCCAGGGCGTCGACCTCGGCCTGCAGGGTGACGGCCCGGGTGGTCGCCCGGCCGACGGACCGCTCCTGCTCGGCGATGAGCTGGGTGAGCTCGACCCGGCGGCCCGCCCGCAGGTCCGTTCCCTGGGCCGTCTCGGCGCTCGTCGCGAACAACATTCCGGCCACCAGAGCGATCGCCGGGACCAGCGCCCGCCACACGGGTCGCCGGGAGGCGGCTCCCGATCCTCGCCCGGCACTCATCGGCGACTAGGCTAACGGCAGGCAGCATCCGAAGGAGTCGAAGGTGCCCAAGTCGAAGGTCCGAAAGCGCGCTGTGTACACCCCGCCCACGGATGTGCTGCCGTCGCCATCCCGTGCGACGAAGAAGAAGGGGCCGAGCCCGACCTGGTACCCGGTGCTGATGCTGACCCTGATGATCCTGGGCCTGGCCTACATCTCGGTCTACTACATCGCCGGCGAGCGCATTCCGGGGATGCGGGACCTCGATTCGTGGAACTTCGCGGTCGGCTTCGGCCTCATGGTGACCGGCCTCTTCATGGCCGTGCGCTGGCGTTAGCCGCGTCCGTTAGTTACAACGGTGTGCTTGTTCCCCAGAATTGTCCACAGGTGTGGACGCGATCTGGCCAGCCAGCCCGCCCCACGGTCCGGACTCCTTGTCGACATGACGTACCTGCAGGTCACCGACCTGTTCAGCGGTCAAAACCAGGTTTGTCGACAACCCGATCGAGCATCCTGACGTCCGTCGTCCACAGCCTCTGTCCACAGGCGGCTGGGGACAACGTCATCGTCCACAGAAAGTACGTGCCTGCGATGGACCCAGCTCCCGCTGACCAGCTCCCGGCGTACGCCGAGTGGTTCCCCCGCCCGGTCGAGACCTGGCTGGCCGCCGGGTTCGGCCTGCTGGCCGTGGCCCTCGCCCTGGTGGCCGGCGACCCGGTCGGGCTCTTCCTGTTCGGGGTGGCCGGGCTCGGCCTGCTGCTGCTGGCCGCGTCCGACCTGCTGTTGCGCCCCCGGCTCGCCGCCGACCCGGAGGAGGTGCGGGTCCGCACCCTCACCGGCACCCGCCGGCTGCCCTGGGCGTCGCTGGAGCGGGTCGACGTCGACCAGCACGAGCGGTACGGCCTGGCCTCGCGGGCACTGGAGCTGGAGGCCGCCGGCCACCTCATCGTGCTCAGCCGCCGCTCGCTGGGCGCCGACCCGCGGGACGTCGCCGGGGACCTGGCCCGGATCCGCTACACGTCCTGACCGGCCGCCCCACCGCGAGCGGCGGAGCGCTCAGACCAGGGCGAGCAGCTGGTCCGTACGGACCAGCACCATCGCCAGCATGATCGCCGCCAGCCCGCCCACCGCCAGCACCTGCAGCTGGGTGCGGGACGCCTTCGGGGCGTACACCATGGCCAACGCGGCCAGGCCGCCGACGACGAACCCGCCGAGGTGGCCGAGCAGCGAGATCCCCGGCCGGAAGCTGACGACGAAGTTGAACCCGATCGCCAGCACCATGAACCGGGCGTCCAGCCCGAGCCGGCGCAGCACGATGAGCGTCGCCGCGAACAGCCCGAAGATCGCCCCGGACGCCCCGGCCACGGCCCCGTACGGCGAGCCGAACAGGTAGACGGCGACCGATCCACCGAACGCGCCGGCCAGGTAGATCGCGAGGAACCGCCAGGCGCCGAAGACCCGCTCCAGCGCCGGGCCGACCAACGCCAGCGACAGCATGTTGCCGGCCAGGTGCAGCAGGCCGATGTGCAGGAAGGCCGCGCCGATCAGCCGCCAGTACTCGGCGTCCAGGGCGACCCGCAGCGGCACCAGTTGCAGGTCCTCGAAGAGCCGGGAGTCGAAGTTCCCCGTGAAACCACCCGGTGCGGTGACCGCGGTGATGAGGAACGCCACCACGTTGAGCACACCGAGCACGACCGAGACGAGCCCGGGCCGCTCGGCGATCCTGCCGCCGTACGGCGTGCGGGCCCGGCGCACGCCGGCGTTGCCCTCGGCCACGCACTGCGGGCACTGGAACCCCACCGACGCCGGCCGCAGGCACTCCGGGCAGATGGGCCGCTCACACCGGGTGCAGGAGACCCAGGTCTCCCGATCCGCGTGCCGGTAGCAGCGCGGAGCGGGCGATGCCGTCCGCTCCGCGCTCATCCGAAGGTCAGGCCGGGCGCTCGACGGTGATGGACGTGATCGTCACGTCCTGCACCGGCCGGTCGGAGCGGTCGGTCTTCGTCTTGCCGATCTGGTCGACCACGGCACGGCTGTCCGCGTCGGCGACCTCGCCGAAGATCGTGTGCCGCCGGTTGAGGTGCGGGGTCGGGCCGGTGGTGATGAAGAACTGCGAGCCGTTGGTGCCGGGGCCCGCGTTGGCCATCGCCAGCAGGTACGGGCGGTCGAAGCGCAGGTCCGGGTGGAACTCGTCCTTGAACTCGTAGCCGGGACCGCCCCGGCCGGAGCCCAGCGGGTCCCCACCCTGGATCATGAACCCGTCGATGACCCGGTGGAAGATCGTGCCGTTGTAGAGCGGCTCGTTCGACTTCTGCCCGGTCTGCGGGTTCCGCCACTCCTTGCTGCCCTCGGCCAACCCGACGAAGTTCTGCACCGTGACCGGTGCGTGATCCGGGTAGAGCTGGACGACAATGTCGCCGGCGGACGTGTGCAGGGTCGCGGTGAGCTGGTTAACCACCTCGCCATCCTCCCACGGTCGCCGGCAACGTCCGGAGCGGGGCGGGAGGATGCTGTGGCGAGCCGGAGGCGAGCGGTACGCAACGGGCTGGTCAGCGCGGGTGCGCTGGCCGTCGGGGTGTGGCTGGGGGTGTCGGTCGGCCTGGCGACCCGGGCCAGGCGCAGCTAGGTCGGGTACGAGCGGGACACCCCTCAGAGCGCCGCGACGACGAGCCGGGCGATCTCCACGGCCGCCAGCGAGCTGCGCTGGTTGATCCGGACGACGACGACCGCGGGGCCGGAGCCGACCGCCAGCAGCGCACCGCCGTCGGTGACCGCGACCGCGCCACCGTCACCGACCGTGTCCACCGGGTTGGCGGTCGGGCCGGCGACCGCGAGCGCCCGGGCCAGCGCGGCGCGGGCGTCCGGGAGCACCGAGACCGCGACGTCGGCCGCCTTCTCCCCGCCGGCCCGGTGGAACGCGCAGCCGACGTGGGGCCGGGTCGCGGTGACCGTGCTGCGGGCGATGCGCTGGCCGACGATCCCGGCGATGGTGTCCCGGTCGGCGTACGGGCACTCGCCGTCGACCGTCTCCGCCGGTGGGGTGCGCGGCGGGGTGGCCCGCGGCGTCGTCGGGGTGGGCGCGGCGGGGGTCGCGGCCGGTGCGGCGGTCGTCGTGGGGGCGGCCGCCGGCTGGTCGGTCCCGCCGCCGCAGCCGGCCGCGAGCAGGCCGGCGACCACCAGTCCGATCACTCTCCGCACAGGCGCAGACCCTAGTTCACCAGCGTCCAGCCGAGCGCGGCGGCGCCGAGGCCGGCCGCGGTGCTGCCCAGCACGTACGCCGCCGCGGCCCGCCAGGCACCCCGCTCGGCCAGCACCAACGCCTCCCACCCGTACGTGCTGTAGGTGGTCAGCGCCCCGCAGAAGCCGGTCCCGACCAACGCGACCACGGCCGCCGGCGCGGTCCCGGAGCCGGCCACCAGCCCCAGCAGCAGGCAGCCGACCACGTTGACCAGGAACGTCCCCCACGGGAACGCGCTGCCCAGCCGGTCCCGCACCGCCCGGTCGACCAGGTAGCGGGTCGGTGCCCCGACGGCCGCACCGAGCGCCACCCACAGCGCGGTCACCGGGCGACCCCCCGACCGCCCACCGGACCGGCTCCCTGACCCGCGGTCCCGGTCATCGGGCGACCGCGCGGCGGGTGAGGCGGGCGGCGGCGGTGACCGCCAGCAGGGCGAGCACCGGGGTCGCGGCCAGGGCGGCGACGGCGGTGCCGGCGTGGCCGGCCGCCAGCAGGCGCTGCGCGTCGACGGCGTACCCGGAGAAGGTGGTGTAGCCGCCGAGCAGCCCGACCCCGAGGAACGGCCTGGTCAGCGGATGTCCCCGGCCGGCCTCGGCGACGAGCACGAGCAGCACGCCGATCAGCAGGCAGCCGGTCACGTTCACCGCGAGGGTCGCCCACGGGAAGCCGCCGGCCGGGGTCGGCAGCACCGCGGCCAGCCCGGCCAGCGCCTCGGCCCCGAGGACGCCGCCGGCCGCGATGGCGCCGAGCACGGCCGCCGGGCCCGGACCCGCCGCCCCCGAACCCGCCGGCCCGGGACCCGCCGCTCCCGGACCCACCACCCCCGGCCCGCTCGCCACGGGCGAATTGTCACACCGCATCCCTAGGGTTGCCGGCATGACGCGGATCGGGGTGGCGGAGCGGCGGGCCAGGCTGTCGGTGCGGCACCGGCTGGTGCCCGCCGCCGCCGCGTCGGACGTGCTCACCGCCGTGCGCGGCCTGGTCGTGCTGCACGCGACCGACCCGACGACCGTCCACCTCTCCGCCGCGGCCCGCGTCGCCGGCCACCAGGTCACCGACCTGGAGACCGCGCTGTACGAGGACCGCACGCTGGTCCGGATGCTCGGCATGCGCCGCACGGTGTTCGTCGTCCCGACCGAGCTGGTGCCGGTCGTCCAGGCCGCCTGCACCCGGGCCGTCGCGGTCACCGAGCGGCGCAAGACCGTGCAGTTCCTCCGGGACGGTGGGGTCACCGACGACCCGGAGCCGTGGCTGGCCGCGGTGGAGAAGGAGACGCTGGAGGCGCTGCGCCGGCGTGGGTCGGCCCTGTCGACCGAGCTGTCCGCGGACGTTCCGGGGCTGGCCGCGCGGATCGTGCTCGCCCGCGGCAAGGCGTACGAGGGCTCGCAGAGCGTCGCCTCCCGGGTGCTCCCGCTGCTCGCCGCCGACGGGCTGGTCGTCCGCGGCCGCCCGCGCGGCTCCTGGACCTCCGGCGGGCAGTACTGGTGGTCCCCGGCCGAGGACTGGCTGCCCGGCGGGATCCCGGCGCTGCCGGTGGAGGAGTCCCGGCGGCGGCTGGCCCGGGAGTGGCTGCGGGCGTTCGGCCCGGCGCCCGCCGCCGACCTGAAGTGGTGGGCCGGCTGGACCGTCGCGCAGACGAAGGCCGCGCTGGCGGCGGCCGGCGCGGTCGAGGTCGACCTGGACGGGACGCCGGGGGTCGGGCTGCCCGGCGACCTGGAGCCGACCCCGGCGCCGGAGCCGGCGGTCGCGCTGCTGCCCGGCCTGGACCCGACCACGATGGGCTGGAAGGACCGCGGCTGGTTCCTGGGTGGGCACGCCGAGGCCCTGTTCGACACCAACGGCAACGCCGGCCCGACGATCTGGTGGGACGGCCGGGTGGTCGGCGGCTGGGCGCAGCGCGGGACCGGCGAGGTCGTCACGCACTTCCTGGAGGACGTCGGCGCCGAGGTGGTCGCGGCGGCGGAGGCCGAGGCGGACCGGTTGCGGGCGTGGCTCGGCCCGGCCCGGGTCGCCCCACGGTTCCGCACCCCGCTGGAGCGACGTCTGACCGCCTGAGGGCGCCGGGTCAGTGGTGCCAGGGCAGCCGGACCGGCTCGGCGGGGATCCGGCCGGCCGCCAGCTCGCGCAGCAACCCGGCCAGCCCCGTCGGGACGACCCGGTCGGTCGTCGCGTCCAGCTCCGCGGCGGTCCACCAGCGGTGGCCGGCCACCGAGGACACCTCGAACGGCTGGAACCCGCTGGTGTCCACCTCGAAGGCGTCGGCCCGGTGGAAGTAGAACGTGTCGTGCCACATCCCGGTCAGCCAGTCGGTGGCGGCGTAGCCGGAGGTCACCGCGACCGGCGGCCCGAGCTGCTCGGGCGCGACCCGCAGGCCGGTCTCCTCGGCCAGCTCCCGCACCGCCGCCCGTACGGTCGACTCCCCCGGTTCGATGCCGCCGCCCGGGGTGTACCACACGTCCTCGGACCGGAAGAGCAGCGTCCGGTCGTCCGGGTCGAGGAGGATCACCCGCGCCGAGCGCCGTACGTAGCCGTCGGTCGTCCGGGCGGACCGCCACCGCGACCAGGGCCAGCGGCGGGTGAGGCGTCCGGTCACCCGTGCGACCCTAGCCGGGTGCGGACCGAGCGGCTGGTGCGCCGGGCGTACCGGCTGCGGTCGTGGGTGCTGTGCCGGCTCGGCCGGCACCTGTGGGCCCGCCGGCGCAACCCGGAGGTCGGCGGCCGCGGCGCGCTGTACGAGGACTGCCGCCGCTGCGGCACGGTCCGGATGGGCTGGGGCGACCGCGGCCCCGGCCCCCTCGGCTGACCCGCCCCCTTCACCGGCCGGCCCTCAACTGACCCGCCCCCTCGACCGGCCGGGCCCCCTCGGCTGACCCCGGCCGCCCGGCCGGCCCCGGCCGCTATCCCGGGCGGGTGGCGACCAGGGACGTGCCGCCGAGGTCCTCGTCGGCGGTGATCCGGGCGTCCAGGCCGGCCGCCCGGGCCGCCGCCACCAGCGCCGGCCCCTGCCGCCCGCTGGTCTCCACCAGCAGCGTCCCGCCGGGCGCCAGCCAGCGCGGCGCGCACGCCACCACCCGCCGGGCGACGTCCAGCCCGTCTGCGCCGCCGTCCAGCGCGACCCGCGGCTCGTGGTCGCGGGCCTCCGGCGGCAGCAGCGGGATCTCGCCGGTCGGCACGTACGGCGCGTTCGCCACCAGCACGTCCACCCGGCCGAGCAGCGCGGCCGGCAGCGGCCGGTCCAGGTCGCCCGCCAGGACGTCCGCGCCGGGCAGGTTCCGGCGGGCGCACCGCACCGCGGCCGGGTCCACGTCGGCGGCGGTGACGGCCAGCCCCGGCAGCAGCGACCGCAGCGCCGCCGCGACCGCGCCGGACCCGCAGCACAGCTCGACCACCGTGCGCGGCCGCAGCGCCGCGGCCTGCCGGACCAGCCACTCCGTCCGCACCCGGGGCACGAACACGCCCGGCTCCACCGCGATCCGCAGCCCGCAGAACTCGGCCCAGCCGAGCAGCTGCTCCAGCGGCTCCCCGCCGACGCGGCGGGCGACCAGCCCGGCCAGCTCGGGCCCGGCCGCGGCCGCCGCCAGCAGCCGCGCCTCGTCCTCGGCGAAGACGCACCCGGCCCGGCGCAGCACGTCGACGATGTCGGTCACCGCGCCTTCCTACGCCGCCCGGGATCCGCGCCGCCGGCGGGGTCGGGCGGGCGGCGCACCCGTGCGGCCCGCGCTACCGTGGCCTGGGCGATCGAAGGAGGCCGCATGTCGAACAGGCGCCGGACGGCCGAGGAGGACGAGTCCCGGCTGCGGGTCTCCGGCCAGCAGGACCACGCCGCCGGCCCCACTGCGGTCGCGGTCTCGGCCAAGCGGTCGCTGGAGCGCATGGGCCCCGTACGCACCCTCAAGACCTGGGCCAAGCTCAACCAGGCCGAGGGCTTCGACTGTCCGAGCTGCGCCTGGCCCGACCCCGACCCGGGCCACCGGCACCCCGCCGAGTTCTGCGAGAACGGCGCCAAGGCCGTCGCCGAGGAGGCGACCACCGACCGGGCCACCCCGGAGTTCTTCGCCCGGCACAGCATCGCCGACCTGGACGCGCACTCCGAGCTGTGGCTGGGCCAGCAGGGCCGCATCACCCACCCGATGGTGAAGCGGCCGGGCGGCACCCACTACGAGCCGATCGACTGGGACGACGCGTTCGCGCTGGTCGCGGCCGAGCTCAACCGGCTGGACAGCCCGGACGAGGCGATCTTCTACACCTCCGGCCGGACCTCGAACGAGGCCGCGTTCGCCTACCAGCTGTTCGTCCGCGCGTACGGCACGAACAACCTGCCGGACTGCTCGAACATGTGCCACGAGTCGACCAGCATCGCCCTGCAGGAGTCGATCGGCATCGGCAAGGCCAGCGTGACCATGGACGACCTGTACGCGGCCGACCTGATCATCCTGGCCGGGCAGAACCCGGGCACCAACCACCCGCGGATGCTCTCCGCGCTGGAGATCGCCAAGCGGAACGGCGCCAGGATCGTCGCGATCAACCCGCTCAAGGAAGCCGGCTTCGTCCGCTTCAAGAACCCGCAGAAGCCGCGCGGCGTCGTCGGCACCGGCACCGACCTGCTCGACCTGCACCTGCCGATCAAGGTGAACGGGGACCTGGCGCTGTTCCAGGCGCTCGGGTCGCTGCTGGTGGAGTGGGACGCGATCGACCACGACTTCGTCGACCGGCACACGGTCGGCTTCGACGCCTGGCGCGAGCACGTCCGGGCCCTGGACTGGGACGTCGTCACCGCGTCCACCGGCCTGAGCCGGGAGCAGATCACCGAGGCGGCGCAGCTGCTCCGGGACTCGACGAAGACCGTCTTCTGCTGGGCCATGGGGATCACCCAGCACCGCAACGCGGTCGCGACGATCAAGGAGATCGTCAACCTGGCGTTCGCGCAGGGCAACGTGGGCAGGCCCGGGGCCGGCCTGTTCCCGGTGCGCGGCCACTCCAACGTGCAGGGCGACCGCACGATGGGGATCTGGGAGCGGCCGCCGGGCACGTTCCTGGACGCGCTGCAGCGGGAGTTCGGCTTCGACCCGCCGCGGGAGAACGGCCTGGACACCGTCGACTCGATCCGGGCCATGCGCGACGGCGCGGCGCACGTCTTCATGGGCCTCGGCGGCAACTTCGTGCAGGCCACCCCGGACAGCGACGTCACCGCGGCGGCGATCCGCCGGACCCGGCTCACCGTGCAGGTCTCGACCAAGCTCAACCGCTCCCACCTGGTCACCGGCGAGACCGCGCTGATCCTGCCGACCAAGGGCCGTACGGAGAAGGACGTGCAGGCCACCGGCGAGCAGTGGATCTCGGTCGAGGACTCGACCTGCTCGGTGCACGCCTCGCGCGGCCCGCTGGAGCCGGCCAGCCCGCACCTGCGCTCGGAGGTGGCGATCGTCTGCGGCATCGCCGCCGCCACCCTCGGCGACCGGTACGGCCTGGACTGGGCCGGCATGCGCGACGACTACCGGCGCATCCGCGAGCACATCTCCCGGGTGGTGCCGGGCTGCCAGAGCTACGAGGTGAACGCGCGCCGGCCCGGCGGCTTCGTCATGCCGCACCCGCCGCGCGACAACCGCACCTTCCCGACGAAGTCCCAGCGGGGCGAGTTCGTGGTGTCGCCGGTCGAGGTGCTGCAGGTCCCGGCCGGGCACCTGCTGCTGCAGACGCTGCGCAGCCACGACCAGTTCAACACCACCATCTACGGGTTGAGCGACCGCTACCGCGGCATCGAGGGCGGCCGGCGGGTGGTGTTCGTCCACAAGGAGGACATCTCGGCGCTCGGCTTCGACCCCGGCGACCTGGTCGACCTGGTCACCCACTGGCCCGGCGACGACCTGGTCCGGGTCGCCCCGTCGTTCCGGATCGTCGAGTACGACACCCCGCGCGGCTCCGCGGCGGCGTACTACCCGGAGACCAACCCGCTGGTCCCGCTCGACCACACCGCCCTGGGCAGCAACCAGCCGGCGTCGAAGTCGGTCGTCGTCCGGCTGGTGCCCGCCGGCCGGGGCCGCGACGCCGGCGGCGGCGGCCAGGACGCGGTCGGCTCCGACCAGGGCCACAAGGCCGACCCGGAGCCCCGCCACCTGTCCTGAACTGTCGTACCGGTCGCCTAGCCTGCGCGGTGTGACCGTCCACCAGCTGTCCCGGGCGGACGCGCGGCGGATCGCGGTACGGGCGCAGCTGCTGGCCGCCGAGCGGCCGAAGACGGCGCTGGAGACGGTCCGGCAGCTGACCGTGCTGCAGCTGGACCAGACGGCGGCGGTCGCCCCGAACGCGGACCTGGTGCTGTGGAGCCGGCTCGGCTCGACCTACGAGCCGGCGGAGCTGGGGACGATGCTGGAGCACCGGGTCCTGGTCGAGCTGCGCGGCATGGTCCGCCCGGCCGAGGACGTCGCGCTCTACCGGGCCGACATGGCCGACTGGCCCGGGCGGGGCGCGCTGCGCGGCTGGCAGGTGGCCAATCGGAGATGGGTCGAGGCCAACGACGGCTGCCGCCGGGACATCCTGGACCGGCTGACCCGGCTCGGCCCGCAGACGTCCCGGGAGCTGCCGGACACCTGCGTGGTGCCGTGGCGGTCCTCCGGCTGGAACAACGACCGCAACGTCATCCAGCTGCTGGACATCATGTGCGGGCGCGGCGAGGTCGCGGTCACCGGCCGCCGGGGCCGGGACCGGGTCTGGGACCTGGCCGAGCGGGTCTACCCCGACGACCCGGCCGTCCCGGCCGACGAGGCCCTGCGCACCCGGGGCGAGCTCCGGCTGCGCTCGCTGGGCCTGGCCCGGGAGCGCGCCGCGGAGGCCCCCGGCGAGCCGAACGACGTCGGCGCCGTCGGCGAGCCGGCCGTGGTGGAGGGCACCCGCGGGCAGTGGCGGGTCGATCCGGAGCAGCTCGGGCAGCCGTTCGCCGGCCGGGCGGCGCTGCTGTCCCCGCTGGACCGGCTGGTGTTCGACCGCAAGCGGATGGAGGAGCTGTTCGAGTTCGACTACCAGCTGGAGATGTACAAGCCGGCCGCCCGGCGCCGCTGGGGCTACTTCGCGCTGCCGATCCTGTCCGGCGACCGGCTCGTCGGGAAGGTCGACGCCACCGCCGACCGCAAGGCCGGCGTCCTGCGGGTCGACGCGATCCACGAGGACGCCCCGTTCGACCCGGCGACCGGCGCCGCCGTCCGGGCCGAGATCGAGGACCTGGCCCGCTGGCTGGAGCTCGACCTCGTCACCCGCGACTCGTGACCGCCCCCTACCTCCGCTGGCGGGCGGTGGGCCGCAACCGGCACGGGTTCTTCCCCGGCCTCCTCGCCCTGGTGAACGGGCTCGGCCACGCCGGCCGGCTGAGCCCGGCACACGAGCACTTCAGGACCACCACGAACGCGTGGTTCCACGCCAACCTGACTGACCCGGTCACGGTCGACCCTTCGGTCTACGACCGCGCCCGGCATCCCGGCGCCGCCGCCTGGTTCCGGTCCACCGCGGACGACTGCCTGGCGAGGATCCCCGGCTACCTGGCGATCCTGGACGCCCACCAGGTGCCGTGGGAGCGGGTCGAGTCCGCCGACCCCGGCCGGATCGTGTACGCCGACACCCACCAGGTCATCGCCGTGCCCCCGCCCCACTAGACCTCGGCGCCCCCCGGTTCAGCTGATCCCGCGGCGAGCCTGGACGCCCGACCATCTCGCCGGACCAGCACGACCTCGACCGGTACACCCACGACTCTCGGGACCACGCCGACCTTCGGGTTCGTGCCGTCCTCGCCGGCCTCGCCCACGGAGAATCGGCCGGTGCGTGGTCGCGGCCCGAAGCGGCAGTGGTGGGGTCTGACCTGGCGTCAGCGGCGGGAGGTGCTGCGCCTGGCACGACGGCGCCGCGTGCATCCCGATCCCGCGATCAGGGACGCCGCCTACCGGTGGGCCGTGGGAACCGGAGCCGAGCGCCTCGGATGGGTCGCGGTCGGCGCTCTGTCCGACAGCGGCATGAGCTGGGCCGAACGGCGTGCCGCTCGGCGCATTCTCCGGGCGGAGGCGGTCGCCCGTGCCGACGACCGGCCGACTCCCGAGGAGTCCTGACCTGCCTCGGACGGCTGTCGTCCCTGTGCTGGCTTCCTGCTAGGCATGGCGCCATGCGGAAACTGGTGTACGGCATGAACCTGAGCCTGGACGGCTACATCGCCGCGCCCGGCGACGACATCGGTTGGGGCGCGCCGAGCGACGAGCTGTTCCAGTGGTGGCTCGACCAGGAGCTGGCGATCGGGCTGTTCATGTACGGGCGCAAGCTGTGGGAGGCGATGAGTTCCCACTGGCCGACCGGCGACCAGCAGCCCGACGCCACCCCGGCGCAGATCGAGTTCGCGCGGAACTGGCGGGACACCCCGAAGGTGGTGTTCTCCTCGACGATCGACAAGGTCGACTGGAACACCCGCCTGGTCACCGGCGACGCTGTCGCGGAGATCACCCGACTCAAGGCCGGCGACGGCGAGCCGATGCGGGTCGGTGGCGCAACGCTCGCCGGCGCGGCCATGCGGGCCGGGCTGGTCGACGAGTACGAGATCGTCACCCATCCGGTGCTGGTGGGCGGCGGGACACCGTTCTTCACCGCACTGGACAGCTGGGTGAACCTGAACCTGGTGGAGACGCGGACGTTCCCCGGCGGCGTGGTCCTCACCAGGTACGAAACGAGGCGGTGACCGCGCCACTCGCCGGCCTGGCCGCTGACTCCCGAGGGGTCCTGTCGTGCCTCGGCAGAGCATCCGTGCTGGTGGAGACGGGGGGACTCGAACCCCCAACCCCCGCCTTGCAAAGGCGGTGCTCTGCCAATTGAGCTACGTCCCCGGGCGGGGACCTCGGGCTAGCGCAGGTCCTGCGTGCTGGTCGCCTCGGCCCACAGGTCGGACTCGGCCTTGGCGGTGCGGCGCTTGCGGGCGAAGAAGAGGCCACCGGCGACGGCAGCGGCGAGGACGACGACCTTCTTCAACGGAACTCCTGTGCGAGTCGGGACAGCGTTGTCGTGACGTGACCAGGGAGGGGT
>CADCTP010000327.1 GCA_902805565.1 uncultured Mycobacteriales bacterium
GCCGGCCCGCCGGGCGCCGGCCGCCAGCGCCGGCAGCCAGTCCGCCGCCAGCCCCGCCGGGGCGTCCGGCGCGGCCAGCGCCCGGACCAGCCCGTGGTGCTGCATCCAGACGAACGCGATGGCCAGGCTGCCGCTCGCCAGCGCCTCCGCGACCAGCGCGAACGTCGGCAGGTCCAGGTCGGCGCCGCCCGCGGAGGCCGGCGCCCGCACCCCGTACAGGCCGGTGGCGGCCAGCAGGTCCAGGTGCTCGGCCGGCACGGCCGCGGCCCGGTCGACGTCCGCCGCGGCCGGGAAGAGGACCTCGTCGGCGAGCCGCCGGGAAACCTCGATCACGGCACAGATAGTGCCCCAGCCGCCACCGCCGGTCGACGCCCGGCCCGCGCCGGCGGGGTCAGGCGACGGCGGCGGCCGCGGCCGCCCGGGCGGCCTCGATCGCGCCGCCGCGCAGCCGCCGGGCCGCCGCCACCCCGGTCAGCGCGACCAGCACCGCCCCCACCAGGTACGGCAGCCGCAGGTCGATCCGCCCGACCAGACCGCCGGCCAGCGCGCCGACCGGGATCGCCCCCATGCCGATCAGCCGGTACGCGCTCACCACCCGGCCGAGCAGTTCCGGCGGGGTGACCTCCTGCCGCAGCGACTGCAGGATCACGTTGCCCAGGGTGACCGCGTACCCGATGACGGCCAGCGCGGCCCCGGCCACCCACGGCAGCGTGGTCAGCCCGAGCCCGATCAGTGACGCGGCCAGCAGCCCGACCGACACCACGTACGCCGGCCCGGCGCCGAGCCGGCGGGCGAGCCGGGCGGCGGTGAGGCTGCCGGCCAGCGCGCCGGCCGCCGACCCGGTCAGCAGCACGCCGAAGCCGATGCCGCCGAGGCCCAGCCGCTCCTGGGCGACCAGCACCAGCACGACCTCGGTCGCCATGAAGACCAGGTTGAGCACGCCGGTGACCAGGGCCAGGCCGCGCAGCAGCCGGTGCCGGAACAGCCAGCGCAGCCCGCCGGCGATGTCGGCCCGCAGCGACGGCCGCGGCCCGGTGCGCCCGACGGTGAACCGGCCCCGGATCCGCATCAGCAGGATCGAGCTGCCGACGAAGGACACCGCGTCCACCGCGTACGGCAGCCAGGGCGCGAGGGTGAACAGCACCCCGCCCGCGGGCGGGCCGGCGAACTGCTGCCCGATGGTCTGGGCGCCGAGCAGCCGGCCGTTGGCGGCGGCGAGCCGGTCGGGCTCCCGGCCGACGATGGTGGGGATCGCCGCCTGGGCCGCGCTGTCGAAGAACGTCTGCCCGACGCCGAGCAGGAACGCCCCGGCCGCCAGCAGCGGGATGCTGGCCCAGCCGGCCAGCACGGCGGTCGCGATCCCGGCCAGCACCGCGGCCCGGCCGAGGTCGACCGTCCACATCAGCCGGCGCCGGTCCAGCCGGTCCACCAGCGCCCCGCTGACCAGCCCGACCAGGATCCAGGGCGCGAAGGACGCCGCGCCGACCACGCCGATCAGCAGCGGGTCGCGGGTGAGGGTGGCGGCCAGCAGCGGGCCGGCGGTGTACGTGATGCCGTCGCCGAGGGTGGAGACCGTGGCGGCGGTCCACAGCCGGCCGAAATCCCGGCCTAGCCTCACGGCTCGCTCCGGAAGTACGCGACGGCCAGCGTGTACGCCGGGCCGGTCCCGGACGCGGCCCGGAACTCCTCGACCAGCGCGGCGAGCCGGTCCCCGAACTCGGCCGCCCGCTCCGGGTCGAGCCGGGCCCGGCTGGTGACCGTGGTGTCGGTCGGCGTGCCCGGCCCCCCGACCCGCTCCAGCTCGGCGGCGATGGTCCGCATCATCATCGCCGACGCCGAGGCGTCGGCCGGGGCGTCCGGGGCGTCCAGCTCGAAGCGCCGGGCCGTCCGCCCGTAATAGCGCTCGACGACCCCGCGGACCTTGCGGGTGCGGACCTCGCGGATCAGGCCGGCCCGCTCCAGCGTCCGCACGTGGAAGCTCACGCTGCCCTTGAGCACGCCGAGCGCCTCGGCGAGCTGGCTCGCGGTCATCGCCCGGTCCAGCAGCAGGCCGAGGATCCGGTGCCGGGTCAGGTTGCCCAGCGCCCGGTGCTGCTCCTGGCTGTCCACCAGCAGCTCGTCGGCCAGCTCGTAGTCGGGTGGCATGGGTCAATGGTCAACGACTGTTGCCCATTGCGTCAAGGACCAGGCCCGCCGGGATCCCGGCGGGCCTGCCGGGCCTCAGGGCGCGGTCGGGTAGCGCAGCGTCGCGCCGATCCCGTCGGGCAGGTCGAGCTGTCCGGGCGCCAGGGTCACGATCACGGCGTCGGTCCCGGCCGCGGCCCGGACCAGCGCCGCGTCCAGCCGGTCCTCGACCGGGTCGGTGACGCCCAGCCCGGTCAGCTCCTCCGCGCCGAGGGCCAGGTGCACCGGGTCCGGGCCGATCCAGGCCCGCGCCTCCGAGGACGGGTCGTCGACCAGCAGCAGGTGCTCGACCTGGGCCTGGCGCAGCGCGGCGACGGTGTCGGCGATGCCGGCCGCGGCCAGCCGGTCGCCCACGCCGGACTCCACCCGCCCGTACGCCTCGGAGAACCGGGCCACCACCGCCTGGTCCGCCTCGGCCGCCACCCGGGCGACCGCCGCGTCCACCTCGGTGTCCAGCTTCTCCTCGTCGATGCCCTCGGCCCGGCCGCCGGTCTGCAGCTCGGTGACGAGCTCGGCCGAGCGCTCGTCCAGGTTCTTGCGCAGGGTCTCCCGGGCCCGGACGTCGCCGGCCAGCACGACCGCGCGCACGCCCTTGGTGTGCACGGCGGAGTCGATCACCTCGGCCACCTTGCGGGCGTTCGCCTCCCACATGTCCTCGGCCCTGTGCAGGTAGCGCAGGTGCGACCAGCCGCCGACGCCGACCTTGCGGATCGGGTAGGTGTCGCCCTTGACGGTCTGCGTCTCCGCCGACGAGCGGTCGGGGCCGACCACGGTGACGTCGGCGCCGGTCCGGTCGACCAGCGCCAGCACGTACGGGACCCGGGCGCCGAACTGGGCCACCATCGGCATCAGGTCGGGCAGCGGCGCCCAGCGCGCGGTCTCCCGGCGGGGCACCTCGGCCAGCGCGACGTCCAGCCGGACGGTGCCGCCGGACGCCACCACCAGCTGGCCGTGCTCACCGGGCACGTCCGGGTGGCCGCCGACCACGCCCTCGATCGCGTCCAGCGTCGCCTCGTCGGCGCCCTGCCCGGCCAGCTCCGCGCGCAGCGCCCGCCAGCGCTTGTCCACCTCCTGGGGGCCGAGCTCCTTGGACCGGGTGGCGTCCAGGTACACCGTCGCGACCGGGCCGGGCCGGGTGAGCAGGTCGGAGAGATTGTCGACACGGATCATGGCGGGAGCGTTACCCGGCTCCGGCGCGGGCTCACGCCGCCCGGCGGAACGTTCTGCGATAGCGCTGCGGCGAGGTGCCGACCCGGCCCACGAAGTGGTGCCGCAGGGCCGCGGCGGCGCCGAAACCGCACCGCCGGGCCACCTCGTCCACGTCCAGCCCGGTCGTCTCCAGCAGCCGCTGGGCCAGCAGCACCCGCTGCCAGACCAGCCAGGAGTGCGGCGTGGTCCCGGTCTCCGCCCGGAACCGGCGGGCGAACGTCCGCTCGGACAGGTGCGCCCGGCGGGCCAGGCCGGCCACCGTGATCTCGTCGGAGAGGTGCTCGGTCATCCAGGCCAGCAGGTCGCTGAGGTCGTGCTGCCGGTCGGCCGGCAGCGGGTGCTCGACGTACTGTGCCTGGCCGCCGTCGCGGTGCGGCGGCACCACCATCCGGCGGGCCACCCCGTTGGCGACCTCCGGGCCGTCCACCATGCGCAGCACCTGCAGCGACAGGTCGATCGCGGCCGAGGTGCCGGCGCTGGTCAGCACCGGGGTGTCGGCCACGTAGAGCACGTCCGGGTCCAGCTCGACGTCCGGGAACAGTGCCCGGAAGCGGTCGGCGTAGAACCAGTGGGTCGTCGCCCGGCGGCCCTC
This sequence comes from uncultured Mycobacteriales bacterium, assembly GCA_902805565.1. Lineage (GTDB taxonomy): Bacteria > Actinomycetota > Actinomycetes > Mycobacteriales > CADCTP01 > CADCTP01. The sequence continues at coordinate 3,986 of CADCTP010000327.1, forward strand.
CAGCAGTCCCGCGTACGCCAGGGCGAAGGTGCCCGAGCAGAAGCCCAGCAGCCAGCCGCCGCGGTCCAGGGCCGCCCGCAGCGCGTCGGCCACCGGCGCCGGCGTGGGGGTGTCCAGGTGCGGCCAGTTCGGCACGATCACCAGGTCCGCGGCGGCCAGCCGGTCCAGCCCGTACGGGCTGTCCAGGGTGAAGCCGGACCGGCAGCGGACCGGCGCCCCATCCGGCAGGCAGACGGCGAACTCCCAGGTCGGGATGCCGCTGTCGGATCTGTCCGTGCCGAACGCCTCGCACGCGACACCCAGCTCGAACGGGGACATGTCGGCGGTCGCCAGGACCGCCACGGACCTACCGGGCAACGGCGGGAGGGGCATGCCGCCATGATGGCAGGATTTCGACGACAAGGGGAGGTCCTGCCACTCGTCCGGGCCGGCGCGGAGGAGCACCGTTGAGGCATGGCATTCCTCGTCGTGTTACTGGTCCTGCTCACCCTGAACGTCGCGGTCCTGCTCGGCGGCGGCGTCGACACCCGCGAGACCCACAACAACTGGCGTCGGGTCTGACCCCCGCCGGCCCCGCCCAGGCGCCGG
>CADCTP010000328.1 GCA_902805565.1 uncultured Mycobacteriales bacterium
GGTGGCGCGCGGCGTCGGCGCCGCCGAGGTGGCCGTGGCGGGCTCGGCCTTCGACGCCGGGGCCGGCGCCGGGGCAGGCGTCGCGCTCGCGATCGCCGTCGCCAGCCCGCCGGTCGCGATGACCGCTCCGGCGGCAACCCCCTTGGTGACCAGCGACAGCCGCCGCAGGGCGCGGTCGCGGTGGTGAGCGGGGGGAGAAGCCATCGAGTTCCCTCTCAAAGCATGCGTGGACCTTGCCGTTCCCCCGTGCGTGCCGGGTCGCCTCACCGCGGCCCGTCCGGCGCCGCGGCCCCACCGCCACCGCACCGGCAGGGCGCCGACCTCACCGCGCGGCGCCCCGGACCGCGACGCGCGCGGTCCGCGGAAGGTTGTACCAAGGAAAAACAGTGATAGCGAGCAGCATCACCGTAAGGGCTCAAACAACAACGCCCCGTCGTCAGGACGGGGCGGTCGGATCAGGCGGTCGCGGCTTCGCCGTCGTCCAGGTAGGCCTGCCACCGCGGGTCGGGGGTGCGGAACCCGAGCACCCGCCAGGCCGTCCCGGACGGGGCTCTCGGTGGGGTGCCCATCCGCCAGCCCAGGTCCCCCAGTGGTCGGTCGGCCTTGGTGTGGTTGCACCGGGCGCAGGACGCCACCACGTTCTCCCAGGTGTGCGCGCCGCCGCGGCTGCGGGGCACCACGTGGTCCAGCGAGGTGGCGGCGGCGCCGCAGTAGACGCAGCGGCCGCCGTCCCGGGCGAACACGGCCCGCCGGGTGAGCGGGACCTGCGCCCGGTACGGCACCCGCACGTACCGGGTCAGGCGCAGCACGCTGGGCACCCGGACCGCGGTGGTGGCACTGTGGAACGCGCCCTCGCCGTCCTCGACCGGCACGGCCTTCTGGGTGAGGACGAGGACCACGGCCCGTCGGGAGGAAACCACGCACAGGGGCTCGTACGTCGCATTGAGCAGCAACGTGACGGACACCTGTGGCACCGGCCCCACCTCCTCGAGGTGCGTCCAGTGAACCTGACGAGCGCGGCTTCTGCACCCCTTTACCGCCTGCGTTCACCCCACCGTCGCCGCCTGCGGGTGCCCCGGGGCGGGTCGAGGGCGCGCCGCCGGCGGTGGCGGCGCGCCCCGCGCGGGGTCGGGGGACTAGCGGAGCTGGGCCTCGAGCTGGGCGATCTCCTCGGCGGTGTGCCGGGCGAAGGTCGCCTCGAGGTCGGCCCGCTCCGCGGGGGTCCGGTAGGAGGCCAGCTCGGCACGCAGGCGGTCGCGGCGGATTCGCTCGGCGCGGCGGGCGCGGCGCCGCCCGGCGAGCCGGGCGGCCGGGGCCGTCAGGGCGGGAAGCATCGGCGGTCTTCTCTCTGCGGTCGTGTCGTACGGACGTCACCCAGTCTACTGGATCGATTAAGAAGGCGCCGTACCGGCGCGGTGAGGTCCAGCACGCCGTCCGTTGCGACGTTCCGCGGCCGACGCCTCTAACCTCGTACGGCGTGACCGCCGTGCGCTCCGACCGCCGCCCCGACTACCCGCAGGCCGAGCGGCTGGACATCGTCGACCGCCTGCACGGACACACGATCGCCGACCCGTACCGCTGGCTGGAGGACGCGGCCGACCCGCGCACCGAGGCCTGGGCGCAGGCCCAGGACGAGCTGGCCCGGCCGGCGCTGGACGCGCTGCCCGGCCGGGACCGGCTGTCGGCCCGGCTGACCACGCTGATGCGCGCCGGCAGCGTCCGGCCGCCGATGTGGCGCGGCGAGCTGGCCTTCTTCTCCCGCCGGCAGCCCGGCCAGGAGCACGAGGCGCTGCTGGTCACCGGTGCCGACGGCGCCGAGCGGGTGCTGGTCGACCCGACCGCGCTGGACCCGGCCGGCACCACCACGCTGGACGCGGCGGTGCCGAGCATCGAGGGCGACCGGCTCGCGTACCAGCTGTCCACCGGCGGCGACGAGGAGTCCCGGCTGTACGTGCTGGACGTCGCCACCGGCGAGCGGCTCGACGGCCCCGTCGACCGGTGCCGCTACTCCCCCGTGGCCTGGCTGCCCGGCGGCGAGGAGTTCTTCTACGTCCGGCGGCTGGCCCCGGAGGCGGTGCCGGCGGGCGAGGACCAGTTCCACCGGCGGGTGTGGCGGCACCGGGTCGGCGCCGACCCGGCCACCGACGTCGAGGTGCACGGCGCCGGGCTGGAGCCCACCAACTACTACGGCGTGTCGGTCTCCCGGGACGGCCGCTGGCTGCTGGTCACCGCCTCGGCCGGCACCGCGCCGCGGGACGACGCCTGGATCGCCGACCTGGCCGGGGACGGCGCCCTGCGGCCGATCCAGCTCGGCGTGGACGCCCGGGTGTTCCCGCGGATCGGCCCGGACGGGCTGCTCTACCTGAACACCGACCGGGACGCGCCGCGCGGCCGGCTGGCCCGGGTCGACCCGGCCGACCCCGCGTACGACAACTGGGTCGACGTCGTCCCCGAGCAGCCCGACGCCGTGCTCGGGGGCACCGTGCTGCTGTCCTCGGCGACCGGCGCCGGCGACGTGGTGGAGATCCTGGCCACGCACTCCCGGGACGCCGCCGACACGGTGTCCCGCTGGGACCCGGCGACCGCGACCCGGACCGCCGGGGTCGAGGGGGTCGGCGCCGGCAGCGTGGCCGGGCTGAGCGGCCGGCCCGAGGGCGGCCGGGAGGTGTGGATCGGCTACACCGACCACGTCACCCCGCCGATGGTGCTGCGCTGGAGCGCCGACGAGCCGGGGCGGGCCGCGGTGTGGGCGACCGCGCCGGGCGCCGGGGCGGCCCCGGACGTGCACGTGAGCCGGGTGCACTACACGTCCAAGGACGGCACCCGGGTGCACATGTTCGTCGTGGCGCCGACCGCCGCGCCGGACCGGCCGCGGCCGACGATCCTCTACGGCTACGGCGGCTTCAACAACGCGCTCACCCCGGCGTACACGCCGTCGATGCTGACCTGGGTGGAGGCCGGCGGGGTCTGGGCGGTGGCGAACCTGCGCGGCGGCTCGGAGAACGGCGAGGAGTGGCACCGCGCCGGCATGCGCGAGCACAAGCAGAACGTGTTCGACGACTACGCCGCGGCCGCCGAGCGGCTGGTCGCCGACGGCTGGACCAGCAGCGACCGGCTCGGCATCTACGGCGGCTCCAACGGCGGCCTGCTGGTCGGGGCCGCGCTGACCCAGCGCCCCGAGCTGTTCGCCGCGGTCGTGTGCAGCGCGCCGCTGCTGGACATGGTGCGCTACGAGCAGTTCGGCCTCGGCCGGACCTGGAACGACGAGTACGGCACCGCGGAGGACGCCGAGGAGCTCGGCTGGCTCGCCGCGTACTCGCCCTACCACCAGGTGCGCGAGGGCGTGGACTACCCGGCGGTGCTGTTCACCACCTTCGACAGCGACACCCGGGTGGACCCGATGCACGCCCGGAAGATGTGCGCGGCGCTGCAGCACGCGACGACCGGGACCCGGCCGGTGCTGCTGCGCCGGGAGAAGGACGTCGGCCACGGCGCCCGCTCGGTGAGCCGCACGGTCGGGCTGAGCACCGACCAGCTGTCCTTCTTCGCCGACCGGCTGGGGCTGCCGCTGTGAACCTCGGCGACATCGCTGAGAACGTCGTCCAGGAAGGCCACACGTACGCCGACCTGCTGGCCGAGCACCGTGAGGTGCTGGTCGTCACGCCGCTGCGGATCCTGCTCATCATCGTGCTGGCCGTGGTGGTGCGGTGGGTGGTGCACCGGACGATCAGCCGCGCCGTCCGCTCCACCGCCGACAGCGAGATGCCGGTGGTGCTGCGGCCGCTGCGGGAGCGGATCGGCACCGCCACGCTGGAGACCGTCGGGCTGATCTCCGAGCGCCGCCGGCAGCGGGCCGAGACCGTCGGATCGCTGCTGCGCAGCATCTCCTCGATGGTGATCGGCGTGCTGGCGCTGATGCTGGTGCTGGGTGAGGTCGGCTTCCAGCTCGGCCCGTTCATCGCCGGCGCCGGGATCGTCGGGGTCGCGCTCGGCTTCGGCGCGCAGAACCTGGTCAAGGACTTCCTCTCCGGCATCTTCATGATCCTCGAGGACCAGTACGGCGTGGGCGACGTGGTGGACCTGGGCTCGGCCACCGGGACGGTCGAGTCGGTGGGGCTGCGGGTCACCCGGGTGCGCGACGGCAACGGCACCCTCTGGTACGCCCGCAACGGCGAGGTGCTGCGGGTCGGCAACCACAGCCAGGGCTTCTCCCAGGTCACCGTGGACCTGCCGGTGCCGTACGGGTCCGACGTCGACGCGGCGGGGGCGGCGATGCAGTCGGTCGCCGACGAGCTGGTCGCCGAGCCCGAGTACGCCGAGGCGATCCTGGAGGAGCCGAAGCTGCTGGGCGTGGAGAAGATCGAGGTCGACAACGTCACGCTGCGGCTGACCGTGAAGGTGCGGCCGGCCGAGCAGTGGCGGATCGCCCGCGCGCTGCGGCAGCGGATCGCCGACCGGCTGGACGAGAACGGCGTCCGCCGCCCCGACCCGGCCACCCTCGCCGTCCGCACCGACCCGGCCCGCGGCGCGGCCGCCGAGGCCGGCGCGGCCGACGCCGCGG
>CADCTP010000329.1 GCA_902805565.1 uncultured Mycobacteriales bacterium
CTCGCATCCGGATCGAGGACGGGCCCGAAAAGCTCGGCACATGCCGGACACCACTCCCCGCCCGCTCCGCGCCCAGGTCTGGGCCCTGGCCGGGACGTTCCTTCCCGCCGCCCTCGTCGCCGTCATCGCCTACACGGTCACCATCAGAATGGGCGACACGAATTGCGACGGCTACGGCTGCGTGTCCTTCGGCTACGGCCTGATCGGGGCCTACGCGGCGTTCACCGCCCCACTGGTCGGCGTACTCGGCCAACTCGCCACCGCCGGCCTCGGCGCACTGTGGCCCTCGCTGCGCATCCACCCGGCCGCACTCGGCTTGCTGGGCGCGCTGGTGAGTTGGATCGTCCTGGGGCTGATCGTGGCGACTTTCTGAGCGCGCACCGTCGCGAGTCCTCCGCCGGCGCCGGCGTTGCGGGGCGCCAGGTTCACCGGGGGTGGGCGCGTCAGCTCCAACCCGTCGGCGCGCTGTCGGGCCTCCATGGCGAAGCGGAAGCGGGAGATCTGTGGGTGCGTCTACAGTCCCGCCGTGGCGCAGCAGGAGGAACGCGACGACGAGGCCCGGGAGCAACTGCGGGCGATGATCGCTGAGCACGGGGTGGCGATCCGCCATGTCTTCGGCGGCTCAGGTGGTGCGCGGTCGGACTTCTCCTACACCGTCGGCCTGACCGCGGTCGGACACCCCGAGATCGTGACCGAGGGCCTGCCTCACGAGGTCGCGCACGCCTTCTTGAACATGATCGCTGACGACGTCCACCGCGGCCAACGGTTCCCGGCGGGCACCATCCGTACCGACCTGACGGACGAGCCGGCCCCTGTCGTGTTCCTGCACGCTGCCGACATCAGCGAACTGGACGCCGTACACGAGCTGTACGGGCGCGTCGAGGCCGTGCAGCTGGTCTGGACGGACTCCGCTAGCCGCCTGCCCTGGCACCCGGGTTACCACAACCCACCCGACCAGCAGCGCCTACGCGGCCCCATCCCCGCCGAGGCGCTTGCGCTGCCCGCCCCGACCGCCGACCCCCACGACACCGAGGTGAGTCCCGGCACCCTGGTGAGCATCGACGATCGCAGCGTCGTCGCCGTCACCCCGGCTGTGCTCGGCGGGACGCCGGCCAGCAGCGTCTGGCACACCGAGGACGACACGTGGTGCTTCACGACCGACGACCACCACGTGCCCTCGCCGGGCCTCCCGCTGCTCGGAGTGGCACGGGACCACCTCCTCGTCCTCGATCCTTCCCTGCGGGACCTCGACGGCCTTCCGGCCGGAGTACGCGCCACCCGCTCGGGCGGGCACGGCAGCGACTGGGTGCAGTGGCCCCAGGGCTCGGCCTGAACCCCACGCCGTCCACGGCACCCTGGCCCACCTCCCTCGCGTCACTCGCTCAGCGGCTACGCGGACGGATCACCCTGCTCGACGTGACGCGCCGGCCACGGCGACCGAGACTGACACCCATGCCGCCACACCCCGATGACGACCGCGTCGTACCGTCAGCGCCCGGACCCGGCCGCACCCCGCCCGTCCCGCGGGCGGCGGTGAGCGCGCCATGACCGACCTGGACCTGCTGGTGCTCGGCGGTGGCACCGCAGGGCTCGTGGCGGCGGTCATCGCCGGCGGCCTCGGCGCCGAGGTCACCCTGGTGGAACGGGACCGGACCGGCGGGGACTGCCTGTGGACCGGCTGCGTGCCGAGCAAGGCGCTGATCGAGTCGGCCGGCCTGGCCCACGGCATGCGCCACGCCGACCGGCTCGGGCTGCCCCCGGTCGAGCCCGACGTCGACCTGGCCGCGGTGATGGAACACGTACGGGCGGCCCAGCGCGCGATCGAGCCGCACGACGCCCCGGAACGGGTGCGTGCCGCCGGCGCGCAGGTCGTCGCCGACTCCGCCGAGTTCGTCGGGCCGCGACGGGTACGGCTGCGGGCCGCGGGCACCGAGGTGAGCGCCCGGGCGGTCCTGGTGGCGGTCGGCTCCGAGCCGATCCTGCCGCCCGTACCCGGGCTGGCGCAGGCCGCACCGCTGACCAGCGACACCGTCTGGGACCTCACGGTCCTGCCGCCGCGGCTGCTGGTGCTCGGCGGCGGCCCGATCGGCTGCGAGCTGAGCCAGGCATTCGGCCGCCTCGGCAGCCAGGTCACCGTCGTAGAACAGGGCCCGCGCCTGCTGCCCCGCGAGGACCCCGACGTCGGCGACCTGATCGCCGGGCGCCTCACCGGCGAGGGCGCCGATGTGCGTACCGGCACCACCGTGGCCGACGTGCGGGCCGGCGTGCGGGCCGGTGGCGCCGAGCCGGACGGCCCGTGGCGGGTGCGGCTGACCGGAGCACGGCCCGGCGAGGTCACCGTCGACCGGATCCTCGTCGCCGGAGGCCGCCGGCCGCGCAGCTCGGGACTGGGTCTGGCCCGCGCCGGTGTCGCGGTCACCGACACCGGCGCGATCCGCGTCGACGCCCGCATGCGCACCTCGGCGCGGGGGGTGTACGCCGCGGGGGACGTGACCGGCATCCTGCCGTTCACCCACGTCGCCGCCGCCCAGGCCGGCACCGCCACCCTCAACGCTCTGTTCGGGTTGCCGCGCCGGGTGCGCTACCTGCCGATGCCGTACGTGGTCTTCACCGACCCCGAGGTTGCCCGGGTCGGGCTGCGCGCCGACCAGGCCCGCGCCCGCTGGGGCCGGCGGGCGGTCAGCACCCGCCTGGACCTGCGCGACGTCGACCGCGCCGTCGCCGCCGGACGCACCGACGGCTGGGTGAGCCTGGTCGCCGACCCCGGCTGGCGGCTGGTCGGCGCCACCGTCGTCGCACCCGCCGCCGGGGAGGTCATCGGGGAGCTGGCCGCCATGGTGGCCCGCCGCGCCCGGCTCACCGACCTCTACGCCACGGTGCACCCCTATCCGACGTACTCCCTCGGCGCCGTCGACGCCGTCGGCGAACTTCTGCAGGAGCGCCTGCTCACCCCGTCGACCCGTCGGCTGACCCGCCCGGTCCTGGCCGCCCTGCGCGCCGCCGCCCGTACGTGAGCCGCCACCCTCACGTGCACCGGCCAGCCCGGCGGGACCCGGCCGCGATCGCCCGGGCGGCCGAGTGGGTGCAGCGCCGCCTGGTGCGGTACCACCGTGCGCGGGTGCACGGCCTCGACCACATCCCGCCCGGAGCGGCGCTGTACGTCGGCAACCACAACGGCGGCTTCTACACCGGGGACACCTACCTGTTCGGCGCCGCGGTGTTCCGTGCCCGCGGCCTCGCCGACACGCCCTGGGTGCTGACCCACGACCTCGGCATCGCCCTGCTCGGTCGCTGGCTGTGTCCCCTCGGAGCGGTCAACGCCGACCCCGCCACCGCCGCCGCCCTGCTCGGGCGCGGCGACAAGGTCCTCGTGTACCCCGGCGGCGACGCCGACGGCGCCCGCCGCTGGACCGACCGCAACACGGTGACCTTCGACGGACGTACCGGCTTCGCCCGCCTCGCCGTCGCCTGCGGGGTGCCGGTCGTACCCGTTGCCGCGGCGGGCGCGCACAACACCGCCGTCGTGCTCCACGACGGTGCCGCCGTGGCGCGCCTGCTGCGGACCCGCCGGTGGCTGCGGCTCGGGCGGTGGCCGCTGATGCTCAGCCTGCCCTGGGGGCTGACGTTCCTGCCCGCCGTGCCGTACCTGCCGCTGCCGGCGCGCATCACCATCGCCGTCGGCCCACCGCTGCACTTCCACCGCAGCGGCCCCGCGGCCGCCGGCGACGACGCCTACGTCCGCGCCTGCGCGGCCGAGGCGGAGGCCGCCGTGCAAAAGCTGCTCGACGACCTGGTCGACGCCCGGTAGCCCAGCAGCCGCCGTGCGGCACTCCGGCCGAGCAAAGCCGGACGGAGCCCATCGTCAGCGGGCGAAGGACTCCGCGTGGGCGGCGAACTCGTACGTCGCCTCCAGGGCGCCCGGCCGCGGTGGCTGGGACGGATCCCAGCCCAGCGAGCGGTCCGCCAGCACCTGCACGAGCAGTGGCCGCCACCGCGGGTCGAGGGCGTCGTGGGCCCAGTCCAGGGCTCCGCGTTTGGAGGTCACCGCGCCCGTGTGCAGGGTGTAGAGGACGCGGCAGTAGGTGGAGACGAGGTAGCGCTGGGTCCAGGCGATGTCGAACGGCGCCCACTGCCGGACGCCGGCCAGCACCTCCGGCAGCGCCGCGCGGGCCTCCGCGCGCAGCGCCTCGGGCGGGACCTCGTCCACGACCTCCTCGACCGGGGGGCCGGCGAGCCTGATGCCGTGGTGTCGCAGGATCCACCGGGCGTGCGGGTTGTTGCAGTGGGTGTCCCAGATCAGCTCGCGGTGGCCGTGGTCGTTGAACAGCCAGGGCGTGCCGCTGCCGGCGAGCGTGCGCAGGGAGGCGACGTCGGCGTAGGACCCCTCGAGGTTCTGCGGCCAGTAGCCGTCGCGGGTCGGGATCTCGTCGTGCAGCCGGCGCAGTGCCGTCTCGATCCGGCCGGCCGGCAGGACGGTGGTCGCGATGATGAAGTCGCAGTCGCTGTTCAGGTCGCCGGCACCCAGGGCGAAGGAGCCCTGGACGTAGGCGCCGACGAAGGTGTCGCCGAGGATGTCGCGGGCCGAGCCGACGAGGTCCGCCAGGACGGCGTCCAGCTCGGGATAGGGCGTGACCATGACATGTCTCCGAACCCGTGGTCAGGATGGACGCGGACGGGCGCGGCGGCGCAGGGGGACCGGTCGCCGCGCTCAGGCGCGCCGGGTCCGGGTGGCAGCGGGGCAGCAGCAGGTCACCGCACGACGGTAGCCAGTCACCCGGGCGGCGCTCAACCGGGATCGGCGATGCACCGGGCGCCGGCAGTGGCGGGGCGCAGCCGGGTCTCCGGTCGACCGGCCGCAGCAGGATGGACGTCGGCTCCGGCCGCGGCCCACGGCGTCGGCGGGACCGGACCGGGGCGCCGCCGCGTCCTCGACCCGTGCGCGCCGCGCCACCCGGCGTGCTCACCGTCGCCGCCGCCCGGGCTTCGCCGTTCGCGGCCGCGGGTAGCTTCGGTCCGGCCGGCCGGTCGCGCCGGCCCGAGGCAGGACGAGAAGGCGGCATGAGAGCGGTTGTCCAGGACCGGTACGGCCCGCCCGAGTCGCTGCGGGTCGACGACGTCCCGGTGCCGGCGCCGAGCGCGAACCAGGTGCTCGTTCGCGTCGTCGCGACGTCGGTCAACCTGTCGGACTGGGAGTGCCTGCGGGGCACGCCGCTGTACGCGCGGCTCGGCGGTCTCCGTGCGCCGGCGCGGCCGATCCTCGGCTCGGATGTCGCCGGTCGCATCGAGGCCGTCGGCGCGGGCGTCAGCCGCTTCCAGGTGGGCGACGAGGTGTACGGCGACAACCTCCAGTTGAAGGGCGGCTTCGCCGAGTACGCGGTCGCCCCCGAGTCCGTCCTCGCCGCCAAGCCGCCGGAGCTGACCTTCGCCGAGGCGGCGACGATCCCGCAGGCGGCGACGATCGCGCTGCAGGGCACCGCCGGTGCCGCGCCGGGGCAGCGGGTGCTGATCAACGGAGCGGGTGGCGGCTCGGGCTCGTTCGCCATCCAACTGGCCAAGCGTGCCGGCACGCGCGTCACCGGCGTCGACAACGGCGGCAAGCTCGACTTCATGCGCTCGCTGGGTGCCGACGACGTGATCGACCACCGCCGCGAGGACTTCACCCGCACCGGCGAGCCGTACGACCTGGTCCTGGACCTGGTCGCGCATCGTTCGGCGTTCGCCTGCCGCCGGGCGCTGGCTCCCGGGGGCCGGTACTGGTGCGTGGGCGGGTCCGTGCCGACCCTGCTGGGGATCGCGACCCTCGGCGCGATTGTCGGACGGCTCGACCGGCGCCGGCTGGGGGTGCTGGTGGTGCGCTCGGGGCCGGCGCACTTCGGCCCGCTGGCCGACCTCTGCGTCGCCGGCGACATCGGCATCCACATCGACCGCACGTTCGGGCTCGACGAGGTGCCAGCGGCGCTGCGGTACGTCGGCGAGGGACGCGCCCGGGGCAAGGTCGTCGTCGCCACCGACTGAGCGCCGGACCCGGCGGCCCGGCCGGAGCCTGATGTCATGGTCACCGGCGGTCGTGCCCCCGGCCGCGCCAAATACCAGGGATACCTACCTCGCCGCACGACACCACGGCACCGGTTCCCGGACACCGGCTCGTGGCCTGGGAACGGATCGACGAGTCCAACACTACGTTGCAAAGACTACTTTGCAAGTGCCTCCACGCCCGGGATACGGCGGCTCAGGCCGGTGGCCCGTACCGCCGACCGGGTGCACTACCGCGAGGCCGGGGATTCCGCAAGATGATCACGGGTACACCGGTCGGAATGAGGACCATGGGACGCGCCGCGGTGCTCGCCGTGGTGACGGTGGCGGGCCTGACCGCCGGGTGCGGCGCACAGCCGGGCGAGGACGCGGTGACCCGTGCGGCGGGCCAGTGGCTGGCCGCGGCGCAGGGGCGGGACGCGGCGGCGCTGTGCCGGTTGCTGACCCCCGCGGCGGCGGAGTCGGCGGCGACCGGGGACGAGACGTGCCAGCAGGCGCTCGGCGACCTGGACCTGCCGGGCGACGGGCCGGTCGGGGCCGTGCAGGTGTGGAGCGACCAGGCCCAGGTGCGGGCCGGCGGCGACACCCTGTTCCTGACCCGGCTCTCCGACGGGTGGCGGGTGAACGCCGCCGGCTGCCGGCAGCAGGGCGACGAGCCGTACGACTGTGACGTGGAGGGATGAGATGCGCACGCTCTACATCGGTCTGCTGACCTTCCTGGTCCTCGGTCTGGCGTACGTCATCGTCATCGGCCTGGTGCACCGGTGAGCCGGCGGCTGAGGGACAACGGCCTGTCGCTGTTCTTCGGGACGATCTTCCTGCTGGCGCTGGTCGGGCAGGCGATCGCCGGGCTGGCGGACCACAACAACCGGCAGCTGGCCGCCGGCGGCGACCCGGTCTCGATCTGGCAGTTCGTCACCTCCTCCAGCTTCGCCGTGGACGTCGCGGAGAACTGGCAGTCGGAGTACCTGCAGTTCCTGTTGATGATCTTCGCGACGGTGTGGCTGGTGCAGCGCGGCTCGACCGAGTCCGCGGAACTCGACGAGGTCGGGACGGAGTCGGACGAGGAGCAGAAGGTCGGGCGGCACGCCGACGACGACTCGCCCCGCTGGGCCAGCGCGGGCGGCTGGCGCACCGGCCTCTACTCGACGTCGCTCGGCCTGGTGATGGGCCTGCTCTTCGCCGGCTCGTGGCTGGCGCAGTCGATCGCCGGGCGGGCGGCGTACAACGCCGAGCAGCTGTCGGACTTCGAGGACCCGGTGTCCTGGGCCGGGTACGTCACCTCCGCCGACTTCTGGAACCGCACCTTCCAGAACTGGCAGTCGGAGTTCCTCGCCGTGCTGTCGATGGTGGTCCTGTCGGTCTACCTCCGGCAGCGCGGCTCGGCGGAGTCCAAGCCGGTCGGCGCCGCGCACACGGCCACCGGCCTCGACGGCTGACCGCCCCGACCGCCGGCCCGCCGCTCCGGTCACGGGCGACCGCGCCGGCCACCGCGCCGGCCACCGCGCCGGCCACCCGCCGGGGTCAGGGTGCCTCGGTGCGGTCGGCGCGGGCCGGCGTGGCCGCGCGCCGGGTGGTCAGGTACTCCTCGAAGTCCCAGGTCTCCAGGAAGCGCTCGGCCGCCGACCGGCCCGACTCGTACAGCCGGGCGGCGGTGGCGGCGGTGAGGTCGAAGTCGGTCGAGCGGACCATCGACGTGTCGACGAAGATCGTGCGGCGGAGCACGTCCGGCCGGTTGAGGTGCATGCGGTCGTAGAAGCCGGTCATCGTGGACAGCATCGCCCGGGACAGGCTGACCACGCCCCGCACCTCGTTGACCGCCGGCGCGTTCCGCGCGGACAGCTTGATCCCGAAGGTGGGCCACCGCGGCTGCTGGCCGTCGGTCCGGTCGAAGGCGTCGACCGGGAAGTTCGACAGCATGCCGCCGTCGACCAGCCAGGCCCGCCCGCCGTTGAGCTTGTCGGCACAGCGGGCCGGGACGAAGAAGTACGGGATCGCCATCGACGCGCGGACGGCGTCGGCGACCGGCATCCCGTCCGGATCCATCCCGAACCTCGTCCGGTACGCGTACGGCAGCCGCACCAGCTCGCCCTGGGTGAGGTCGGACGCCATCGCGACGAACCGGAAGCCGCGGTCGGGATCCCGCAGCGCGGCGTCCGCGCCGGCGTCGGCCAGTCGCAGGTCGGCGAAGGTGTGGACGTCCCGCTCGGCCAGCATGTCGCTGACCCAGGAGCGCAGGTGGTCCCCGCGGCACCAGCCCTTGCGCAGCACGACCTGCGCGACCATCCCGGGCAGCAGGAGCCGGCCGAGCAGCGGCGGGTCCTGGAACCGCCGGTAGTCCAGGCCGTGCATCATCTCCTGGAGCCGGGTGGCCGGCGTGCCGGCCGCCACCAGGGCCCCGACGATGGCCCCGGCCGAGGTGCCGGCGACCTTGTGGAACCGGTAGCCCCGCTCCTCGAGCACCGAGATCGCCCCCACCAGCGCGATCCCCTTCACCCCGCCGCCCTCGAGCACCAGGTCGGCGTCCGCCACCTTCGCCATGTCCGCCCCCTCGAACGGTCGCCGGCCCTGGTCGGCCGACATGAAAAGGAGGCGGCGGGAGCCGGCTGAGATACACGGCTGTCGCGTCGGACGGGCCCGGGTCCGGTCGGGCGACGCCGGCGGCGGCCGGCCCGACGGTGGGCCGGCCGCCGCCGGTCAGCCGGGGCCCGGACCGGCGCGGCGGGTGCGGGTGACCTCCCGGAGCAGCTCCACGGCCAGGGCCGGCGGCGGCATGGTGGCACCCGGGGTGACCTCGCCGGTGGCGACCTCGAAGCCGGGGCCGGCGACGGGGTCCACCACGACGTGCCCGTCCTCGCGGAGCGTGGCGACGTTGCGCCGCACGGCCGGGTTGTCCCACATCCGCGGGTTCATGTTGGGGAAGAAGACGATGCCCGGCTCGGCGGCGAGGATGGCCGCGGTCAGCGGGGACGGCGCGGCCCCGCGGGCGGCGTCGGCCAGGACGTTCGCCGAGGCGGGCAGCACGGTGAAGACCGAGGCCCACTGCGGCAGCACGACGTGCGCCGCCCGCCGGGCGGCGGGGGAGTCGGACGCGATCACCTCGTCGCAGAACAGCGCCAGCGTCTCGGCCGGCACCATCCGCTCCGCCGCCGCCGAGGTCACCACCTTGACCTCGGCGCCGAGCCGCACCTTCATCTCCAACAGGTACTGACACACCGAGACCACGCCGATGGAGCCGGAGACGCCCACCAGCACCCGCTCGACGCCGGTCACTTGCCCGCCAGGGAACGGTCGGACACCAGCTGGGTCTCCACCAGGGTCCGGTAGCGCCCGTCCCGGTCGAGCAGTTCCTCGTGCGTGCCGACCTCGACCACCTGGCCCTGGTGCAGGACGAGGATCAGGTCGGCGTCCTGCACGGTGCTCAGCCGGTGGGCGATGACGATCCGGGTGCACCGCAGCGGCCGCAGGTTGTCCTCCACCCGGCGTTCGGTCTCCGAGTCGAGGTGGCTGGTCGCCTCGTCCAGGAAGAGGATCGCCGGCCGGGCGGCGAGGGCGCGGGCCAGCGCCAGCCGCTGCCGCTGCCCGCCGGACAGCGCGTTGCCGCCCTCGCCCACGTACGTCCCGTAGCCCATGGGCATCGCGGCGATGTCGTCGTGGATGGCCGCCGCCCGCGCCGCCTCCTCCACCGCCTCCTGCGGCAGGTCGGTCTGGTGCAGCGCGATGGCGTTGCGGATCGACCCGCTGAACAGGAACGGCTCCTGGAGCACCACGCCCATCCGGCGCCGTACGGCCGGCAGGTCGTACTGCTCGAGCGGGACGCCGTCCAGCAGGATCCGGCCGCCGCTGGTGGCGTACAGGCCGATCATCAGCTTGCCCAGCGTGCTCTTGCCGGCGCCGGTGTGGCCGACCAGCGCGACCTTCTGCCCCGGCTGGACGTCCACCGTCACGCCGGACACCGCCAGCGGGCCGCCGGTGGAGTACCGGAAGGAGACGTCCTCCAGGGTCAGCCGGCCGGTCAGCCGCTCGGGCACCAGCGACCCGGACCGCTCCGGGTCGGCGTCGACGACGTCCTGCACCCGGCCGAACTCGGTCTGCAGGATCTGGATCTGCTCGACGCTGTCCATCAGCGAGTTGGCCGGCTGCAGGAACGCCGTGGCCACCGCGACCAGCGCGAGCGCGGTGCCGACCGTCATCGAGCCGGACAGCGCGAGCGCCGCCGCGAGCCAGATCAGCCCGAGGCTGGACACCGCGGTGATCGCGCCGAGCAGCCCGTCGTTGAGGGCCCGCAGCCGCTCGTTGCGCACGGAGATCGCCAGCTGCTGCCGGTAGAGCGTGCGCCAGCGGCCGAACGCGCTCTCCTCGGCCCCGGACGCCTTCACGGTGGCCACGCCGACCAGGACCTGGGACACGAAGCCCTGGGTCTGGCCGTTGGCGACCAGGTCGCGGGCCATCAGCTCGCGCAGCGGCCGGTAGAAGGTCAGCACCACGGCCAGCCGCAGCAGGCTCGCCAGCACGGCCAGCAGCGCGAACGGCGGCGAGATCGCCAGCAGCACGACCAGGTAGCCGATCACCAGGCCGCCGTCCAGGACGGTCGCCACCAGCCGGCCGGTGACGACCTTGCGGATCGTGAGGGTGCTCTCGATCCGGGTCAGCAGGTCGCCGGACAGCCGCCGCTGGAAGAACGCGTACGGCAGGGAGAGCAGGTGCCCGACGAAGTCGGAGCCGAGCCGCTCGTCCATCCGCGCCTGCAGGCCGGCCACCATGAGGCCCCGGACGAGCAGCAGGACGGCCTGGGTCACCGCGACCGCGGCGATGCCCGCGGCCAGCAGCGGCAGCAGGTCGGTCCGGCCGTCCGGGATCACCTCGTCCACGATGACCTTGGTCAGCCCGGCCGGGATCAGCCCGGCCACCTGCAGCAGCAGGCTCATCCCGGCGACGAGGGCGAGCGTGCCGGGGGCGACGGCGATCAGGCGGCGCAGGAACGCGCCGAGCGTCGCGGTCGGGCGGTAGTCCCCGGGCCGGAACGGCGCGGCCGGGACCAGCTCCAGCACGTGCCCGGAGTAGCCCTTGGTGAAGTCGTCCATGCTCATCCGCCGGCGCCCGCCGGCCGGGTCCACGATCCGGACCCGGCGCTCGGACATCCGCTCCACCACGACGTAGTGGTCGCCCTGCCAGTGCGCGATCAGCGGGAGGGCGAGGTCGGCGAGCATGGCCGGGGGCAGGCGCAGGCTGCGGCCCTCCATGCCGAAGCCCTCGGCGGCCTCCCGCAGCCGGCGCAGCGACGCGCCGTCCCGGCCGGAGCCGACCGCCTCCCGCACCTCCCGCATCGGGACCCGCCGCCCGTACGCGTGCAGCACCATCGTGACGCACGCCGCCCCGCAGTCCGGGGCGCTGGCCTGGCTGACGACCGGCACCCGGCCCCGGCTCACGACCGGCCCTCACCCGGGACCGTGACCGGGTCCAGCAGCAGCAGGGACGGCATCTCGTCCGGGGCGGCGAGCCGGAGCAGCTGGTAGCCCATGCCGGCCATCCCGATCATGAAGCTGGGACTCGGGATCGGCAGCGGCAGCGCGGCCGGCCAGCCCAGCAGCCCGCCGGCGTCGACCGTCTCGGCGACGAGCCGTGGCAGCTGTTCCCGGGCGGTCCGGTCGCCGAGCACCCGGGCGGCCTGCAGCACGGTCTCCAGGTTCCCCAGGTCCCCGTGGCAGGCCGACAGCGTGGCGCCGAAGCCGTCGCGCAGCGTGGCCCGCAGCGCGAGCACCGCCTCCTCCTCCACCCGGGGGTCGGCGCCGCCCAGGTGGTCCAGCAGCGCGATCCGGGCCAGCCCGATGCCGGGCGCGCCGTGGCACCAGGCGACCACCTCCACCGGCTCGCCGCCCGCGCCCTGGCCGAGCAGCGCGGGGTCGCGCAGGTCCCGCCACGTGCCGGTGACCGGGTCGAAGGTGCCCCGCTCGTACGCCAGCGACGCCAGCGCCCCGTCCCGGAAGTCGGACCGGCCGGTGGCCGCGGCGAGCCGGCCGAGCGCGAGGGAGAAGCCGGAGGCGCCGTGGGACAGGCCGCCCAGCGGCACCTCCGGGCTGATGCCGGTGGTCCAGCCGATGCCGTCGCCGGCCGGCACCGACCGGGCCAGCAGGTGCTCCCCGGCCGCCACCGCGACGCCGAGCGCGCCGGTGGGGTCCTCGACCGCCCCGGCCACCGCCAGCCCGGCCAGCGCCAGGCCGGCCGCGCCGCCGACGACGTCGAGCACGGTGTCGGCGGCGATCCCGGCCCGCGCGGCGGCGAGCTCCGCCTCGGCCCGGGCCAGCAGGTCCGGCTCCCGCCACAGCATGCCGAGGCGGGCCAGCACGACGGCCACCCCGGCGTGCCCGGCGAAGAAGCCGCCCGGCAGCCCCTCCGGCGGCGTCCCGTCCAGCTGGGCCAGCATCGCCTCCGCCGCGGAGCGGGCGGTGTCGGTGTGCCGGTCCTCCCCGGTGAGCCGCCCCAGCTCGGCCAGGAACAGGGCGATGCCGGGCAGGCCGCCGTAGACGTCCAGGAAGGCGGGGCCCGCGCTCCACGCGCCCCGCTCGCCCATCTGCATCACCAGCCAGCTCAGCCCCTGGCGTTCGGGCAGGGCGCTGGCGCGGATGCGGTCGCCGAGGTCGCCGGCGACCCGGAGCAGGTCCGGCGGCGACGCGGCCGGCCGGGCCACCGGTGCGGCCCCGGGCCCGGCCGGGGAGCGGGCGCCGGCCGGGAGGGCCGCGGGGCGGCCGGCGGCCAGCGTGGCGAAGGAGCCGCGCAGCAGCCACAGCTGCCGGGCCAGGTCGTCCTCGCCGAGCGCGGCGATCCGCTCCCGGATCAGCTCGGCGGCCGGCCGGCGCAGCGCGTCGACCAGTGAGCCGCCGGTGCCGGACTCCAGCGTGTGGGAGTGCACGGTCGTGGTGAACACCGGGATGTCGCCGCGCAGCAGGTCGACCTGCTCGGCCGGGATCACCGTGGCCAGCTGCTCGTTGCGGCGCACGCCGGACCACAGCAGGTCCAGGTGCCGCTGCCGGTCGGCGTGGTCGCGCAGCAGCCACGGGTGGCTGCCCTCGTACAGCAGGCTGGCGTAGGTCGCGGTCGGCCGGACGATGACCCGCAGCGGCGCGCCGGCGAACCGGTCCAGCACCAGGGTCTCCAGCTCGTCCCGGACGGCCAGCAGAGCGCGGTACGTGCTGAGGAAGCCGTGCTCGAGCCGGGCCAGGTGCTCGACGGGGGAGACCTCGGGCCGGCCGGGGATGCTCGGGCGGTGCCGGTCGGCCACCGGGACGGGCTGGTGCTCGTGCACCACCCGGATCTCATCGGTCCCGTCGCCGGTCACGGTCGGGACCGGCATCGGCGTCTGCTGGCCGCCCGCGGCGCCGATGCCGCTGAGGTCCAGGCCGGCGAGGGCGCCGCCGAGGAAGGCCGGCGAGGGGAGCAGGCCGCTGCGCAGCACCGAGCGGACCAGCGTCTGCGCGGCGGCCCGGATCGGCCCGTCGGTCATCCCGGCCAGCTCCGGCTGCAGCACCGACTCCAGGTCCAGCAGCACCGGGTGCGGGCCGGCCGCCACCAGGTTCTCCGAGTGCAGGTCGGTCGCCTGCAGCAGGTAGAGCACGGCGACCAGGGCGCCGTGCCGCTCGTAGAAGTCGCCGGCCTCCGCCTCGGAGGAGCAGGGTGCGCCGGCGACGAACTCCTGCCACCCGTACCGGCCGTGGTCCAGCGACCGCGGCACGCGCAGCTCCGGGGTGATCCCGCGCCGGCCCAGCTCGGCGAGCAGCTCGGCGAACCGGACGTCCAGGGTGAGCGACCGCGGCTTGTAGACCACCCGGGCGCCGGAGGCGAAGCCGAGGATGGTGACCCGGCGGCCGCCCCGGTGCGGGTCGCCGGTCGGCGTCACCTCGACCAGCCGGTCGCCCGGCTCGACGCCGAGCCCGGCCAGGACGGCCCGGTCGGCCCGGAGCCGGGACAGCAGCTCGGTGACCGCCGCGTGCCACCGGTCGGTGCGCTCGACCAGGTCCCGGGCCAGGACCGGGTACTCGGCGAGCAGGTCGGCGACCCGGTCCGGCTCGGACAGCCGGGCCAGCACCGCGCGGAAGCGTTCGGCCGGGTCCCCGTCGGCCGTCCCGTCGGCCGCCATGTCCAGGCGGGCGATGTTGATCTCGAGGATGAGGGTCCGCTGGGCGGTGAGCACCAGCAGCCCGGTGAGGTCGCCGAGCAGCGCCGGCAGCAGGCCGTCCCCGTCCACCTCCGCGCCGGACAGCAGCAGCGCCGAGCGGAGCCGGGTCGCCTCCTGCACCACGAACGGCAGCAGCGGCCGGGCGAAGTGGGCCCAGCCGGCGTCGAGGTCGGCCGCGCCCGGGGGCGCCTCGGAGCGGACCTCCACCCCGTTGTCCGCCAGGTCGCCGCTGTCCAGGATCTCCCGGAGCCGGCGGGTCCAGTCGGGCTCCGGCCCGGGCGGCGCCGCGGCGTCCAGCAGCCGGGCCAGCTCCGCCTCGGTCAGGCCGGCCGCCGCCAGCCGCTGCCCCCAGTAGGCGTCGTCGTCGAACGGTGCCTGCGCCCGCCAGGCCGCCAGCTTCCGGGCGGCGTCCGGGGACGGCCCATCGGCAGCGGCGGCCGGCCAACCGGCCCGTTCGGCCAGGGTGGCCGCGCGCGCCCACGCCTGCCGCTCCGGCCGGGTCCGGTCCTCCCCGATCGGGTCGGCCGTGTCGATGCTGCTCATCGTCTCCTCGCCTCCTGGGACAGGGCGGACCGGTGGGAGCCCGGGGTGTCCGCGGGCTCCCACCGGCATCAGTGGTGCACCGTCACCGCACTCAGCAGTACGGGCACAGCGGGATGGTCAGGAACAGCGCGCTGTAGTAGAACGGCGCGCAGGGCAGCGCGGTCGGGCAGGGAACGGTGCACGGGCCGGTCGGGAAGGCGCCGTTGACCTCGTCCTCCAGCATGGGAGCGATCTGACCCGCCGGGTTCGCCGGGATCAGCGCCTGCTCCTCCGCGCTCAGCGACCCGAAGTAGTCGGGGTCGCGCCACGCACGCGCCACGGTGCTCGTGGTCATGATGGTTCCTCTCGTCGGATGTCGGATGGGGACGGCGGCCTGGCCAAGGGCCGCACGCCGGGACCGCGGTCGTCGCTCCCGCCGCCGGCGGCGGGAACGTCCTCAGCCAACCGGCCCAGCCCGGGCAGGGCCATCCGCGTACGGGAAGGTCTGACCGAACCGTTGTCCAGCTGGGCAAGCCGCCCGGTCAGGACCCGTCGCCGGGCCGGTCGCCGCCCGTGGCGGCGGTCCACCGCAGCAGCACGACCGCCGCGTGCAGCCGCTGGATGCCGTCCGCCGCGCCCAGGTCGGCCCCGGTCAGCGCCCGGATGCGGGCCACCCGGTACGCCAGCGTCCGGCGGTGCACGTGCAGCGCGGCGGCCGCCGCGGTCCGGTCCAGCCGGTGCCGGAAGAGGGTCTCCAGGGTCAGCGGCAGGTCCGGGCCGGCCGACAGCGTGTCCAGCAGCGCGAGCAGGTCGCCGCGGGCCGCGGGGTCCCGCAGCAGGGCCAGCTCCACCGCCCCGTCGGCCGGTCCGAGCGGTCCCGGCGGGGATTCCGGGCGGGCGGCGGCGATGTCGGCCAGCACCCGCGCCTGCTCGTACGCCGCGGGCACGGCGGCCAGGTCGACCGCCGTCGCGTACCCGGACGGCAGCCGGCCGTGCCGCTCCACCAGGTCGACGGCGTCGGGCGTCGGGCGCCAGTTCCGGTCGGCGGCGGCCCCCTCGGGCCGGGGCAGCAGGTGCACCCGCTCGGCCGCCCGGCGCAGGACCAGGGCTCCCGCCCGCCGGCACGGCGCGGTGCAGGCCGGGGCGCCGAGATCCCCGGGGCCGGACAGCGGCTCGCGGCTGACCAGCACGAAGTAGCCCGCCCCCAGCCGGATCCCGTGCGCGCCGGCCAGGTCCTGCACCGGCTCGCCGGCCAGCAGTCCCTCCACCACCCGCTCCTGCGGGGTGCGCAGGCGGGTGCCGGAGCTGCCCGTGGTGTACAGCCGCCGCAGGTGCTGCGTCAGGGCAGCGGACGCCCGGTCCAGCCGGTGCAGCAGCTCGCGCAGCTCCGCCCGCTCGTCCAGGCCGCACAGCTGCCACAGGGCCTGCTGGACGGCGAAGCCGATCACCTCGCCCTTCTCCAGGTAGTCCTCGAGCGGCAGCCGCCGGTCGGCGAAGAAGAGGCACGAGGCGGCGAAGGCGTCGTACGACTCGGGGTCCGGCGGGTCGCCGGCGCCGGGCCGCAGCAGCGTCTCCAGCGACTGCCGGACCGGGACCCCGATGTACCGGTGCCGCTCGGCCTCGGTCAGTGTCCGCAGGATCGGCACCTTCTCCAACCCGGCCGCCAGGGCCGCATCGGCGATCTCGTCGGCGTGGTCGAGGATTCGGCGGTCGAGGTCGCGCACAGTTGCCCCCTCGCGGGAGTGGTGGACCTGGCGGTGGTCCCGGGGACCGGCCCGCGGGGCCGGGCGGTCGGGGGACCGGCCCCGACGGTAGTCAGCGGCCCGTCGGGGGAGGGGTGACGAAAGTGGTAGGCGGAGGTTGGGTGAACCCTCTACCGCCCGTCCGGCTGGAGCAGACCGAGGCTGCGCGCGACCACGACGGCTTCGAGCCGGGTCTTCACCCCCAGTTTCCCGAACAGGTTGTAGAGGTGCTTCTTCACCGTGCCGGTGGACACGAACAGCCGCGCGGCGATCTCCGTGTTCGACAGCCCGGCGCCGAGCAGCCGGAGGATCTGCCGCTCCCGCGGGGTGAGCAGGACGGGGGCGGCGGGGCCGGTGCCGGGCCGGCCCGCTGCCGCCGCGGCCAGCAGCGTGCGCAGGTAGTCGCGGAACCGGCCGGGCGACGCGTACATCGTCCGGAGCAGCCCGGTCACCGCCTCGCCCTCGTCGAGGAACGTCCGGACGTAGCCTTCCGGCTCGGCCAGCTCGAGGGCGTGCGCGAGCGCCGACCGGGCCCCGGCCGGGTCGCCGGCGGCCAGCCGGGCCGTGGCCTGGAGCACCCGGGCACCGATGACGGCGCCCAGGGCGCCGCGGTCCGCCTCCTCGGTCACCACCGCCCGCAGCAGCCGCTCGGCGGTGTCCGGCCGGCCCACCGCCAGGTGCAGCCGGGCGCGGGTGAGCGGGTGCAGCCGGGCCGCCGGGTCGGTGACCGTACGCCGCCACCGCTCCACCGCCGCCCGGTCACCGCGGATCACCCACAGCCGCAGTCGCGTGTCGTCGATCAGCCGGGCCGACCGCTCCGGCAGCTCGTGCCCGCCGAGCACCCGCTCGGCCGCGGTGACGGCGGCGTCGGCGGCCGGTTCGTCCCCGGCCGCCTGGCGGGCCAGCGCCAGCGTCAGCGACCCGAACAGGACGACGTTGAGCAGCTCGCCGCGGCGGCCCAGCTCGACGGCCCGCTCCAGGTGCCGCGCGGCCTCATCGAGCCGGTTCCACTCGTGCAGCACCTCGCCGAGGCCGGCGTGCAGCGCGCCCGCGGCGGCGAGGGTGCCACCGGCCAGACTCTCGGCGTCCCGGAGGCCGTCCTCGTACGTGGCCGCGGCCGCGTGCAGCCGGCCGCCCTTGCACCGCGTCCGGCCCAGGCCACCGGCCGCGGTCAGCAGGGTCGGTCCGTCCCCGGCGGCGCGGCTGCGGGTCATCGCCTCCCGGAAGGTCGCCATGGCGGCCGGCAGCCGACCGCCCAGCGACTCCGCCCGGCCCTTGGTCAGCAGGATCGCGCTGGCCGCGGCCGGATCGGTGTCGCCGATCAGGTCCACCGCCGCGTCCGCCAGCGTGACGGCCCGCTCGGTCTCCCCCGCGACAGTGGCCAGGTACGCCGCCAGCGCGGCCAGCGTCGCCCGGACCCGCGGCGGCTGGCCCGGCACGCCCCCGGGGGCGGCGGCGAACGCCCGCTCCGCCTCCCGGACCGCGTCGGCGACGGTGCCCCACTCGGCGCGGCGCATGGCGACCTCGGCGCGGCGCAGGAACAGCGCCGGCCGGTCGGCCCACTGCGCGGCCGGGAGCCGCCGGAGCCAGCGGTCCACCGTCGCCACCTCGCCCCGGGCCAGCGCGGCCTCGCCGGCCCGGTCGATCAGCTCCGCCGCCCGGGCCCAGGCGGCGCCGGCCAGGCAGTGGGTGATCGCCTCCTCGAGGCGGCCGTGGGAGACGTACCATTCCGCGGCCCGCTGGTGGACCAGCCGCAGCCGGTCGGGCGACCGGGCGAGCCGGCTGCGCAGGAAGTCGGCGAACATCGGGTGGTACCGGTAGCAGTGCCGCTCCCCGTCCAGCGGGACGACGAACAGGTGCTCCCGGTCCAGCAGTTCGAGCATCCGCTGGCAGTCCGACCGCTGGGTCACCGCGGCGCACAAGGGCGCGGTCAGCCGGTCCAGCACGGAGATGTCGGTGAGGAAGTCGCGCACCGGCGCGGGCTGGCCCCGCAGGACCTCCTCGGCCAGGTAGTCCTGCGTGAACCGGGACGTCCCGGCGGACAGGTCGGCCACCGAACCGGTACGGGACAGGTGCAGCGCCAGCAGCCGCAGCCCGCCCATCCACCCCTCCGTCAGCCGCTCCACCTCGGCCAGCTCCGCCGGCCCCAGCGGCAGTCCGAGCCGGTCCACCAGCAGCTCGTGCGTCTCCGCCGGGGTGAACCGGAGGTCCTCCGGGCCCAGCTCGTCCAGCAGCCCCTCGACGCGCCAGCGCGGCAGCGGCAGGCCCGGCACCGAACGCCCGCCGAGCACCAGCCGGACGGACGCCGGGAGGGCGTCGACCAGCCGGGCCATCCCGCGATCCACCGCGTCGCCGGCCAGGTGGTAGTCGTCGAGGACGAGGACCAGCGGGTCGCAGTCCCCGAGGTCCTCGGCCAGCGTGCGCACCGCGTCGAGCTCCGCCGTCGGCTCGCCGGACCGCAGCAGGGCCAGCGCCCGGGCGCCGAGCCGGGGGTCGCCGGTACGCAGCAACCGCACCAGGCCGGCCCAGAACCGGGCGGGGTCGACGTCCTCCGGGTCGAGGCCGGCCCCGTGGACCCGGCGACCGGCGCCGCGCTCCACGTCCTGCCACTGTGCCAGCGCGACCGTCTTGCCGTACCCGGCCGGCGCGGTCACCACGGTCACCGGGTGGCGGTGCACGAGGGCCAGCCGGCGGGTCAGCCGGTCCCTGGGCAGCACTCCGGCGGACCGCGGCGGCCGACGTGTCGCGTGCACTGCGCCTCCCGGAAGGTCCCGGTGCCACCCCTGCTGCCCGCTCCCGGTCCGTACCGGTCGTCCCGGTCAGCCACCCGAAGTCCTACCCGTGCCCGTCCTCCGGCCGCAACGACAGGAGGCGAAATGCAGGACAAGGACAGGCGTCCGGCCGGCGCAGCGTCCGGCCCCCGACCGGCCGCCGGCTTTGCCGGGTCGGCAAAGAACTTTGCCTCGCCGGGCGGGGGTCCCGCACCCTCGTGCCGGTGGTCGCCGAGCCGGCGACCCGGTCGGCAGCAGCGGAGGGACGTGGCCTGATGGCCGGACACGGGACGCACGGGACCGAGGAGGACGCGGCGGCGATGTTCGAGCCGGCGAGCTGGGAGGAGCGGTACGCCGGCGCGGAGAAGGTCTGGAGCGGCAACCCCAACGCCCAGCTGGTCGCCGAGGTGTCCGGGCTGACCCCGGGCACCGCGCTGGACGTCGGCTGCGGGGAGGGCGGCGACGTGGTCTGGCTGGCCCGGCAGGGCTGGCGGGTCACCGGCGCCGACTTCTCGGCCAACGGCCTGGCCCGCGCCGCCCGGCACGCCGCGGAGGCCGGGGTGGCCGACCGCACCGACTGGTGGCAGGTCGACGCCCGGGCCTTCGCCGCCGGCGGCCGCTCGTACGACCTGGTCGCCAGCCACTTCCTGCACCCGCCGGACGGCGGGATGGTCGAGGTGGCGGGGCGGCTGGCCGGGGCCGTCGCGCCCGGCGGGCACCTGCTGGTCGTCGGGCACGCGCCGTCGGAGGTGTTCACGCAGCTGAGCGAGAGCCACCGGCGGGCGATGTTCCTGGCCGCGGACCTGGTGCCGGGACTGCCGGCGGGCTTCGAGGTCCTGGTGGCCGAGCAGCGGCCGCGGACGATGGTCCGCGACGGCGTGACCGTCGACGTCCACGACTCCACCCTGCTGGCCCGGCGTACGGCCTGACCCGGCCGGGCGGCGGAGGTGTCACGGCCGGCGGGCGGGGCACGCCCGGCCGGTGACCGGAGCGGCAGCGGGTGCGGCGTACGTCGCGCTGGGGGACTCGATCTCGATCGACGAGTACGCCGGCGGCCCCGGCCGCGGCGGCGCCGCCCTGCTGGCCCGCAACCGGGACGACGACTTCCCGGCCTGGCGCGGGCGTGACCTGGCCGGCACCCGGCCGGACCTGGACTTCCGGCTGCTGGCGACCGACGGCGGGACCACCCGCTCGCTGCTGGACGGCCAGCTGCCCCGGCTGGCGGCCTCGGGCGTCGTCCCCGAGGTCGTGACGCTCACCATCGGCGGGAACGACGTGCTCGCGGCGTTCGGCGACACCCGGGAGGCGCTGCGGGTCGTCGCGCTCGTCCGGGTGCGGGTGGCCGAGGCGCTCGACCGGCTGGCGGAGCTGATGCCGGCGGGGCGGCCCGTCGTCGTCGGGACCGTCTACGACCCGAGCGACGGCACCGCCGCCACCGAGCGGGTCGGGCTGCCGCCGTGGCCGGACCTGGTCCCGGTCCTCGCCGAGCTCAACGCCGGGCTGCGCGAGGTCGCGGCCGGTCGCGGGGCCCGGGTCGCCGACATCCACGGCCGGTTCCTCGGCCACGGCCTGCGGCGCGGCGACCCCGGGCAGGGCGACGCCCGGCCCGCCGACCGCGACCTCTGGTACTGCCACCTCATCGAGCCCAACGCGTGGGGCGCCGACGCGGTGCGGGCGGCGTTCTGGGCCGCCCTGGCGGTCAGCCCGGACCCCGGGTGACCGGGTCAGCCCGGACCCCGGGTGACCGCGGTGAGCTCGCGGACCAGCCGGTCGCCGGCCAGCAGCTCCCAGTCGTTGTGGTCGGCACCGGGGATCTCGACGTACCGCTTGGGGCCGGGCGCGGCGTCGTGCAGCCGGCGGCTCTGGCCGGCCGGCACGATCCGGTCCGCGGAGCCGGCCAGCACCAGCAGCGGGCAGTCCAGGGAGCGCACCCGGCCGATCGAGTCGTACCGGTCCTTCAGCAGCGCCCCGACCGGGAGGTACGGGTAGTGCAGCCGGCCGACGTCGGCGAGGCTGGTGAACGGGGAGCGCAGCACCAGCGCGGCCGGCCGGTGCTCCACCGCCAGGCCCAGCGCCACCGCGGCGCCGAGGGACTCCCCGAAGTAGACGATCGACCCGGGCCGGACCTCCGGGCGGCCGAGCAGGTAGCCGCGGGCCGCCCGGGCGTCGGCGGCCAGCCCGGTCTCGGTGGGCCGCCCGGGATTTCCGCCGTAGCCGCGGTAGTCGAACAGCAGCACCGAGATCCCGGCCCGGGCCAGGGCCGCGGCCAGCGGGGCGCGGGCGGACCGGTTCCCGGCGTTGCCGTTGAACACCAGCACCGCCGGGCCGGCGGCACCGCCCGGGGGAGAGCTGCCCGGGCGAGCGCCGCCCGGGGGAGGGCCGCCCGGCAGGAACCAGCCGCTGAGCCGGAGCCCGTCCGCGGTGTCGAAGGACACCTCCTCGGCGCCGGGCAGCAGCGTGCCGACCGCCGGCACCGGTCCGGCGGCCGGCAGGTAGATCAGCTTGCGCTGCAGCGCCCAGGCCAGCACGAGCAGGGCCACGACCACCACCACCACGGCGGTCGCCACCCGGGCCAGGACCGGCGCGGGCCCGGTCACGGGCCCGCCGCCGGGCCCGCGGTCCCGGTCACCCGGCCGGGGTGCTGCCCCAGTAGCCGACCGGGTGGTCGCCGCCGCGCTCCAGGGACCACTCGTTGAGGGCCTGCGCCAGCAGGTCGTGCTGGTACGCGTCCGGGGCCAGCACACCGAGCACGTACGCCTCGACCTCGAGCCGCCCGGCCGGGCCGCCGAGCGCCAGCTGCCGCAGCCACAGCTCCTCGAAGGTCATGCCGGTCCTGGCCATGCCGTCGGGCAGGTCGAGCCCGGGGTCGTCGGAGGTCACGGGGCATTCTGTCGTCCGGCGCGGAGCAGCAGGTCCTCGGCCAGCTCGGCGACGCTCCGGCCCTGCCGCTGCGACTGCCGGGTCAGCTCGGCGAACGCGGCGGCCCGGTCCAGCCGCCGGGTCGCCATGAGCAACCTCAGCGCCCGGGAGATCCGGTCGCCCCGGGCCCGCTCCGCCGCCAGCCCGGCGCTGTCCGGCGGCGGCCGACCGCCCGGCAGCAGCGCGGTCACGCAGCGGGCGAGCAGGTCGGCGACGGCCAGGGTCCGCCCGGCCGCGTACGCCCCGGGGGTGCCCGCGTAGAGGTTGAGGGCGGCCGGCCGGTCCAGGCCGGTCAGTCCGACCGACAGCGAGCTGCGCACGCCGGCCTCGGCGGCCGCGGTCCGGAACTCCGGGAACCGGGCCTCCCGGACCATGTCGTCCAACCGTTCGACCGCACCCCCGGACGCGGCCGAGAGGCACGGCCCCGTGCCGGCGTCGTACTGCCGCTGGTCCAGGGCGACCGCGAGCTCGTTCGCCGACACGGTCGTCCGGTAGCCGGAGCCGGTCAGCTCGGTGACGCTGCATCCGGACGTGCCCGGGGCGATGTCCAGGCCGAGCCGTACGGCGGTCCGCAGGAGGTCACCGGGGTCGGACACCGGCGGGGACGCCGCGGCCGCGAGGACCGACGCCCAGTGTTGATCGATCATCGAGCCGACTTTCGACGCCACCGTGTCGGCTCGGTTGCTCGGCCGTCGCCCCCAGCCTAGCTGCCCGGCGCCCCGCGATCACCCGCCGGCCGCCGCGCGCGCCCGCGGCGGTCGGGGCGTGTGGCCCCGGGCGAGCCGGGTACGTCCGCGCCGTGCCGCCGAAGGACGTGTCCGTCGAGGACGGGACGCAGACCGAGGAGATCGTCGCCCGGTTCGGCCCGGAGGCCCGGGCGGTGTCGGAGTCCCGCCGCTTCCTGCGGAAGGCGCTGGCGGGCCTGCTGCCGGCGCCGGGCGACGCGGACGTGCTGGACACCCTCGTCCTGGCCGCGAACGAGCTCACCACGAACGCCGTCCTGCACGCCCGGACGGAGTTCTCCGTCCGGCTGCTGGCCACCCCGGCGTTCCTGCGGGTCGAGGTCAGCGACCGGAACAGCCGCATGCCGCAGCCCTGCCTGACGCCCGCCGACGCGACCTCCGGCCGCGGGCTGGCCATCATCGACGGCACCGGGCTGGACTGGGGGGCCGAGCGGCACCGCGGCGGCAAGACCGTCTGGGTCCAGGGCCGCCGGTGCGGGCCGTCCGCCGACGGCGACGGCCCGTCCTGACCCCGGCCGGGTGACCTACGCTCGCGGCCGTGGAGATCGTGCCGGACGGCAAGGACTGGACCTGGGTGCTGGAGCGGCCGTGCCCGGAGTGCGGGCTGGACGCGCGGGACATCAGGTCCGCCGCGGTGGGCGGCATGGTGCGCGCGGTCGCGGCGTCCTGGGTGGCGGTCCTGGCCGGACCGGACGTCCGGGTCCGGCCGGCCCCCGCGGTGTGGTCGCCGCTGGAGTACGGCTGTCACGTCCGGGACGTCTTCCGCCGCTACGACCAGCGGCTGGAGTTGATGCTGACCCGCACCGACCCGCTGTTCCCCAACCGGGACCAGGACGCGACCGCGATCGCCGACCGGTACGGCGAGCAGGACCCCGGCACCGTCGCCGCCGGGCTGCGGGCCGCCGCCGGGCCGCTGGCGAGCAGTGGGCGCGCACCGGACGACGGAGCGACGGCGCCGAGTTCACCGTCGACTCCTTCGCCCGCTACTTCGTGCACGACCCGATCCACCACCTGTACGACGCGACCGGCCGCCCGTACCGGCCCTGACCGGCCCTGACCGGCCGGTCGCCGGTGTCGTACCGGTGCGACCGGCGGAATCCCGCGCGGCCGGGGGTCCTTGCAGCCGTACGTGACTGCTGTGACCACGTCCGGGGTGGGTCTGCGTTCGGAGCGCGGTCCGGTGCTGCTGGCGATGATGCTGTCGACCGCGCTGATCGCCGTGGACGCCACGATCCTCGCGACCGCGGTCCCCTCGATCGTCGCGGACCTCGGCGGGTTCGCCGAGTTCCCGTGGCTGTTCTCGGTGTACCTGCTGGCCCAGGCGGTGTCGGTCCCCGT
Source organism: uncultured Mycobacteriales bacterium (assembly GCA_902805565.1). Lineage (GTDB taxonomy): Bacteria > Actinomycetota > Actinomycetes > Mycobacteriales > CADCTP01 > CADCTP01. The sequence goes on from CADCTP010000329.1 coordinate 24,242, forward strand.
CTACGGCAAGCTGGCCGACCTCTTCGGCCGCAAGCCGGTGATGCTGTTCGGGATCGGGCTGTTCCTGCTGGGCTCGGTGCTGTGCGGCCTGGCCTGGAGCATGCCGGCGCTGATCGCCTTCCGGGTCGTGCAGGGGCTCGGGGCGGGCGCGATCACCCCGGTCACCGTCACGATCGTCGGCGACCTCTACACCCCCGCCGAGCGGGCCAAGGCCCAGGGCTACATCGCGAGCGTGTGGGGGATCTCCTCGGTGGTCGGCCCGACCCTCGGCGGGGTCTTCAGCGAGTACGCCTCCTGGCGGTGGATCTTCCTGGTCAACGTACCGCTGTGCCTGCTGGCCGCGGCGATGGTCGCGCGCAACCTCACCGAGCGGGTGGAGCGGGGCTCGCCGCGGCTCGACCACCGCGGCGTCGTGCTCCTCACCGCCGGCCTCACCCTGGTCGTGCTGGCCGTGCTGGAGGGCGGCCGGTCCTGGGCCTGGGCGTCGCCCGCGGGCATCGGGATCCCGGTCGTCGGCGCGCTGGTGCTGGTCGGGTGCTGGCTGGTCGAGCGGGCGGCACCGGAGCCGGTGCTGCCGCTGTGGATCTTCCGGCGCCGGCTGCTGGTGGCCAGCGGGGCGATCTCGGCCGGGGTCGGCGCGGTGCTGCTCGGGCTCACCTCGTACGTGCCGACGTACGTCCAGGTCGTCCTCGGGTACGGGCCGCTGGTCGCCGGGCTGGCGCTGGGCGCGCTCACCCTGGGCTGGCCGATCGCCGCCTCCCAGGCGGGCCGGGTGTACCTGCGCCTGGGCTATCGGGCGTGCGCGCTGATCGGCACGGCGGTGGTGCTGGCCGGCGCCGCGCTGCTGCTGCTGTTCGACGAGCGCACCAGCGTCTGGCAGGTGGCCGGGACGTGCCTGGTCATCGGCGCCGGCATGGGCCTGACGGTGAGCCCGACGCTGATCGCCGCGCAGTCCAGCGTCGGCTGGGGGGACCGCGGCGTGGTCACCGCGAACAACCTCTTCCTGCGCTCGGTGGGCAGCGCGGTCGGCGTCGCGGTGTTCGGCGCGCTGGCCAACGCGGTCATCGGCACCGGCGCGTCGGTGGACCCGGGCGAGCTGACCACGGCCGTGCACCGGATCTTCCTCGTGGTGGTCGGGCTGTCCGCCGCGATGCTCGCCGTCGCCACCTTCCTGCCGCGCGGCCGGGTGGCCCGCTGACCGGGACCGGCCGGTCGGTCGGAGCGGGGTGGTCGGCCGGGGCGGGGTGGTCAGCCGGGGCGGGGTGGCGACGCCCCGTCCCGGTTGGCGCCGGCGTCGGCCTCCCGGGCGCGCTCGCCGCCGCCGAACCAGTCGAGGCACAGCACGGTGGCGTCGTCCCTGAGAGCGCCGCCCACGGCCCGCAGGACGGCCCGGTTGACCTCCTGGACCACCTCGCGGGGGTGCAGGTCGCCGGTGCCGGCGACCAGGCCGACGATGTCGGCGGTGGCGGCGTTGCGCTCCAGCACGCCGTCGGTGACGAACACCAGGCGGTCGCCGGGCAGCAGCGGCAGCGGCTGCACCCGGTAGCCGTGGTCGGGCACGATGCCGAACGGCGGGTCGGCCACCAGCCGGATCGTCTCGACCCGGCCGTCGCGCAGGCGCAGCGGCCCGGGGTGGCCGGCGTTGACGATCGCCGCGGTGCCCGCGCCCAGGTCGACCCGCATCAGCTGGCCGGTGACGAACTGGTCGGTGCGGGCGTGCCGGAGCAGCGCCGAGTTGGCCTGGCCGGCCTGCCCGGCCAGGGTCGCCCCGCCGCGCCGGCTGTTGCGCAGGCTGGCCACCAGCAGGCTGGCCAGCAGGGCCGCCTCCTCCTCGTGGCCCATGGCGTCGGTGAGCGACACGTGCAGGGTGTCCCGGTCGAGGCTGTAGTCGAAGGTGTCCCCGCCGACGTTGCCCGCCGGCTCCACCGCGCCGGCCACGGTGAACTGCGCGCCCTCGCAGGTCAGCGAGGTGGGCAGCAGGCGGCGCTGGATCTCCGCGGCCAGCGAGAACGGCTGGCTGCGCTGGCCCCACTCGAACAGGTCGGTGAAGCGGCGGCTGACGATCACCACGTACCCGAGGGCGTGCGCGGCCGCGGCGATGTGGTCGAGGGTGTCGCGGTCCGGGTCCGCCGGCAGCAGCATCTCCAGCACGCCGATGACGTCGCCGCGGTCGGTGACCGGGGCCAGCACCCGGGTCCCCGCCTCCTCGTGGGCGACCTGCAGCCGCTGGGTCCGCAGCACGTGCTCGTACGGGGTGCCGGCCAGCACCACCGTCTCGGCCCCGTCCGCGCCCAGCGAGCGGTGCCCCCCGGCCCGGCCGTGGTGGCTCAGCCGGACCAGGGCGCTGCCGTTGAAGTCCGAGATGAGGAACGTGACCTCGGCCGCGGCCAGCCGGTCGCCCAGCTCGGCCGCGAACACGTCCACCGCGGCGACCGGCGGGGCGGCCTCCACGGCGGCCAGGAGGGAGCGCAGATCCAGACCTCCCCCGCCCGGCATGCCCGGATCCTAGGGGTCCGGGCATGCCCGCGCCGGTCCGCCCCGACCTGGCTGAGCACCGGGGCCGGGAGACCTCGTAGACTGTGCGCAACCGCGGGCCGGCTGCCCGGTCACCTTCTCGCCGGCGCGCACGGTCGACGGGTCAGCCCCCGGTCGCCGGGACCGGCCCGACCGCGAGCCCACCGCCTCGCGTGACGACAGCCTCGTCCCGCCGCCCACGCCGCTGGCCGGCCGACCCCCGACCACGCACCGATGCGGCCGACCGCCGCGCACTGGAGGCTGACGCTGTGAGTCACCCGCACCCGAAGCTCGGACCGCCCCCCAGGCTGCCCGCCGGCGCCCTGCGGGTCGTCGGTCTCGGCGGCCTGGGCGAGATCGGCCGCAACATGACCGTCTTCGAGCACGCCGGCCGGCTGCTCGTCGTCGACTGCGGCGTGCTCTTCCCGGAGGAGACCCAGCCCGGGATCGACGTGATCCTGCCCGACTTCACCTGGATCCGGGACCGCCTGGACAAGATCGAGGCGATCGTGCTGACCCACGGGCACGAGGACCACATCGGCGGGGTGCCGTACCTGCTGCGGGAGCGGCCGGACATCCCGCTGGTCGGGTCCAAGCTGACGCTGGCGTTCGTCTCGGCGAAGCTCGTCGAGCACCGCATCACGCCGCGGACGGTGCAGGTGTCCGAGGGCGACCGGGAGAAGCTCGGGCCGTTCGACTGCGAGTTCGTCGCGGTGAACCACTCGATCCCGGACAGCCTGGCCGTCGCGATCCGGACGGCTGCCGGCATGGTCCTGCACACCGGCGACTTCAAGATGGACCAGTTCCCGCTGGACCGGCGCATCACCGACCTGCGCGCCTTCTCCCGGCTGGGCGAGGAGGGCGTGGACCTGTTCCTGGTGGACTCGACCAACGCCGAGGTGCCGGGCTTCACCACCTCCGAGCGGGACCTGTCCCCGGCCATCCAGGAGGTGTTCCGCACCGCGCCCAAGCGCATCGTGGTGTCCAGCTTCGCCAGCCACGTGCACCGCATCCAGCAGGTCCTCGACGCCGCGCACGAGCACGGCCGCAAGGTCGCGTTCGTCGGCCGGTCGATGGTCCGCAACATGGGCCTGGCCCGCGACCTCGGCTACCTGAAGGTCCCGAAGGGCCTGGTGGTCGACCTGAAGGTGCTGGAGAAGCTGCCCGACAACCGGATCACGCTGATCTGCACGGGGTCGCAGGGCGAGCCGATGGCCGCGCTGTCCCGGATGGCGAACCGGGAGCACATGATCCGGATCGGCGAGGGGGACACCGTCCTGCTGGCCAGCTCGCTCATCCCGGGCAACGAGAACGCGATCTACCGGGTCATCAACGCGCTCACCCGCTGGGGCGCGAACGTCGTGCACAAGGGCAACGCGAAGGTGCACGTGTCCGGGCACGCCAGCGCCGGCGAGCTCGTCTACTGCTACAACATCGTGCGGCCCCGCAACGTCATGCCGGTGCACGGCGAGTGGCGGCACCTGGTGGCCAACGGCGCGCTGGCCGCCCGCACCGGCCTCCCGGCCGAGAACCTGGTCCTGGCCGAGGACGGCGTCGTGGTGGACCTGGTCGACGGCCGGGCCCGGATCACCGGCAAGGTCCCGGCCGGCAACGTGTACGTCGACGGGATGACCGTCGGCGGCGCCACCGAGGCCTCGCTGAAGGACCGGCGGACGCTCGCCGAGGAGGGCTTCATCACCATCGTGCTGCTCCTCGACGCGGACACCGGCGCCCTCACCGAGCCGCCGGAGTTCCTGGCCCGCGGGTTCGTGCACGAGGCGGCCACGTTCGACCGGGTGGTGCCGCTGATCGAGAAGGCGCTGGCCAAGGCGGCGGCCGAGGGGATCGGCGACGTGCGCCAGCTGGAGCAGATGGTGCACCGCACGGTCAGCCGGTGGGCGAACGACACCTACCGGCGCAGCCCGGTCATCCTGCCGATCATCATCGACGCCTGACCGGCCTCAGGTCCCGCAGAAGGTGCGGTAGGCGCCGAAGTCGTCCGGGGGGCCGGCGGCGTGGCGCTCCAGCCCGGGGCGCTCGTCGTACGGCCCGGTGACGGCGTCCAGGAGCCGGTGCAGCGGGCCCAGGTCGCCGCCGGTCGCGGCGTCCAGGGCCTCCTCGACCAGGTGGTTGCGGGGGATGTAGACCGGGTTCACCCGGTCCATCGCGTCGCCGTCCGGGCCCAGGGCGCGCCAGCGGTCCAGCCACCCGTCGGCCGCCGCGAGGTCGAGGACCAGGCCCCGGGCCGGCTCGGCGTCGCCGCGGGCGGCGGCGCCGAGCGCGCGGAAGAACGCCGTGTGGTCGACGTGGTTGTCCCGCAGCAGCGTCAGCAGGTCCTCGACCAGCGGCGAGACCACCGCGTCCTCGATCCCGTCGGGCAGGCCGAGCTTGGCCCACATGCCCGTCGACCAGGCGGTGGCGTACCGCGGGCGGAACCCGCCGAGCGCCTCCACCGCGATCCCGACCGCCCGGTCCTGGTCGTCGTGCAGCAGCGGCAGCAGGGCCTCGGCCAGCCGGGCCAGGTTCCACTCGGCGACGACCGGCTGGTTGCCGTACGCGTAGCGGCCGCCGTGGTCGATCGAGCTGAACACCGTGGCCGGGTCGAAGGCGTCCAGGAAGGCGCACGGCCCGTAGTCGATGGTCTCGCCGGAGATCGTCATGTTGTCGGTGTTCATCACCCCGTGCACGAAGCCGACCAGCATCCACCGGGCCACCAGCGACGCCTGGGCGGCCACCACCGCCTCGAACAGGGCGAGGTACGGCTGCCCGGCCCGGGCGGCGTCCGGGTGGTGCCGGGCGATGGCGTGGTCGGCCAGCCGGCGCAGCAGGTCGGTGTCGCCGGTGGCCGCGGCGTACTGGAAGCTGCCGACCCGCAGGTGGCTGCTCGCGACCCGGGCCAGCACGGCGCCCGGCAGCAGGGTGTCGCGGCGCACCGGGCGCCCGGTGGCCACCACGGCGAGGGACCGGGTGGTCGGGATGCCGAGGGCGTGCATCGCCTCGCTGATGACGTACTCGCGCAGCATCGGGCCGACCGCGGCCAGGCCGTCCCCGCCGCGGGCGAACGGCGTCCGCCCGGAGCCCTTCAGGTGCAGGTCGCGCCGGGCGCCGTCGGCGTCGACCAGCTCGCCGAGCAGGAGCGCGCGCCCGTCGCCGAGCCGCGGGACGAACCCGCCGAACTGGTGCCCGGCGTACGCCTGCGCCACCGGCGTCGCCCCGGCCGGGACGCGGGTGCCGACCAGCAGGCCCAGGCCGCCGGGGCCGCGCAGCCAGTGGGGGTCCAGGCCGAGCCCGGCGGCGAGCGGCTCGTTGAGCACCAGCAGCCGCGGGTCCGGGGCCTCCTCGGCCTGCCAGGGCAGGGCCAGCTCCGGCAGCTCGCGGGCGAAGCGGGCGTCGAGCGCGACGGTGCGGGGCGGGGCGACACTCACCTCGTCCAGGGTACGTGTCCGCGCGGCCCGGCGGCCGAACCGTTCACCCACCCGGGCTGAACCCCCGCGGAGTGGGGTAGCGGGGCCGGAACGGGGGGATGACGACCCCGGTATCCGGTTTCGAGGAGGACAGCGTGCAGATCGCCAGGGACGAGATCGTCGGCGTGCTGGAGGCCATGGGGCGCCAGGAGGACGCCGACCGGGCGCGGCAGGAGCTGCCGGAGCCGGTCGACTTCGATCGCGACGCGGGCCTGCTGGACTCGTACGGCCTGGACGCGCAGCACCTCGCGGGCAAGATCGAGGGGCAGGGCGGGCTCGGCGGGCAGGGCGGCCTGCTGGAGGGCGAGGGCGTCTGAGCCCGGGCCCGGCGGCCCGCTGGGCGGGCCGCCGGGCAGGGTGGGTCAGCCGGCGTGCCGCTCCACCAGGGTGCCGAGGCGGGGCAGGGACTCGACCACGTTCTCCTGGCCGCGCGGGCGGAGCCGCCCGTAGACCGAGGTGATCGAGGCCCGGCTGGAGCGCTCGGCCCGCCGGTCGGTGACGGCCAGCAGCGCCTGCGAGACCTCCGCGGAGTGCGCGGAGAGGTAGGCGCCGAACCCGCCCTGGGTCGGCTGGGCCTGGTAGCTGGTCCAGTGCGGCTCCAGCGCGTCGACGAACTCGTCGAGCAGGCTGTCGATCGCGCTGCCGATGATGCCCGGCTTGACCTTCTTCACCGCGGCGTACCCGGTCTTGATCAGGCCGCCGGACAGGCCGCCCTTGCCGGCGACCTCCTGGTCGACGAAGTCCTGCAGATCCGTGACGACCGCGGGACGGCGGTCGGCGTCGAGAAGACGTGCCTTGAGCGTGTCGGCCACGTGCGCCATTCCTTCGTGTGCTCGGAGGTTGGAACGGTCCGCACCGTACGGGCCGGGCTCCCGGGTCGCCCAGCCGGGGGGACCCTGCGCGAGCCGGCGGCACCATCGGGTGACAGGGCGTACGGTCAGGGCATGGGCTGGGGTTCGATGGAGGAGTTCGGCTCGCTGTTCGCGCCGGGGATGCGGCACGAGCAGGAGGAGAAGCAACGCCTGGAGATGACGCGGGAGGACCCGGACAGCGGCGCACCACCGCTGTCCACGGTCGACCTCGACGGCGGCAAGGCGGTCATCCGGCTGCCGGCCAGGCCGGTGCGGGGCCCCGAGGCCGAGCAGGGCACCGCGTAGCCCGCCCCGCCGCCCGCCCGCTCAGACCGAGGGGGCGCGCACCGGGCCCGGGTGCCGGCGGCGGTAGAGCAGCGCGGCCGCGGCGATCAGCACCGTGGCGAGCAGCCCGATCCCGGCGAACGGCAGCAGCGCCAGGCACAGCAGGCTGGCGATGACGGCGGCGACCCGCCGGGCGCCGCGCAGCAGCACCACGCCGGCCGCGGTGCCGGCCGCGTAGACGGTGATCACCAGCGCGTTCGGCACGACCAGGATGTCCTTGGCGTCCCAGCCGAACGCGGTGGCGAGGACCAGGCAGGAGATGGCGAACCCGCCGACGGCCAGCACCGCCGGCAGCGGCACGCCGTCGGCGTTGACCCGCCCCAGCCGGCTCGGGAACATCCCGTCCCGGGCCAGCGCGTACGTCAGCCGGGAGGTCGCGGCCAGGAACGCGTTCGCGGTGCCGAGCGCGATGAGCACCGCGATCCCGGCGGCGACCGCCCCGACGCCGGTGCCCAGCGGGTCGGCCAGCAGCCGGGCCACCGCGGTCCGGTCCAGCTCCTCGGTGCCGTACGTGCCGGTGCCGATGGTGGCGACGGCGATGCCGAGGAACAGCACGGTGATGATCACGACGCTGATCAGCGTGCTGCGCACCACGTCCCGGGCCGGGTCCCGGAACTCCGCCGACAGGTGGCAGATCGCCTCCCAGCCGAAGTACGCGAAGAAGATCAGCACCGCCGCGTTGCCCACCGCCGGCCAGCCCTCCGGCGCGAACGGCTCCCACCGCTCGGCCTCCATCCGCGGCCCGCTGACCACGATCGCCAGCACCAGCAGCACGGTCACGGCGGCGGAGAAGACGAGCTGGACCTGGCCGCTGACCCGCAGGCCCCGGCTGTTGGTCAACGTGGCGACGACCAGCATCGCGGTGGCCAGCAGCGCCACCCCGAGCCGGTCCAGCCCCAGGTGCGGCGCGGCGTAGTAGGCCCCGGTCAGGGCGACGAGGCTCTGCGCGCTGGCGGCGGCGAGGACGTAGAACCAGCCGATGACCATGCCGACGGTCGGGCCGAAGGCGATCCCGGTGTAGGTGGCGACCCCGCCGGCGTCCGGGTGCCGGGCGGCGAGCGCGGCGAAGGTGAGCGCGATCGGCAGCCCGAGCAGCGAGTCGAAACCCCAGGCCAGCACGGACGCCGGCCCGGCCAGGCTGGCGCTGGCCCCGGGCAGGATCAGCACCCCGGCCCCGATCACCGCCCCGAGGTAGAGCGCCACGCCGTGCCACACGGAGATCGTCCGTCGCAATTCACCCTGCACGCGGCACAGGCTCGCCGACCGTGTCCGACGGTGTCAACACCAGTTATCGTCGATACCGGTGTCGTACCCGGATGGAGCAGCCATGGCCGAGGACATGGACCTCGTGCACGACTTCGCGAACACGCTGGACCGCCGCGGCTTCCGCGCGCACGGCGTCCGGCACGCCGGCGCGGACGCCTTCGCCGACACCGCCGGGCTGGCCGGCTGGTTGCGGGCGTACGGGCTGCTCGGGCCGGGTGCGCCGGTGACCGAGGCGGACCGGGCCGCGGCGGTCGCGCTGCGGGCGGCGCTGCGGGCGGCGCTGGCCCGGGCCGCCGGGCCGCCCGAGCCGCCCCGGTCGCCCGGGT
>CADCTP010000330.1 GCA_902805565.1 uncultured Mycobacteriales bacterium
CACCGCGGCGACGAGCGCCCGGCGGGCGAGCGCCTCGGCCGCGCCTGCGCCGCCGAGCTTGTCCCACCGGCGGCCGGTGTCCTCCAGCGCCCGGGCGGCCGCCCGGCCGGCCCGCTCGGCCGACCCGGTCAGCAGGTACGCCTGCCGGCGCAGCGCCTCCGCACGTGCCGAGGCGAAGTCGGCGAAACCCTGCTCGTCGCGCATGTCACCGTCCCTGGCCGGGGCCGCGTATCGCGGCGTGCTGAGGGTAGGGGGCACTCCGACCGTGAACACCGCCCTACGCGCAGTACAGGAGGACGTACGGTGCACAGCCGCAGGATCGGGACAGTCCAGGTCGGTGCGATCGGGCTCGGCGAGATGCCGCTGTCGGTCGAGGGCCGCCCGGACGAGGAGCGGGCGATCCGCACCGTGCACGCCGCGCTGGACGCCGGCGTGACGCTGATCGACACCGCCGACGCGTACTGCCAGAACGACGACATGGGGCACGGCGAGCGGCTGGTGGCCCGGGCGCTGCGCGGCCGCACCGAGGACGTGCTGGTCGCGACCAAGGGCGGGCACACCCGGGACGCCGCCGGCAACTGGGGCCTCGACGGCTCGCCGGCCTACCTGCGCAAGGCGTGCGACGCGAGCCTGGCCGCCCTCGGCGTGGAGGCGATCGGGCTCTACCAGCACCACCGGCCGGACCCGAAGGTCCCGTACGCCGAGACGATCGGCGCGCTGAAGGAGCTGGTCGACGCGGGCAAGGTCCGGATGGCCGGGATCAGCAACGCCGACGTCGAGCAGATCCGGCAGGCGCGGGAGATCTGCGGGGACGCGCTGGTCAGCGTGCAGAACCAGTACGCGCCGGACTTCCGCTCCTCGGAGGACGAGCTGCGGCTGTGCGACGAGCTGGGGCTGGCGTTCCTGCCGTGGAGCCCGCTGGGCGGGATCGGGCGGGCCAAGGACCTGGGCACCGGCGAGTTCGCCGCGGTGGCCGAGGCGCACGGGGTGAGCCCGCAGCAGGTGGCGCTGGCGTGGATGCTGGCCAAGTCGCCGGTGGTCATCCCGATCCCGGGCTCAAGCCGGCCGGAGACGATCGCCGACTCGGCCGCCGCGGCCGACCTCACGCTCAGCGAGGCCGAGCTGGCGCGGCTCGGCTGAGCGAGACCGTCCGGAAAGCCTGAACGTCGAGGCGAGGGTTCGACCGAGTGCGGGTGCCGGGCCCGGGGCCGGGATCGCCGGCTCCCGGGCCCGTGCCGGCAGCGACGGTGGACACACTGGCCGGCCGAGTCGTTGACCTGCCTGCCCGGGGTGCTTAACGTCCCCGGCACGAATCCGGTGCGGCACCCCGCCCGGGTGGGTCGAACGCGGAGGTCGCATGACGCAGGCAGTGGGCAGCGCGGACGGGGTCACCGTCGCCGGGGGGACCGGCGAGCGGTACGGCGAGGTCCTCACCGACCGCGCGCTCGGCCTCCTGGCCCTCCTGCACCGCCGGTTCGACGGCCGGCGGCGCGAGCTGCTGGCCGCCCGCGAGGAGCGGTACGCGCAGCTCGCCGCCGGCGCGACCCTCGGCTTCCTGCCCGAGACCAAGGACGTCCGCGAGGACCTGTCGTGGCGGGTCGCGCCGCCGGCGCCGGGCCTGGTCGACCGCCGGGTGGAGATCACCGGGCCGACCGAGAAGAAGATGACGGTCAACGCCCTGAACTCCGGGGCCAAGGTCTGGCTGGCCGACCAGGAGGACGCCAACACCCCGCACTGGGGCAACGTGGTGCAGGGCCCGCTCAACCTGGGCGACGCGCTGGCCGGCACCATCGACTTCACCAGCCCCGAGGGCAAGGCGTACGCGGTCCGGGACCTGTCCACCACGATCGTCGTCCGGCCGCGCGGCTGGCACCTGCCGGAGAAGCACGTCCTGGTCGACGGCGAGCCGATGTCCGGCAGCCTGGTCGACTTCGGCCTGCACCTGGTGCACAACGGCCAGGCCCTGCTGGACGCGGGCAAGGGTCCGTACTTCTACCTCGCCAAGCTGGAGAGCCACCTCGAGGCCCGGCTGTGGAACGAGGTCTTCCTCGCCGCCCAGGAGTACGTCGGGATCCCCCGCGGCACCATCCGGGCCACGGTGCTGATCGAGACCTACCCGGCCGCGTTCGAGATGGAGGAGATCCTCTTCGAGCTGCGGGAGCACTCCTCGGGCCTGAACGCCGGCCGCTGGGACTACCTGTTCTCGGTGATCAAGAAGTTCCGGACCCGGGGCGCGGACTTCATGCTCCCCGACCGCAACTCCGTCACGATGACCGCGCCGTTCATGCGCGCGTACACCGAGCTGCTCGTCTCGACCTGCCACCGGCGGGGCGCGCACGCGATCGGCGGGATGGCCGCGTTCATCCCGAGCCGGCGCGACGCCGCGGTCAACGAGGTGGCGATGACCAAGGTCCGGGACGACAAGACCCGGGAGGCCGGGGACGGGTTCGACGGCTCCTGGGTGGCGCACCCGGACCTGGTGCCGCTGTGCCGCGAGGTCTTCGACGCGGTGCTGGGCGACCGGCCCAACCAGCTCGACCGGCTGCGCGAGGACGTGCACGTCACCGCCGAGCAGCTGCTCGACGTGGCGGCCACCCCGGGCGAGGTCACCGAGGCCGGGCTGCGCAACAACGTCAGCGTGGGCATCCAGTACGTCGAGTCGTGGCTGCGCGGCGGCGGCGCGGTGGCGATCTTCAACCTGATGGAGGACGCGGCCACCGCGGAGATCGCCCGGTCCCAGGTCTGGCAGTGGCTGCACAACGGGGTCACCCTGGCGGACGGCCAGACCGTCACCCGCGAGCTGGTCGAGCGGGTCATCACCGAGGAGCTGGCGAAGGTGCGCACCGACGAGGAGGGCCGGCGCTGGGACGAGGCGCGGGACCTGTTCGCGGAGCTGGCGCTGGCCGAGGACTTCTCGGAGTTCCTGACCCTGCCCGCGTACGAACGGATGCCGTAGGGGGCGTACCGCATGGCCGGTCTCGACGAGGTGACCCGCCGGCTCCGCCGGGAGCTGGGGGACGCGACGGTGATCGACGACCGGCAGCAGCTGCGGACGTACGAGTGCGACGGGCTGGCCCACTACAAGGTGGTGCCGGGGCTGGCCGTGCTGGCGGCGACGGCGGCCGACGTGGTGGCCACGGTCCGGGCCTGCGCCGAGCACGGGGTGCCGTTCGTGGCCCGGGGCTCGGGGACCGGGCTGTCCGGCGGCGCGCTGCCGCACGCGGACGGCGTCCTGGTGGTGACCTCGCGGATGCGCGCCATCCGCGAGGTCGACCGGGACGCCCAGCGCGCCGTGGTGGAGCCCGGGGTGATCAACCTGCAGGTCAGCCGGGCGGCCGCGGCCGGCGGCTACTACTACGCGCCGGACCCGTCGTCGCAGCAGGTCTGCTCGATCGGCGGCAACGTGGCGGAGAACTCCGGCGGCGCGCACTGCCTGAAGTACGGCTTCACCACCAACCACGTGCTCGGCGTCGAGCTGGTCACCCCGGCCGGGGACGTGGTCACCCTGGGCGGCAAGGCCGTCGACCCGCCCGGGTACGACCTGCTGGGCGCGATCGTCGGCTCCGAGGGCACCCTCGGCGTGGCGACCGAGGTCACCGTGCGGCTGACCCGGGCCCCGGAGACCGTACGGACCCTGCTGGCGGGCTTCGCCGACACCGACTCGGCCGGGCGGGCGGTGTCGGCGATCATCGCGGCCGGGGTGATCCCGGCCGCGGTGGAGATGATGGACGCGCTGGCGATCGAGGCCGCCGAGGCCGCCGTGCGCTGCGGCTACCCGGCCGGCGCCGGGGCGGTGCTGATCGTCGAGCTGGATGGACCTGAGGCTGAGGTCGAGGCGCAGTTCGACTCGGTGGTCGGCTTCTGCCGGGAGGCCGGGGCGACCGAGCTCCGGGTCGCCGCGGACGACACCGAGCGGGCGCTGTTCTGGAAGGGCCGGAAGTCGGCGTTCGCCGCCGTCGGCCGGATCAGCCCGGACTACATCGTGCAGGACGGGGTGATCCCGCGGACCGCGCTGCCGGCGGTGCTGCGCGCCATCGCCGCGCTGTCGACGGGCTCCGGGGTGCGGGTGGCGAACGTCTTCCACGCCGGCGACGGCAACCTGCACCCGCTCGTCCTCTTCGACGCCGACGTGCCCGGGGAGGCCGAGCACGCCGAGGAGGTCTCCGGCGCGATCCTCGACCTCTGCCTGGAGCACGGCGGCTCCATCACCGGCGAGCACGGGGTCGGCTCGGACAAGGCCAAGCACATGCCGCGGATGTTCAGCCCCGAGGACCTGGACACGATGCAGCTGGTGCGGTGCGCGTTCGACCCGGCCGGGCTGTCCAACCCGGGCAAGGTCTTCCCCACCCCGCGGCTGTGCGGGGAGGTCCCGGGCCGGCACCGGGGCGCCCACCCGCTGGTCGAGGCCGGCCTCGCGGACCAGTTCTGATGCGCCCCGCCCCGCACCCCGGCCGGACCGCGGGCACGAGCGTGCTGGCCGAGCTGGCCCGGGCGACCGGCGGGCACGCGGCGGACGCGGGGCCGGCGGACGCCGTCGGCGGG
>CADCTP010000331.1 GCA_902805565.1 uncultured Mycobacteriales bacterium
CCGGCGTGCAGGACGAGGGCAGCCAGCTGGTCGCGCTGGCGCTGGCCGGGGCGCCGCTGGACGGCCCGGACCGGCACTGGCTGGACCTGTGCTCCGGCCCCGGCGGCAAGGCGGCCCTGCTCGGCTCGCTCACCCCGGGCCGGCTGCTGGCTGCCGAGGTGGCCGGGCACCGGGCCCGGCTGGTGGCGGCGGCGACGGTCGGGCTGCCGGTGTACGTGGTCGGCGCGGACGGCACGCTGCCGCCGTGGCGGCCGGGCTGGGCCGACCGGGTCCTGGTCGACGCGCCGTGCACCGGCCTGGGCGCGCTGCGGCGCCGGCCGGAGGCCCGCTGGCGGCGCACCGAGGAGGACCTGGCCGAGCTGACCGTGGTGCAGCGGGCGCTGCTGCGGCAGGGGATCGCCGCGGCCCGCCCGGGCGGGGTCGTCGCGTACGTGGTCTGCTCGCCGCACCTGGCCGAGACCCGGGACGTGGTCGCCGACGTGCTCGCCGACGGCACCGCCGACCAGCTCGACGCCGGGCCGTACTTCCCGCAGGCCGGGCCGGCCGTGCAGCTGTGGCCGCACCGGCACGGCACCGACGCGATGTTCTGCGCCCTGCTCCGCCGCCGCTGACGGCGGCGCCGCCGCATCCTTGGGAGCCGCATCCCTAGAATCGGTGCCGTGGCCCCTGACCCCCGGATCGCGCCGAGCATCCTGTCCGCCGACTTCGCCCGGCTGGCGGAGGCCGCGGCCGCGGTCGGCGGCGCCGACTGGCTGCACGTGGACGTCATGGACAACCACTTCGTGCCCAACCTCACCCTCGGCCTGCCGGTGGTGCGGTCGCTGCTGGCGGCGACCGGCATCCCGCTGGACTGCCACCTGATGATCACCGACCCGGACCGCTGGGCCCCGGCGTACGGGGAGGCCGGCGCGCACAACGTCACCGTGCACGCCGAGGCCGCCGCCGACCCGGCCGCGCTGGCCCGGGACCTGCGGGCCACCGGCGCGCTGGCCGGGCTGGCGATCAAGCCCGGCACCCCGCTGGAGCCGTACCTGGAGGTGCTGCGCGGCTACGACACGCTGCTGGTGATGACCGTGGAGCCCGGCTTCGGCGGCCAGGAGTTCAGGTCCGAGGTCCTGCCGAAGGTCCGCGAGGCCCGCCGCCGGGTGGAGTCCGGGCACCTCACGCTGGCCATCGAGGTGGACGGCGGGATCAACGCCGACACCATCGCGGCCGCGGCCGAGGCCGGGGCGGACGTGTTCGTCGCCGGCTCCGCGGTGTACGCCGCCGACGACCCGGCCCGGGCCGTCGCGGACCTGCGGGACCGGGCCCGGAAGGCGGCCTAGGTGTTCACCGGGATCGTCGAGGAGCTCGGCGAGATCGTCGCCGCCGAGCCGGGGGAGTCCGGCACCCGGCTCACCGTCCGCGGGCCGCTGGTCGTCTCCGACGCGGCGGAGGGCGACTCGATCGCCGTCAACGGCGTCTGCCTGACCGTCACCGGCACCGCCGGGGACACCTTCACCGTGGACGTGGTGCCCGAGACGCTGTCCCGCACGTCGCTGCGGGACGCCACGGTGGTCAACCTGGAGCGGGCGGCGACCCCGCACACCCGGCTCGGCGGCCACCTGGTGCAGGGGCACGTCGACGGGGTCGGCACCCTGCTGGAGCGCACCCCGGAGGCGGTGCTGCGGATCGGGCTGCCGGCGGAGCTGTCCCGCTACCTGGTGGACAAGGGCTCCGTCACCGTGGACGGGATCAGCCTCACCGTGGTGGCGGCCGGCCCGGACAGCTTCACCGTCGCGCTCATCCCGACCACGCTGGCCCGCACGACCCTCGGCTCGACGCCGATCGGCGGCCCGGTGAACCTCGAGGTGGACGTGATCGCCAAGTACGTCGAGCGGCTCCTGAGGCAGGGGCGGTAACGTCGGTGCGTGACAGCGTTCGGCACCGTTGACCGTGCCCTCACCGACATCGCGGCCGGCATCCCGGTGGTGGTCGTCGACGACGCCGACCGGGAGAACGAGGGCGACCTGATCCTGGCGGCCGAGCTGGCCACCCCGGAGCTGATGGCGTTCTTCGTCCGGTGGACCAGCGGGGTGCTGTGCGCGCCGCTGACCGGCGAGGACTGCGACCGGCTGGCGCTGCCGCCGATGAGCGTGACCAACACCGACCGCAAGCAGACGGCGTACACGGTGTCGGTGGACGCCCGGGACGGCACCTCCACCGGCATCTCCGCCGCCGACCGGGCGCTGACCCTGCGGCTGCTGGCCGACCCGGCCGGCAAGGCCGAGCACTTCACCCGGCCCGGCCACGTCTTCCCGCTGCGGGCCAAGGAGGGCGGCGTGCTGCGCCGCCCCGGCCACACCGAGGCCGGGGTGGACCTGGCCCGGCTGGCCGGCCTGCACCCGGCCGCGGTGATCGGCGAGGTGGTCAACGACGACGGCACGATGAAGCGGCTGCCCGAGCTGACCGCCTTCGCCGCCGAGCACGGGCTGACCCTGATCTCCATCGCCGACCTGGTCGCGCACCGGATGCGCACCGAGCGGCAGGTGCGCCGGGTCGCCGGCGCCCGGATGCCGACCAAGCACGGCGTCTTCAGCGGCGTGGGGTACGCCTCCGACCTCGACGACCGCGAGCACGTCGCGCTGGTGGCCGGGGACATCGGCGACGGGCGGGACATCCTGGTCCGGGTGCACTCCGAGTGCCTGACGGGGGACGTGTTCGGTTCCCAGCGCTGCGACTGCGGCCCGCAGTTGGACGCCTCGCTGGCCGCGGTGGCGGCCGAGGGCCGCGGGGTGGTGCTCTACATGCGCGGGCACGAGGGCCGGGGGATCGGCCTGCTGCACAAGCTCCAGGCGTACCAGCTGCAGGACCTGGGGGCGGACACGGTGGACGCCAACCTGGAGCTCGGCCTGCCCGCCGACGCCCGGGACTACGGCACCGGCGCGCAGATCCTGGTGGACCTGGGCGTCCGGACCATGCGGCTGCTCACCAACAACCCGGACAAGCGGGCCGGGCTGGAGGGGTACGGGCTGACCATCCTGGAGCGGGTGCCGCTGCCGGTGCACGAGACCCGCGACAACCTGCGCTACCTGCTGACCAAGCGCGACCGGATGGGCCACGACCTGCCAGGATTGAGCTCGTGAGCGGCACCGGGCGACCTGCCGACGGCCTCGTCGACGCGACCGGGCTGCGCCTGGGCATCGCGGTGACCCGGTGGAACGCCGACGTGGTCGGGCTGCTGCTGGACCGGGCGCTGCTGGCCGCGGAGAAGTGCGGCGTGGCCGACCCGACGGTCGTGCAGGTGGCCGGCGCGATCGAGCTGCCGGTGGTGGTGCAGGAGCTGGCCCGCCAGCACGACGCGGTGGTCGCGCTCGGCGCGGTCGTCCGCGGCGGCACCCCGCACTTCGACTACGTGTGCCAGTCGGTGACCGAGGGGCTGACCCGGGTCGCGCTGGACGAGCGCACGCCGGTCGGCAACGGCGTGCTGACCTGCGACACCCTGGGGCAGGCGGTCGACCGGTCCGGCGGCCCCGGCAGCCGGGAGGACAAGGGCTTCGAGGCGACCCTCGCCGCGCTGGACACCGCCCTGGTGCTGCACGGGCTGCGACATCGGCCCGGCCGCCGCCCGCTGTGAGCCCCGCCCAACCGTGAGGAAAACCGTGCTCTCGCTCGTGCTGCCCAAGGGGTCGCTGGAGAAGGCGACCCTGGACCTGTTCGACGCCGCCGACCTGACCGTCCGGCGCGGCTCGGACCGCGACTACCACGCCTCCGTTGACCACCCCGGCATCGACCGGGTCCGCTTCCTGCGCCCGCAGGAGATCCCGGAGTACGTCGAGCAGGGCCTGTTCGACCTCGGCATCACCGGCCGGGACTGGATCAGCGAGACCGCCTCCGACGTGGTGTCGCTGGGCGAGCTGCAGTACTCCAAGGCCACGTCGAACCCGGTCCGGGTGGTGCTGGCGGTCCCGCGGGACGCGCCGTGGCGGTCCGCCGCCGAGCTGCCCGAGGGCATCCGGATCTCCACCGAGTTCCCCGCGCTGACCCGGCGCTACCTGGAGACGCACGGCGTCAAGGCGGTCGTCGTGCCCTCGTACGGGGCGACCGAGGCCAAGGTGCCGGACATCGTCGACGCGATCGTGGACCTGACCGAGACCGGCTCGTCGCTGCGCAAGAACGGGCTGCGGATCCTGGACACGCTGCTGACCTCGTACACCGAGCTGGTGGCGAACAGGGCCGCGTACGAGGACGAGGCCAAGCGGGCGGCGATGGAGGACGTCTCGCTGCTGCTGCGCAGCGCGATCCGGGCCCGCGGCCACGTGCTGGTCAAGCTCAACGTGCCGGCCGCCCGGCTCGCCGAGGTGCTCGACGTGCTGCCCGCGCTGTCCTCGCCCAACGTCACCGAGCTGGCCTCCGGCGACATGCGCGGCGTCGAGTCGGTGGTGCCCAAGCGCGGGGTGAACACCCTCATCCCGGCGCTGCGGGCGGCCGGGGCCCGGGACATCCTGGAGCTGCCCATCTCCAAGATCGTGGAGTGAGCCGGGCGCCCGGCCCGGGACGGCCGGCGGGGTGAGGCGGGCGTCGGCGGCGGCGCTGGCGGCCGGCGCGGTGTTCGCGCTGCAGAGCCGGGTCAACGGGGAGCTGGGCGACCGGGCCGGGTCGGCGCTGTGGGCGGCCGTGGTGTCCTTCGGGTCCGGGCTGCTGGTGCTGTGCGTGCTGGTCGCCGGGGTGCCCCGGCTGCGGCGGGCGGCCCGGGCGGCGTGGGCGGACCGGCTGCCGTGGTGGACGTACACCGGCGGGCTGGCCGGCGGGACGCTGGTCGCGGTCTCCGCGGTCGCGGTCCCGCGGGTCGGGGTGGCCACGTTCACCGTCGGGGTGGTCGCCGGGCAGGCGGTCGGCGGGCTGCTCGTGGACCGGTCCGCGCTGGGCCCGGGCGGGCCGCGGCGGCTGACGGCGCCCCGGGTGGCCGGGGCGGCGCTGGCCGTCGTCGCCGTCGGGCTGGTCCGGCTCGGCCACGACGACGGCGACGTCGCCGGCGGGGTGGTGCTGGCCCTGCTGGCCGCGTCCGCGCTCGGCGGGGCCTGGAGCTCGGCCCAGCAGGCGCTCAACGGCCGGGTCCAGCGGGCCACCGGCGAGCCGCTGCTGGCGGCCTGGGTGAACTTCGCGGTCGGCACGACCGGCCTGCTGGTCCCGCTGGCCGCCGTGGCCGCCACCGGGCACGGGCCGGCCGACCCGTGGCCGCCCGCCCCCTGGCTGTACGTCGGCGGCCTGCTCGGGATCGCCTACATCGCCGTCGCGACCCGGGTCGTGCACCCGCTCGGCGTCCTGCGCCTGGGTCTGCTCAGCGTGGCCGGCCAGCTCGCCGCCTCGGTGCTGCTGGACCTGGCCGGCCCGGCCCGGCCGGACGCGGTCACCCTGGCCGCGGTGGCGCTGACCTTCGTCGCGGTAGCCGTGGCGGGCCTCGGCGGGCGGGCCGGGCCGGCCGGCGGCCCCGCCGAGCCCCGCACCCGCGACCGGGACGGCCGCCGGGTCGGTTGACGACGTCGACGCCCTCGGCCGGACCGAGCGCGGTCACGGATCACCTCGGATTCCGGTGGGACGACGTCCCCATTGCGGTTGTGCCGGCTCCTGCCCCGCATCCCCGAGTCACGAAGCGCGCCGAGCGCCATGAATGCCCCGCCGAATGACGAGCCCGGACGACTCCGGTAGGCCCGTCGGGTCCCCTGGGGTGGCTCCTCGGCCCGGCCGCGGCGTCCCCGGACAATCCGCGGCATTCCCGTCCGCCCGCGACGAAAAAAAGTGGCTGACATTCGCTCACGCATTCCGATCAACATAGTGACGGGTGTATTACTAAGGGCGCAGCGCTGGTGATCCTGGATCACAGTCCGGTCGCCGTAATACATGACGGCGGCGCTTCATCCCCTGCGGCGGCGCGCGGCTCGCGCCCCTCATGACTCACGCCACGCCACGGCCCGGCGCGCCCGGCGCGCGACGACCGGCCGCGCTGTGGCCCCATGCCGAAAGGAAGCCGGCATGAGCACAGGAACCCTCACCGAGAACCCGATCAGCACCGGTACCGGCGCCCCGCCGACCGGCGGCCCGACCACCTCGCCGAGCGCCGAAGCCGGCGAGGTCATGGAGAGCAGCGAGTTCAGCAACGAGACCGGCGTCACGGAAGCCGCCGGCGGCCTCGCGCCCCTCCCGGCCGACGCCCACAACCCCGTGTCCACCAACCTCGGCCTGGCGCTGGGCACCGGCACCGGCGGCGGGGTGAGCGACGAGACCGGTGCGGGCGGCACCCAGGAGAGCACCTACGAGGAAGCCACGGGCTGGAACGAGCAGGCCGCGAGCGAGACCGGTCAGCTGGGGGCGGACGAGGCGACCGCGGTCGACGCGGGCACCGTGGAGGCCGACCAGCAGGAGTTCTTCCAGTTCCTCATCCCGCTTCTCAAGCCGCTGATCGGGGTCGTGCTGCCCGCCGCGGGCAAGGCGCTGGCCGGCAGCGGGCTGCCCGCGCAGCTGCTGCAGGGGCTGGGTGGCCTGTTCGGCCAGCCGCAGCGCCGACCCGCAGTGCGCCGGGAGGCCGCCGGCAACGGCAACGGCGGCCTCGAGGCCGTCGGCTTCGACGAGGCCGCGGTCGCCGAGTACATCCACCAGCTCGAGGTCGTGATCGGCACCGACGACCGGGTGCAGATCACCAACACCAGGGTCGTGCCGTGGCGGCGGATCGTGCACCTGATGATCACCGCCGGCAACGGCCGCAAGTTCCTGGGCAGCGGCGCACTCGTCGGTCCGCGCACGATCATCACGGCCGCGCACTGCGTCTACATGCACTCCCAGGGCGGCTTCGTCCGCGAGATCCAGTGCTCGCCCGGCCGCAACGGCGACCAGAAGCCGTACGGCACGACGAACGGCTCCCGGGTGTGGACCGTGCGCGGCTGGACCGTGCACAGGAACCCCGACTGCGACTACGCGGCGATCATCCTGCCGCGCCCGGTGTCGCAGCAGGACCCCGGCTGGTTCGGCTTCGCGAACCTCAACGACATCGAGCTCATGTCCAGCCGGCTCAACATGAGTGGCTACCCCGGCGACAAGCCATTGGGCACCCAGTGGTTCCACGGGCGCGTCGCCAGGTCCGTCTCCGCCCGCCGCATCTTTTACGACATCGACTCGATGGGCGGGCAGAGCGGGTCGCCGGTCTGGTTGCGCAGGCCTGACGGGAAGCGCTACATGGTGGGCATCCACACCACCGGCTCACCGACCGGCAACTCGGCGGTGCGGATCAACCAGCAGGTGATGCAGAACCTGCGCAACTGGCGCACCAACCCCGACGGCTGACGCGGGAGCCGAGGTCCGCAATGGACGGGTCGACGATCCGCGGGCTCGTGCTCGACGAGCAGGACTGGCCGATCGAGGGGGCCTCGGTGAGCCTGTCCGCACTGTCCCCCGGGGGGTCGGCCCCCGACATCGCCCAGCTCAGCAGCGGGGCGGGCCGGTTCACCTGGGCGGGCCTCGTCGAAGGGCGCTACGAGGTGTCGGTGCGCGTGGTCGGCTTCCATCCCGCGTCCGCGCAGACCTATGCCGGGGTCCTCACGCCGGCCCGGGTCGACTTCCACCTCACCCGGATCTCGCCGGCGGGACGGCCCCACGTGGAGCCACCGGCCGCCCCGCTCGGCGGCAACCCCGACGAGCAGGTCACCGTCGAACTCGACGAGGTCGGCGGGGACGTGGTCGAGGGCTCCAACGACTGAGCAACCGACCGCTGCCTCCACCCACCCCCACGGATCCCCGCGGGGACGGTGGAGGCAGCGGCACATCCCCGAACGTGCGCGAAAGGAGGGGAAGCGCCCCCATGGAGCTCGACCTGCTGGCCGACTACACCGGCCTGCCCCTGTCCCAGTCCCACCGGCTGATCGACTTCGGGACGGCCGTCGTCGACACCCGCGAGACCTTTCCACCACAGCACGTCGTGCGCGTGACCGGCACCGCGCCGTACCCGGCCATGCGCATCACCCTGGAGCCACGGACCTACATCCATCAGCCCGACTTCTGGGCCATCGAGGTCGTCGGGGTCCTCCCTCCCGAGCCGCAGCCGCCCCGGCCCACCCCGTACACGGCGGAGCTGGAGCTGGCCGGACCGATGGGCACTCAGGGCATCGAGGTCGTCGGCGCCCGCCGGACCGAGCGGATCGCCCTGGTCGCCGGCGGCAACCCGGAGCGGCCGACGGTCAGGCTGCGGGGTGTGGTGCGGGACTCCGGTGACTGGCCGCTGTGCGGCGTCTCGGTCCGGGCCGTCCGGGCCGACCGCGCCGGCGCCGAGCCCGCCGCCGGCGTCGCGATCACCACCGACGCCGAAGGTCGGTACTCCATGACGCTCGCCGGGCCGGGCCGCTACCGGGTGTCCGCACAACCCGACGGCCACGCCGGCACCGTGACCGAGACCGATGTCAGCGAGGACGTCGCCGGCCGCGTCGACTTCTTCGTGGCGCCGGCCGCCGCCCCCCGGCCGATGCTCGGGCAGCCCGACGTCCGGACCGGATCGCCGGCGCCCGAGCATGACGGCCACGACGAGCCGGCCGGCGGCGAGCGGACCGCGGGGGAGCCGCCGGCGGACGCGGTCGAGGGTGCCGACGACACCGGGGACGGGCGGCGTCGAACCGGCGGGACCGGCGCCCGGGGTCGACGCGCCACCGGACGCGGCTCCGGCGCGAAGGGCTGACCCGGTGGGCGGTGGTCCGGGCGTGGCCCGCAGCCGGTGCCGGTCGGGGAGCCGCGGCTCGAGCGGACGGGTGGTGACCGGTGCTACCGGTCGAGGTCGATGCGTACGGTCAGCGGGCTGGAGGCCATCGCCCGCCCGATGAGCGCGTCCCAGCGGTGCGGGAGGGTCCGGGACCGCGCGGCCGGGTCGTCGTCCGGCAGGAGCACGGCGATCCCCTCCCGCCACCGCCCCGCGACCCGGATCCGCACCCGCGGCTCGACCTCCAGGTTGCGCACGTAGTCGGCCTGCCGCCCGTGCGCCGCGACCAGCCAGAAGGTGTCGCCGTCCAGGCCGTTCCCCACCGGGGTGTGCCTCGGCAGCCCGGTACGGCGGCCGCGCGTCTCCAGCAACGCGAACGCCCGGGGCGCGATCCCCCGCCGCAGGGCCGCCCGGACCAGCCGGTTGTTCAGCCGCTCCAGCCGGGTCACCACCCGGTACTTCCCCGATCGCCGCACTCGACCTCCTTCGGGCACGCGGGCGATGGTCCCGCATCGCGCCCGGCGCCGGGAACCGCGGGTGCCCCCGCCGTCCCGGCCGCGGCGCGGGCCGGCGCCGCCCGGGCCGCCCCGGCCCACGCCGCCTCAGCCCGCTGCTCGACGAGGTGTGGCCGTTCCGCCCCGACCGGAGGGCACGCTCGTGAGCCCGGGGCCCGCCCTGGCTAGGGTGCGGGGATGGTGGTCAGGATCCGCGGGACCGTGCTGCCGGAGCGGGAGCGGCGATCCTTCGTCGTGGACGGCGGGCTGCTGCGGGAGGACCGCACCGCCGGCGGGGGTTACCTCCACGACGGTGGCTGGCTGCTGCCGGGGCTGGTCGACGTGCACACGCATCCGGGCACCGAGAAGCCCGGTGACACCTTCGACGGCGAGCTGCTGCGGCGGCACCTGATCGAGCACCGCGACGCGGGCGTGCTGCTGGTCCGGACGCCGGGGACGGCCGAGCGGATGCCGGACTGGGTGGCGGGGGACGCCGAGCTGCCGCGGGTGCGCTCGGCGGGGCGGTGGCTGGCGACGCCGGGGCGGTTCTTCCCCGGTTACGGGCTGGACGTCACCGAGGACGCGCTCGCGGCCGCCGCGGTGCAGGAGGCGGCCGCCGCGGACGGGTGGTGCAAGGTCGTCGTGGACTGGCGTTACGACGAGCCTCCGGTGTCGCCGGCGATCCTGGCCGAAACGGTCGCGGCGGTGCACGCCGCCGGCGGCCGGGTCGCCGCGCACTGCCAGACCGCCGACGGGTGCCGGGCCGCGGTCGAGGCCGGGGTGGACAGCCTGGAGCACGGCATGCACCTGGACCCGGCCCTGCTGGACAGGATGGCCGCGCAGGGCACCGCCCTGGTCCCCACCCTCCTCGCCTTCGCCGGCACCGCCGAGAAGGTCCGGGCCCGGGAGCCGGGCGGTATCCGGGACTGGTTCCTCAGCGGCTGGGACGGCCTGCGGGAGACGGTCCGGGCCGCGTACGACAGCGGCGTGACCGTGCTGGCCGGCACCGACAGCATGCCGTTCGGCCGGGTGTCGGCCGAGGTCGATCTCCTCGTCCGGTCCGGCCTGCCCGCCCCGGACGCGGTGGGGGCGGCGTCCTGGACCGCCCGCTCCTGGTTGGGCCTGCCGGGCCAGGTCGACGGCGCGCCGGCCGATCTGGCCTGCTACGACACCGACCCGACCACCGACCCGGCCGTGCTGGCCCACCCGCGACTGGTCATCCTCCGCGGCCGGGTCATCATCGCGCGCGGAGCCCGCTGAACCCTCGGGACGGCGTCGGGGGAGCGGCGTCAGCCGGCCGTACGTCCCCGCCCGGGGCACCCCCGCCGGGGCGGCCGGCGGGGGTGCGCCCGGGTCAGAGCAGGTCGCGCCGGCGGACCAGCAGCACCGACGCGGTGAGGAACACCAGCAGGTAGCCGGCGGTCCACGCCGCCGCGGCCGGCCCGGACAGCGCGTCGAGCACCCCGGGGGCGCCCCCGCCCGGGCCGTCGGCGCCGAGCGCCCCGGCCAGCGAGCCGGCAGCCGAGCCGGGCATCCGGTCGGTGACCGCGGCCAGGCCGGGCAGCGCGCCGGCCACCCCGCGCAGCAGGTTCTCCACCACCAGCGTCCACACCAGGCCCAGGCCGACCGACAGCGCCGGGCCCCGGGTCAGCAGCCCGATCAGCACCCCGCCGGCGCCCCACATCCCCAGCACCAGCAGGCCGCCGGCGTAGGCCCGGGCGAGGTCGGCCGCGCCCGGCGGCGCCGCGGACACGCCCTCCACCCGGGCGATCACCGTGGACATCGCCAGGTCGACGCCGACGGTGACCAGCACGATGCCGGCGACCACGGCCAGCAGGGCCAGCAGGGTGCCGCCGAGCACCGCGGTCCGGCCGGGACCCTGGGTGAACGCCGTCTTCCAGGTGCCCCAGGCGTACCCGCTGCCGACGGCGAGCGCGCCGAGCATCAGCACGATCGCCCCGCCGAAGATCGGCATGCCCTGCACCAGCACGTCCGGCACCGCCGCCGGCAGCAGGCCGTCGACCCGGACCCCGGCCTCGGCCGGTCCGGCCGCCCGGCCGGTGCGGTAGCTGATCCAGTCGAAGACGTACGTGAAGATGAGGTTGAGCGCGGACCACAGGCCGACCAGCACCCAGGTCACCGGCCAGCGCAGGATCCGCCGCAGCTCGGCCCGGGCGGCGCGGGCCGACGGGACGCCGGGGGCGGGACGGACCAGGGTCGCGGTCATGCCGGGACCTCCTCGCGGGGAGCGGTGGTGAGGTCGAAGAAGATCTCTTCCAGGGAGCGTTCGACGGTGTGCAGCGCGGCGATGTCGACGCCCGCGGCGACCAGCGCCCGGGCCAGTTCCGGCACCCGCCCGGCCGGCGCGGCCAGCCGGAGCTCCGTGCCCTCGACCCGGACCGCGTCGTCGCCGGCGACGGCCATGGCCACCGCCAGGGCCCGGTCGGCCGGGACGGCCCGCAGTCGGATCTCGGTGGACCCGCGCAGCTCGGCGACCGTGCCCTCGACCAGCAGCCGGCCGGCGTCGATGATGCCGACCCGGTCGCAGACCTCCTGCACCTCGGCCAGCAGGTGGCTGGACAGCAGCACCGTCTGCCCGCCGGCGGCCACGTCGACCAGCAGCGCCCGCATGTCGGCCATCCCGGCCGGGTCCAGCCCGTTGGTCGGCTCGTCCAGCACCAGCAGGTCCGGGTCGCCGAGCAGGGCCGCGGCCACGCCCAGCCGCTGCTTCATGCCCAGCGAGTAGGACCGGGCCGGGTCCCGGCCGCGCCCGGTCAGGTCGACCCGCTCCAGCGCCCGGTCGGCGTCGGCGTCGGGCAGCCCCTGGAACCGGGCCAGCACCCGGAGGTTCTCCCGGCCCGACAGGTACGGGTAGAAGCCCGGGCCCTCCACCAGCGACCCGGTCCGGGCCACCGCCCGCGGGTCGCCCGGGGCCAGCCCGTGCACCAGCGCCGTCCCCGCGGTCGGCCGGACCAGGCCGAGCAGCATCCGCAGGGTGGTGGTCTTGCCGGCGCCGTTCGGGCCGAGGAAGCCGTACACCTCGCCGCGGCGGACGGTCAGCCCGACCGCGTCGACGGCGGTGCGGCCGCCGAAGGTCTTGGTGAGCCGCTCGGTGCTCACGATGGTCTCTGCCATGCCGCCGATCCTGCGCGGCCCGGCGGCGCCGGTCGTCCCCCGCGGACCGGCCCCGGCGTACGCGGATCCGCGTACGCCGGGGCCGCCGGATGTGGACGCGCCCCGGCCCCGGACCGTTCTAGGGTCGGGCATGGCGTGGTGGCGGCGGTGGGCGGAGCTGGTCCCCGCCGTCCCGCTGCTGGTCGTCTGCCTCGGCGGCACCCGGGCGGCGGCGGAGAACCACGGCGCGGTGCCCGGCCCGTCGGCGTTCGCGCTGGCCGGCGCGGCCGCGCTCAGCCTGCTGCTGCGCCGCCGCGCGCCGCGGCTCGGGGTGACCGCGGCCGCCCTGGCCACCGGGGCGTACCTGCTGCTGGGCCACCCGTACGGGCCGGTGCTGTTCGCCGGCCCGCTGTGGGCCTGGTGCCTGGCCGCGACGCTGCCGCTGCGCCGGGCGGTGCCCTGGCTGGCCGGCTACCTGGCGGTGGTGGTGGCCGCGGCCGTGCCCCGCTCCGCCGGCGGGTCGGGCTGGCCGGAGCTGCTGGGCTGGGCGGCGATGCTGGTGATGGTGCTGGCGGCCGGGGCGGCGACCGGGTTCGCGCTGGCCGCCCGGCAGCGCTCGGAGGCGGCGGCCCGGGCCGAGGTGGCCCGGCGCGCGGTGAGCGAGGAGCGGCTGGCGATGGCCCAGGACGTGCACGACGGGATCGGGCACAGCCTGGCGGTGATCGCCATGCAGGCCGGGGTGGCCGCGCACCTGCTGGAGCGCGACCCGGCCCGGGCCCGCGAGCTGCTGGGCACCGTGGTCACCACCAGCCGGGAGGCGCTGGACGGGCTGCGGGCCGACCTGGACCGGCTGCGGACCCCGGCCGTCCCGGGCGCCCGCCGGCCCGGGCCCGGGCTGGCCGACCTGCCGGTGCTGCTGGACCGGATGCGCGACGGCGGGCTCCGGCTGGAGGCGTCGCTGCCGGACGCGGCGGTGCCGGCGCCGGTGGCCGCGGCGGCGTACCGGATCGTGCAGGAGTCGCTGACCAACGTGCTGCGGCACGCGGCGACCTCGGCCGCCACCGTCCTGGTCCGGCTGGTCGGCGACGACCTCGTCGTCGAGGTGGCCGACGCCGGCGCCGGCCCGGCCCCGACCGGGGCGTCCGCGGCGGCCGGGTCCCGGGCGGCCGGGTCCGGGTCGGCCGGG
>CADCTP010000332.1 GCA_902805565.1 uncultured Mycobacteriales bacterium
GCCGCCGCCGGTCGGCCGGCCGGGCCGCGGCTGGGTGCCCGGCCCGGCCCGCCGGCTCAGACGTCGGCGACCCTGGGCGCGACCTCGGTGCCCAGCAACTCGATGCCGCGCAGCAGGTCGGCGTGCGCCAGCCGCGGGTTGGTCATCTGCAGCGAGACCCGGTCGACCCCGCCGAGCTGCTCGGAGACCCGGCGCAGCTTGGTGGCGACGGTGTCGGGGTCGCCGAGGAAGAACGCGCCGTCCGGCCCACTGGTGGCGTCGAACTGCGCCCGGGTCGGCGCCCGGAAGCCGCGCTCGCGGGCGACCTGCGTGAACATCCGGTACCAGCCGGGGTAGATGGTGTCGGCGGCGGAGCGGACGCTGTCGCCGACGTAGCCGAAGACGTGCAGCCCGACCTTCAGCTCCGCCGGGGGGTGCCCGGCCTCGGCGCCGGCCCGCCGGTAGAGGTCGACCAGCGGGCCGAACCGGCGCGGCTCGCCGCCGATGATCGCCACCATGAGCGGCAGCCCGAGCACGCCGGCCCGGACGAAGGACTCCGGCGTGCCGCCGACCCCGACCCAGATCGGCAGCGGGTCCTGGGCCGGCCGCGGGTAGACGCCCTGCCCGGTCAGGGCCGGCCGGTGCCGGCCCGACCAGCGCACGTGGGTCGAGTCCCGGATCCGCAGCAGCAGGTCGAGCTTCTCGGCGAACAGGGTGTCGTAGTCGCCGAGGTCGAGCCCGAACAACGGGAACGCCTCGGTGAACGAGCCCCGGCCGACGACCAGGTCGATGCGGCCCTTGGCGATGAGGTCGAGGGTGGCGAACTGCTGGAACACCCGCACCGGGTCGGCGGCGCTGAGCACCGTCACCGCGCTGCCCAGCCGGATCCGCGAGGTCCGTGCGGCCGCGGCCCCGAGGATCACCGGCGGCGCGGAGTCGTAGTACTCCTCCCGGTGGTGCTCGCCGATGCCGAAGGAGTGCAGGCCGGCCGCGTCCGCGAGCGCGATCTCCTCCAGCAGGTGCTCGATCCGCTCCTCGGCGCCGACGACGCGGCCGGTCGCCGGGTCGGTCACCGTCGAGACGAAACTGTCCACGCCGACGTGCACGGTGTCCTCCTGTCCTCCACCGCGACCGCGGCGCGGCCCCATGTGGTTGCACCCTCAACGTCCGGCCCGCCGATCCCATCCCGACCGCGCCCCGGACCGGCCGGACAGGTTCCGGCGAACGGGCCCGCCGGGTCGGCGGGCGGCGGTAGCCTCGGCCGGCAGGCAGCCGAGACTCTCAGGGGGCAGGCATGCGCGCGAGGATCCTGACCGTGCTGGCCGCGGTGGTGGCCATGCTGGCCGTCGCCGGGCCGGCGGAGGCGATCAAGAACGGGGTGCCGGACGCCGGCGCTCACCCGTTCGTGGGGCAGTTGCTGTTCTACGACCCGACCTCGATCGACCCGAGGTTCAGCGACCCGGGCGGCTGGGCGAACTGCTCCGGCACGCTGGTCAGCCCGACGGTCGTGGTGACCGCCGGGCACTGCACGTTCCCCACCGGCACGGACGGCGCGCCGACCCCGGGCAACACCGGCGGCACCGACGTGTGGATCAGCTTCGCGGAGGTGCC
This sequence comes from uncultured Mycobacteriales bacterium, assembly GCA_902805565.1. Taxonomy (GTDB): domain Bacteria; phylum Actinomycetota; class Actinomycetes; order Mycobacteriales; family CADCTP01; genus CADCTP01. The sequence continues at coordinate 1,591 of CADCTP010000332.1, forward strand.
GGACTACAGCATCCTGCCGCCCAGCTCGACCTTCGTGCCGGACGGCAACCAGGAGCGGTACGAGGCGTGGTCGGCCGCGCTGAACGCCTCCTCCGAGTGGGTCCGGGCCACCGCCTACACCCACCCCGACTACGACGACTCGGCGTTCTACACCCACGACCTCGGCGTGCTGGTGCTCAGCGAGCCGGTGGTCCGGCCCGAGTACGGGCAGCTGCCGACCCTCGGGCTCCTCGACACGCTGTACGCCGCGAACAAGCAGCAGCTCTACACGGCCGTCGGGTACGGCCTGGAGGGCGCGGGCCCGAAGACCTCGTTCGGCGGGGACACCCGGCGGCGAGCGGACCTGCGGCTGGTGAACCTGACCGGCGTGGGCGGCATCGGCGACGGCGTGTCGGCGAAGTTCTCCAACAACGCGGCCACCGGCGGCACCTGCTTCGGCGACTCCGGCGGGCCGATCTTCGTGGCCGGGACGAACATCCTGACCGCGGTCAACTCGTACGTCAAGAACTCGACCTGCTCCGGCACGACCGGCGGGTACCGCCTGGACCAGGCCGACGACCTCGCCTTCCTGGCCACCTTCGGCATCACGCCGTGACCCGCGGTCCCGCCCGCGCCCCCGGCGCGGGCGGGACCGTCGCGGCACCCGGCCTGGAAGCATGGCCGGGTGCGGGACGCGGAGTTCTGGGAGCTGATCGGGGCCCTCGGGCCTGAGCCGGACGTCGACCGGGTCGTGGCGCGGCTAGCCCGCCGGCGGCCCGAGGAGATCCTCGGTTTCCACGAGCGGCTCCGGCTGGCCGTAGCCGCCCTGGACACCGACGACCACCGCCGGCAGCCGGTCGCCGACAGCAGCGGGGGCCCGCCGGCGGTGCCGTCCGACGACGCGTTCGAGGACGTCCGGGTGGCGGTGGTGGCGCACGGCCGGGACCGGTGGCGGGCCGTGGTGGCCGACCCGGGCGCCCTGGCCGGCGTCTGGCCGCTGGAACTCGGTGAGCACCTGGGACAGGCCGCGGCGGAGGCGTACGAGCGGGCGACCGGGGATCCGGCGCCGGGCCTGGACCTCGCCACCCCGTACGACCCCGCCGACGGGGGCCTGCCGCCGGCCTCCCTGCACAGCTGGCTCCTCGTGATCCCCTGCGAGTACGACGAGGTGCCGCTGCCCGAGGCGTACGAGCAGAACCTGGAGTGGCTCAAGGTCACGCTGACCGGCGCCGACTGGTGGGGGCGCTGGGAGGCCGCGCGCGGCCCGGGCTCGCAGGTGAACTGCTACCTCGACCTCACCGGCGCGGCCCGCCGGCGGTCCGCCGTGCGCATCGGTAAGGACTACGCCGGCCGCGAGGAGGTGACGGTCACCTTCCGGCTCCCGCGGCCGGAGGAGGAGCGGCCCGACCTCGATCCGGCCGCGGACGATCCGGGCTGGGCCGCGCTGGCCCGGACGCACACCGAGCTGCTGCTCGACCTGCTCCGGGCCAGGTTCGGCGTCGAGCTGCCGCCGCTGCCCGACCCGGCCGGGCTGGAGCGGGCCCGCCGCGCCGCCGCCGACCGGGACCGCGCCGAGAGCATCGCCTTCGCCGCCTGGAACGCGGAGCGCACCACCGCGGTGCCGGGCATCTGGGCCGGGCGGGTCCCGGAGGACGCGCTCGACGACCTGGTCCGGACCCTGTCCCACGGCGGCCGGATCCGGCTGCCGGCGATGATCGCCGCGATGCGGGCCCGGTACGGGATCGCCGTGGCCGACTCGGACGCCGAGCTGCTGGCCCGGCACGGCTACAGCCCGGCCGAGATCGCGACCGCACTGGCCTGAGCCGCCGGGCGCGCGGCCCCGACACCCACGCCCGGCGCGTAGGCCGGTCGCGTCGGCCGGTCGCGCCGGTCGCGCCGGTCGGGGGTGCCGGTCGGGGTGCCGGCCGGTGGTGCCGTCAGGTGGTGCCGTCAGGTGGTGCCGTCAGGGACAGTCGGCGGGGGCGGGCGGGGTGCGGTCGAGGATGTCGCGGGCCCGGGCGGTGCCGAGGTCCCAGGACCGCCAGTCCTCGTCGCCGCGGGCCAGGTCCCCGGCGATCCGGGCCAGCGCGCAGTCCCGGAGCGGGGCCGGCAGCCGGTCCAGGGCCGGCACCGCGTCGGCCGACAGCCCGGCGAGGTGGCGGACGTCGACGGTGCCGGTGGCGGCGTGCCGGGCGACGTTCCGGTCGGCGATGAACCGGTCCGGGTCGGCCGCCCCCAGCCCGATCAGCGCGGCGGCCGCGGTGGCCGCCGCGGCCTCCGGCAGCCAGCCGGCCCGCAGCCGCACCCCGGCGGCGAGCACCATGACCAGCACCGACCCGAGCCAGAGCTCGCACAGGCTGACCAGCACCCGCAGCCGGGTGAAGCCGTACGCCTGCTCGTAGGTGTGCATCCGGTACAGCGCGGAGGCCACGATGACCAGGGTGAGCGTGGTGAGCACCCCGAGCAGCACGCGGACCAGGACCCGGTCGGCCGGCGTGTTCCGGGGCGCCCACCGGCCGGCCGCCGCCAGCACGGCCAGGGTCAGGGCGGTGACCGCCAGCAGCTGCCAGAACCCGCCCCGGGCGTGCTCGGCGTAGGTCGGCCCGCCGGCGCCCCGCACCAGCTCGTCCCCGCCGAACAGTACGGCGGCCTGGACCACGACGAACGCCGCGAACAGCCCGACCAGCCCCGACACCGGCACCACCCACTCCGCCCGGCGGACCCGGCCCGCGGCGGGGCGGTCCGGCCCGGCCAGGCCGGCCAGGTCGGGCGGTGCGGCCAGCACGGCCGCCGCGCCCAGCACCACCGTGGACGCCACCACGAACAGCACCGGCCGGCCGGCGCCGGCCGGCGCGGGCACGTCCGGGACGACGGCGTCGAGCAGGCCGGCGAAGGCCGGGTCCGCCGAGGCCAGCAGGCCGCCGAACACCGCCAGGAGGGCGACCGACACCGCCGCCGTCGCCGCCGCCCGG
>CADCTP010000333.1 GCA_902805565.1 uncultured Mycobacteriales bacterium
GCCGCCACGGCCAGTACGGCCGCGGCGACCGCCCGCCCGCGCCCGGCCCGGGGATGCCGGTGCCGACCCCGGGCGCCACGTCCCCGGGCCGGGTCAGGGGCCGGGGACGCGGACGCGGCTGTGGACGGGCCTGTGGACAATGCTGTGGACAGCTCTGTGGACAGCTCTGTGGACAGCGCAGTGGACGGGGCGGGGGACCCGGTTCCGGGTCCCCCGCCCACGGGGAAGGAGGTCTGGTCCACCTAGCCGGCGGTGATCCGCCGGGGACGCACCAGGGTCAGCGCCCCGGCCCCCGCGACCAGGCCGAGCCCGAGCAGCACCCAGCCCGTACGGATCCCGCCGTCGGAGGACGCCGCCTGGCCGCCGGTGCCGGCGTCCACGCTGCTCGGCGTGCCGGTGGCCTGCTCGAGCATCGACAGGTGCATCTTGATGACCGGGGCGGACGCGGAGGCGAGCCCCTTGACGGTCGGGTCCGAGCCCTGCGCCAGCTCGGTGGTGCCCAGCGCCAGCGACGCGCGGTGGCTGGCCAACTGCTGGGTCAGCCACGCCTGGTCGAACGCCGCACCGGACTTCGCCGACACCGCCGCGAGCTGGGCCCGCTGGGCCGGGCTCGGCGCGTCCGGGAGGTCGACACCCAGCTGGGACGCGACCCGACGGACGTCGGCGTCCAGCCGGGTGTGGTCCCGGATGAAGATCTCGCCGTGCTGGCGCACCACGTCGGTGGTCGCCTTCTGCTGCGCCACCCGGCCGGCGGCGATCTCGGCCAGGTTGCTCTGGTGCGCGCCGACCAGGAACGCCCGGTCGGTCGCGTTCGGCGCGGCCGTGCTGCTTGCGCCGGCCACGCCGGCCGCGGTGAGAGCCAGGCCGGCGCCGGCGATGCCGATCAGTGCCAGCCTGCGTAGCGATGTCCGCATGGAGCCTCCTCGTGGGGTGAGGCGCTCCGTCTGCCCCGCTCCCCGAGGTCGAACCACCTGCGGCGCGATTTTGCCGAGTCGTGACCTCCGAACGGCTCAGGCGCCGCGGCCGGTCGCCTGCTGCAACCGGTCGATCATCTCGGAGGCCTGGGCCTTGGTGAGGCCCTCGGGCACCTCCTCCTTGGCCTCCCGGGCCAGGGTGTGCAGGTACGACTGCTGCGGCCCGGTCATCGGCTCGTCGCCGGTGGTCCAGTCCTCGGGGTCCTTCTCGGCGTTGCTGGTCACGTCGTTCTGGTCAGCCATGGCGGGTCCCGTACCCGCCCGCACCGCGTGGCACACTGCCTTGGTGGCCGGCCTCCAGCACCTCGCGGCCGGCAAGGTCCGGGACATGTACGCCGGCCCCGACGGTCACCTCCTCGTCGTGGCCAGCGACCGGGTCTCCGCGTACGACGTGGTGCTCCCGACGCCGATCCCGGACAAGGGCCGGGTGCTCACCGCGCTGTCGGTCTGGTGGTTCGACCGGCTGGCCGACCTCGTCCCGCACCACCTGGTGTCCGCCGCCGACCCGGCGGTCCCGGCGGAGTGGCGGGGCCGGGCGATGCTGGTGCGGCGGCTGGAGATGCTGCCGGTGGAGTGCGTCGCCCGCGGCTACCTGGCCGGGTCCGGGGTGCCGGCCTACCGCGCGACCGGGACGGTGTCCGGCGTGCCGCTGCCGCCCGGGCTGACCGACGGCTCCCGGCTGCCGGAGCCGGTCTTCACCCCGACGACCAAGGCGCCGGTCGGCGCGCACGACGAGCCCCTCTCCTTCCCGGAGGTGGAGGCGCTGGTCGGCCCGGGCCGGGCCGGCGAGCTGCGGGACCTGACCCTGGCGGTCTACCGGCGGGCCGCCGACCTCGCGGCCGGGCGGGGCATCCTGCTCGCCGACACCAAGCTGGAGTTCGGCCTCGACGCCGCCGGCACGCTGACCCTCGGCGACGAGGTGCTGACCCCGGACTCGTCCCGGTGGTGGCCGGCGGACCGGTGGCGGCCGGGCGGCGCCCAGCCGTCGTACGACAAGCAGTTCGTCCGGGACTGGCTCGCGGCGAACTGGGACCGGCACGGCGACCCGCCGGAGCTGCCGGACCGGATCGTCGAGGCGACCCGGGCCCGGTACGTCGAGGCGTACGAGCGGATCACCGGTCTCTCCTTCTCCGACTGGCCGGGAGCGGCGTGAAGTCCTTCGGCAGCGACAACCACGCCCCGGTGCACCCGGACGTCCTGGCCGCGATCGTGGCGGCCAACGACGGCGACGCCCCCTCGTACGGGGCCGACCCGTGGACGGCCGAGGCGAAGCGGCTGTTCCGGGACCACTTCGGCCCGGACGCCGAGGCGCACCTGGTCTTCAACGGCACCGGCGCGAACGTGCTGTCCCTCGGCTCGCTGATCCGCCCGTACGAGGCGGTGATCTGCGCGGACAGCGCGCACGTGCACACCGACGAGTGCGGCGCGCCGGAGCGGCAGCTCGGCTGCAAGCTGCTGCTGGCCGCGACCACCGACGGCCGGTTCGGGGTCGAGGCGGCCGACCGGCTGGTGCGCGGGGTCGGCGACGAGCACCACGTGCAGGCCCGGGCGCTGTCGATCACCCAGTCCACCGAGCTCGGCACCCGGTACCCGCTGGCGGCGGTCCGCGAGCTGGCCGACTGGGCGCACTCGCGCGGCCTGTTCGTGCACATGGACGGCGCGCGGCTGGCCAACGCCGCCGCCGGCCTCGGGGTGTCGCTCGGCGAGGTCAGCACCGGCTGCGGGGTGGACGTGCTGTCCTTCGGCGGCACCAAGAACGGCGCGATGGGCGCCGAGGCGGTCGTCGTGCTGCGCCCGGACCTGGCCGGGGATCTGCCGTTCCGGCGGAAGCAGGGGATGCAGCTCGCGTCCAAGATGCGGTACGCGGCGGCCCAGTTCGTCGCGCTGCTGTCCGACGACCTGTGGCTGCGCAACGCCCGGCGGGCCAACGGCACCGCGGCCCGGCTCGCGGCCGGGGCGGCGGCGGTGCCCGGCGTCCGGATCACCCGGCCGGTGGAGGCGAACGCGGTGTTCGCGGTGCTGCCGGCCGCGGCGGTGGCCCCGCTGCAGGCGGCGTACCCGTTCTACGTCTGGGACGAGGCCACCGGCGAGGTGCGCTGGATGACCTCGTTCGCGACCACGGAGGCCGAGGTCGACGACTTCCTCGCCACCCTGGGCCGGGTGGTCGGCGCGCCGGTCGCCGCGCGCTGACCGGCCGGGGCGACCGGTAGGGTCGTCGCCGTGGCACGCGTGGTCGTCGACGTGACGTTGAAGCCGGAGATCCTGGACCCGCAGGGGCAGGCGATCCTCGGCGCGCTCGGCCGCCTCGGCTACGCCGGGGTCACCGGGGTCCGGCAGGGCAAGCACTTCGAGCTGGACGTCGCCGACGACGCCGACGAGTCGGTGGTCGCCCGGATCGCCGAGACGCTGCTGGCCAACCCGGTCATCGAGGACTTCACCGTCCGCCCGGCCTGACCCTCAGCCGCGCGGCGGCGCCCGAGGTCAGGGGAGGAGGACGCCGGGGTTGAGGACGCCGGTCGGGTCGAGGGCGGCCTTGACCGCGCGCATCGCCGCGAGCTCGGCCGGCGAGCGGGTCAGGTGCAGCCAGCGGGTCTTGGCCCGGCCGATGCCGTGCTCCGCGCTGATCGAGCCGCCGACCGCGGCGACCAGCCGCAGCACCCGGTCGGCGACGGCCTCCTCCTCGGCCGCACCCAGGACGTTGACGTGCAGGTTCGCCTCGGCCAAGTGTCCGAACAGGATCGTCCCCGGGTCCCCGGCGAGCGCCTGCCAGACCTCGGCCAGCCGCTCGGCCGGCACGGACACGTCCAGCTTCACCGGTACGCCGGCCGCGGCCACCGCCGGCGGCAGGTCCTCCCGGTAGCGCCACAGCCGCGCCCGGTCGGCCACGTCCCCCGCGAGCACGGCGTCCCCGCCGCCGCCCGGGTCCCCACCGCCGTCCGCGAGCCCGGCGCCGTCCGCGAGCCCACCGCCCGCCGGCACGGCCGGGGCCGGGTCCTGGCCGCCGGACAGGGCGGTGGCCAGCTCGTCCGGGCCGCCCACGGTCTCCAGCAGCACGTACACCGGCCACCGGTCGGGCAGCGGGGCCGGCAGGTCGAGCAGGTCCAGGGCCCGGGCGCCGAACACCTCGGCCGCGACCACGTCGAGCGGCGCCCGCCGCACGCCGGCCAGCAGGGCCTGGGCGGCGGCGATCGACGGGACCCCGGCCAGCGCCACGGCCCGGACCGCCGGCAGCGGCGGCACCAGCCGCAGCCGGAGCCGGGTCAGCACGCCGAGGGTGCCCTCGCTCCCGCACAGCAGCCCGGACAGGTCGTACCCGGTGGAGTCCTTCAGCGGCCCGGTCACCCGGGACAGCAGCGCGCCGGAGGACAGCGCGACCTCGGCCCCGACGAGCTGGGCCCGGGCCGGCCCCCAGCGCAGCACCCGCAGGCCGCCGGCGTTGGTGGCGACCGCCCCGCCGACCGTGGCCGAGTCCCGGGCCGCCCAGTCCAGCCCGAGCTGCCAGCCGGCCGCCCGGGCGTGTGCCTGCACCACGGCCAGCGTGGCGCCGGCGCCGACGACGACGGT
>CADCTP010000334.1 GCA_902805565.1 uncultured Mycobacteriales bacterium
TCGACCCGGGTCCGGCCGCCGGGGAGCCGTCGGGCGCGGTCCCGTCCGGGCCGCCGGCGGCGCTGCTCGACGCCGACCCGGCCGACGCGGCCTCCGCGGACGCCCCGTCGTCCGATGCGGCGCCGGCTGAGGCGCTCCCGGTCGGGTCCTCCGACCCGGACCCGGAGCCGGTCGAGGTCGGGTCGTCCGATGCGGTGTCGGCCGAGTTGCTGGATGCCGAGCCGGCCGGTGCGCTGCCGGTGGGGTCGTCGGACGCGGACCCGATCGGCGGCGCGCCGTCCGATGCGGTGTCCGCCGCTCTGCTGGACGCCGAGCCGGTGACCTCGGACGTCATGCCGTCCGAGGCAGTCTCCGCCGCTCTGCTGGACGCCGAGCCGGCCGGATCCGCCCTCGCGGAGGAGACGGTCGCCGACGGGTCCGGACGGGCCCCGGTCACCGCCGGCGGCGAAGGCGACGCCGGGTCGGCCGCGGCGGCCCCGGTCACCGGCGACGGTGCCGGGCCGGACGACACGACGGACGACACGATGATCGTGCTGGAGGAGGCCGTCGTCGAGGTGGCGGCCGACGGCGACGAGGTCATCGTGGTCGAGGACGTCGTCGTGGTGACCGAGCTGGACGTGCCGGAGGCCGAGGCGGACGCGACCGACGCGGACGCGGGTGGCCCCCGGGCGACCGGGGCGGACGCTGACGCCATCGGCGGCGAGGCCGCCGGCCGCGAGGCGACGGACTCTGACCTCACCAACGATGCGGCCGGCGCCGACCCGGCCGCCGGCACGGCCGGCAACGACGCTGCCGCCGCCGACCCGACCGGCGGCGCCGATGCCGACGGCGACACGGCCGTCTTCGCCCCGACCGACGTCCGGGTCGCCGGGTTCGGCACCGGCGGGGCCGGCGCGGGTGCCGGCGCCGGGCGGCCCAGGACCGGCCCGGCCTTCAGCGACCTCGGCGGCCGCCCCGGGGCCGACCGGCGGGACACCTCGCCGACGGAGCCGGTCGACCGGACGGGGGTGGACGAGCCGACCGCGGTCATCCCGCGCCCCCCGGCCGTGGCGCCGCTGATCCCGAGCGTGGCGTTCAACGAGGCGCCGACGATGGAGATCCCGGCGGTCACCGACAACCTGCGCGCGCTGCGCGGCATCGGCCCGTCGATGGAGCGGATGCTGCACAGCCTGGGCATCGTCAGCTTCCGCCAGCTCGCCCTGCTCGACGGGGACGAGCTGCAGCGGGTCCGGGACGAGCTGCGCGACTTCCGTACCCGGATCGAGCGGGAGGACTGGATCGGGCAGGCCCGGGCGCTGCACAAGGAGAAGTACGGCACCGAGCCGAGCTGAGGCCGGGGCGGCGACCTGCTCTACGGGCGACCGGTGAGCAGGTTGCCGTCCCGGACGACCAGCCGCGGGGCCGTGGAGGCCTGCAGCGCGCGCTCCTGCCGGGCGGCCAGCGTGTAGGCCTCGACCGTCCTCGCGGCGATCCCCGGCCAGCCGTGCTCGCCGGCCAGCCGCTCCCGGGCCCGGCGGACCAGCCGCCGCGCCAGCACCTGGTCGGCCAGCACCTCGTCGATCCGGGCCGCCAGCGCCGCCACGTCGCCGGGCGGGAACCGCAGCGCCGGCTCGACGAGCTCGGCCAGCCCGCCCACGTCGGCCACCACCGCCGGCGCGCCCGCCGCCGCGGCCTCCAGCGCGACCAGCCCGAACGGCTCGTACAGGCTGGGCACGACCGCGCAGTCGGCCGCCGCCACCAGCGCGGCCAGGTCGGTGTCGGGCACGAACCCGGCGAAGGCCACCGCCTTGCCGAGCCGGAGCCGCCGGGCCTGCGCGCGCAGCTCGTCCGCGGCGGGCCCGGTGCCCGCCACGACCAGCCGCAGGCCGGGGTGCCGGCGCCGCAGCCGGGGGAGCGCCGCGATCAGGTCCTGGACGCCCTTCTCGTGCACCAGCCGCCCGCCGTACGCCAGCAGCGGCCCGTCCCCGGCCCAGCGCCGCCGGGCCGCGGCCACCTGCTCCGGCCCGGGCTGCCAGCGCGCGGCGTCCACCCCGTTCGGGATCACGTCGACCTTCTCCGCCGGCAGCTCGAACAGGCGGGTGACCTCCCAGCGCATGTACGCCGAGCAGGCGACCACCCGCCGGGCCTCGTAGGTCAGCCACCACTCGACGGAGTGGATCGCCCGGTTCATCGGCCCGGGCAGCCAGCCCTGGTGCCGGCCGGCCTCGGTCGCGTGCAGGGTCGCCACCAGCGGAACGCCCAGGTGGTGCTTGAGGGTGGTGGCGGCGTGCGCGACCAGCCAGTCGTGCGCGTGCACCACGTCCGGCCGGCCGTCGGCGCAGACCGCCAGGCCGGCCCGGGTCAGGGCGTGGTTGAGGGCCATCGTCCAGGCCAGCAGGTCGGCACCGAAGGACAGCAGGGACGGGTCCTCCGGCACCCGCACCACCCGGACCCCGCCGACGACCTCGTCGTACGGCAGCCCGGCGGCGTGCCGGGTCAGCACGGTGACCTCGTGACCGCCGCGACCCATCGCCTCGGCCAGGGCGTGCACGTGCCGACCCAGCCCGCCGACCAGCAGCGGCGGGTACTCCCAGGACAGCATGAGCACGCGCACCGCGGGATCCTCCCACCCGGGACGAACCGGGCGGGGTCAGCCCAGCAGCGGCACCAGGCCGTCGGGCAGCAGCGGGGCCTCGCCGCGGCGGAACATGTCCACCGGCGCCCAGATCGCGGTCAGGTCGCCGCGCCGGCTGCGGAGCCGGGCCTGCTGCCAGATCCCCGGGTCGGCCGTCGCCACCTCGTAGACCAGGACGAGCTCGTGCGCCTCCCGCCCGGCGAACCGGTGGATGCTCTCCAGCGTGGCCATCGGCCGCACCTCGGACAGCGTGATGCCGAACTCGTCCCGCAGCGCCCGCCGGACCGCCTCGTGGCCCCGCTCGCCGAAGGCGATCTCGCCGCCCGGTGGTCGGTAGACCGTGCGCCCGGTGGTCGGGTCGGGCAGCTCGGTCACCAGGAGACGACCCTGCCCGGCCAGTAGCGCGACGGTGACCGCCCGCACCGCCGGCCCGGCGGTCGGGACCGCCGGACCACCACCGAGGTAGCCCTGCGTGGCGCCGTTGGCCAGCCCGTAGCCGGCGCCCGCGGGCGGCCCGGCCATCTCCTGCTGGCCTTCCGGCGACGCGCGCCAGCGCAGCTCCGCCTCGACCAGGTCGAGGAAGGCGTCGACCTCGTCCTCGTCGTACCCCCGGCTGCCGATCCGCGGCTTGCGGAAGGCGACCTGGTGCACCTCCTCGGCGTCCAGCGCCGGGACGCCCCGGGTCTGCGCCAGCGCCTCGGTCACCTTGCGGAGGAACTCGTCGACCTCGATCTCGTCGTATCCGCGGCGTCCGAACGGTGGCTTGCCGAACTGCACCGACCGGACATCGGACGCCTTGATCCGCTGCTCCGGTCGACGCGCGGTCGTCTGACCCGCATATCCGTAGGCCATGAGCCGGGACACTATCGCGCGCGGGGCTCAGTCGCCGAGTGCGTACGACAGAAGACCCAGCGGAGGCGCACCGAGCTCCAGCAGTGCGGCATGGAAGCGGGGCAGCCCGAACTCGCCGTCCCACTGCCGCCGAGCCTGCTCGCGGAGGTCCCGGATGGCCAGCTTGCCCCAGGTGTACCGCCCGTACGTCGGGTCGAAGGAGCCTCGGCGGGCTTCCGACAGCGCCCCGGAGCCCGGCGTGAACGCGTCGCGCTCGAACCGGGCCGCCGCCTCTGTCACCGTCATCGCGCCGGTGTGCAGCCCGATCGCGCAGGCCAGTCGGGTGACCCGGAGCAGCGCCTCGATCGCCACGCCGATGGCGAAGCGCGGATCGGCGGCGTGGAACCCCTCCTCGATCGCCACCTCCTCGACGTAGTGCGCCCAGCCCTCGATGAACGCGTCGCTGCTGAACAGCCGGCGTGGCAGGGTCGGCGCGTGCCGCAGGGCCAGCCCGTGCGAGAAGTGGCCGGGGGCGACCTCGTGCACGGTGATCGCCGGCAGGGTCGTACGGCTGAAGATCTGCAGCCACTCCTCCCGGTCCTCCTCGGGCCACTCCGGGCGGGGTGGGGTCACCCAATACCACGAGGGGGTGTCCGGCTCACCGGGCGCGGCCCAGGACATCATCGCCATCGCCCACTGCCGGGACTCCGGCGCCGGACCGACCAGGCAGGTGCCGTCCCGGTAAGGGGCCAGGCCGTGCTCGGCGGTCCAGGCGATGACCTCCTCGGTCAGCGCCTGCGCCTCGACCAGGATGCCGTCCGCGTCCGGGTGGTCGCGCAGCAGCTCGGGCACCAGCTCGGCGACCGGCCGGCCCGGCGCGAGCCGCCCGCAGGCCTCCTCCAGGATCGCCCGCAGCCGGTCCCGCTCGGCGTCGGCGCGGGCCGACATCGCGGCCAGGTCGACCTCCAGGGCCTCGGCCGAGCCGAGCAACAGGGCCAGCCCGTCGGCGCCGAGTGCCGCCGCGCCGAGCGCGCCGACCCCGCCCTCGCCCCCGGTGCCGGCGGCCGCCTCCAGGTGCGCGACCAGCC
>CADCTP010000335.1 GCA_902805565.1 uncultured Mycobacteriales bacterium
CGCGGTCAGGCCGGACGGGGAGAGCAGGCCGGGCGAAGCGGGCGAACCCGACGCCGCAGGCAGGCCCGACGGCGCAGGCAGGCCCGACGGGGAAATCAGGCCGGGCGAAGCGGGCGGACCCGACGGCCCGGGCCGGCCCGACGGCGTGGGCAGGCCCGACGGCCCGGGCAGGCCCGACGGCCCGGGCAGGCCGGACTGCGCGGCCAGGCCGGGTGGGTGCGGCGAGACCAGGCCCTTGCGGCGGCGCAGGGCCAGCCAGCCGGCGGCGGCCTGCAGGAGCAGCCCGGCCAGCCCCAGGAACAGCCCGGCCCCGGGCCGTACGGACAGGATCGGGAACTCGGCGATCACCGGCAGCCGGAAGGAGAAGGCGCGAGGCCGGCCGAAGACCAGCGCGTCCAGGGTGGCCACCACCACCGCGGCCGCCAGCACCGGCACGGCCGCGGCCAGCGCGGCCAGCGCGGTCGGCACCCGGCCGCGGCCGGGCAGCGACAGCATCCACATCCCGGCCACCAGCAGCCCGGCCAGCAGCGGCAGCGCCCAGGCCGGCGACCCGCCCCACCCGGTCGCCCGGACGGTGCCGCAGCCGGCGGTCGCGCACAGCTCGACGCTGTGCCACGGCAGCACGCCGGCGACCAGCAGCGCCGGCACGGACGCCGCCATCAGCAGGTCGGCCCGGGACACCGCCCCAGCGTACGAATCGAACGCCTGTTCGATAAACTGAGGCGGTGCCGAGCCGACCGCTGTCCCGGGACCGCGCCCTGGAGGTGCGGCTGCACTCCCGCGCCGGCACCTGCGCCGGTGACGTCGCCCGGTCCCGGACCAGCCGGGCGGCGGCGGTCGCGGTGCTCGCCCTCACCGCGCCGTGCCGGCCGGACGTGGTGGCCGCCGTGCGGGCCCGGATCGCCTCGGTCCCGGCCCGGGACGTCGAGTGGCCACCACGGAACGTGCAGATCGACCTGCTCAGGTCATCCGAACGGGTGACACTGGGCAGCGTGCGACTCACGGGGCCGGGGGGCGTGACCGTGGAACACGTCACCTACACCGACAAGCTCGGCCACACCCGGCGGGTGCTCCGGCTGCGCCGGCACGGCGTCTTCGTCGGCGACTTCCGCACCGTCGACGAGCTCGGCCGCCAGGTCGACCTCGCGACCCTCCGGGAGGAGGAGGCGGGCCCGCCGGAGCGGGCGCCGCGGGAGGACGGCTGAGGGCTCAGGCGATGCGGTAGAAGTCCGTGTAGTGGTCGGGGGTGTACCAGGCCGCCCCGGTCGAGCGGTTGACCACGATCCGGTGCGCGTCCCGGGCCGCCCCGCGCGGCCGCGGGTACACGTCGTACTCGTGGTAGGTGCCGGAGGTCGGGAGCTGGCCCTCGTAGTTGCCGTGCCGCCCGCCGGCGAAGTTGTACTGCCCGTACGGCCAGGCGTACCAGGCCCGGGTGGTGGGCAGGCCGAGCTGCTTCCAGCCGGTGAGCGCGGTCCGGGCGGCCGAGCAGCCGCTGATCGTGCAGGAGGGGTACACGGCCGCGGCGGCCGGTGGGGCGGCGGCCGGGGCGACGACCGCCGGCCCCACGAGCAGGCCGGCGACCAGCGCCAGCGCGCCGAGCAGCAGGTGGAGCGAGCGGGCGATCGACATGGGCGCTCCCGGGGACGGTACGGCGGGTGGTCCCCTGAGAATGAGCCGTCCGGCCCAGCCGAACAAGACACGCGGGCTTAATTCGCCCAGTGTTCCGGCACCGGCAGCGGCATCGTCTCCCCGCGGCCGACGGTGACCACCCGGCTGGGCGGCCGCCGCCGGTCCACCTCGGCCAGGAAGTCCGACAGCGGCGACCTGAACACGCCGTAGTCGTCGTGGTGGATCGGCACCGCGACCGCCGGCCGGAGCAGCTCCAGCAGGTCGACGCCCTGCCGGCCGTCCATGGTCAGCAGCAGGCCGAGCACCCGGGTGCCGCCCAGGTGCAGCACGCCGAGGTCCAGGTCGGGGTGCCGGACCGCGATCTGCCGCAGGTCGTCGTGCACCAGCGTGTCGCCGGAGAGGTAGAGCCGCAGCGGCGGCACCCCGCCGCCGGAGAACTCCAGCAGGCTGCCCATCACCGGCGGGAACGCCTTGCGCAGCGCCCCGGGCGCGTGCCGCCCGGGCAGCGCGGTCACCCGCAGCCGCGCGTCGTCCTTGTGCAGCGTCCAGGACTCCCAGGTCTGCAGCGGCCGGCAGAAGAACCCCCAGCGGGACAGCCGCCGGGCCGCCGCCGGGGTGGTCACCACCGGCGCGTCCCGGCCGAGCCCGCGCCGGGCGACCCGGTCGAAGTGGTCGCCGTGCAGGTGGGACAGCACGACGGCGTCCAGCGGCGGCAGCTCCTCGACGGCGAGTGCGGGCTCGGTGAGCCGCGTGGACCACAGCCCCTTCCCGAGGTAGGCCCGCTGCCCGCGGTGCAGGAAGTTGGGGTCGGTGAGCACGGTGATCCCGGCGTACCGGATCAGCGTGGTCGCGGTGCCGATGAACGTGAGTCCTTCCACCCCCGGCGGGTACCCCGGACCGCGTGGTCCACGCGGACCGGAGGAGGATCGATCCATGGCGTGGGACGCGGTGGTCATCGGGGCCGGCCACAACGGCCTGGTCGCGGCCAACCTGCTGGCCGACGCGGGCTGGTCGGTGCTCGTGATCGAGGCGAACGAGGTCCCGGGCGGCGCCGTGCGCACCGCGGAGCTGGCCGCCCCCGGCTTCCACAGCGACGTCTACAGCGCGTTCTACCCGCTCACGGCCGCGTCGCCGACGATCCGCGACCTGCGGCTGGACCGGTACGGCCTGCAGTGGCTGCACCACGAGGTCCCGCTGGTGCAGGTGCTGCCGGACGACCGGGCGGTCACCCTGTCCCGGGACGTCGAGGAGACCGCCGCGTCGGTGGAGCGGTTCGCGGCCGGCGACGGCGACCGCTGGCGCGGCGAGTACGACGCCTTCGAACGCATCCGCGACGAGGTCGTGCGGGGGCTGCTCACCCCGTTCCCGCCGGTCCGGCCGGTGACGACGCTGGTGCGCAAGCTCGGCACCGCCGACGCCCTGCGCACCGCGCGGCTCGGCCTGCTCTCGACCCGCCGGTACGGCGAGGAGCGGTTCCGGGGCGAGGGCGCGCGGCTGCTGATCGCCGGCAACGCGATGCACGCCGACCTCACCCTGGACGCGGCCGGCAGCGCGATCCTCGGCTGGATCCTGGCCATGCTGGCCCAGGACGTCGGCTTCCCGATCGCCCGGGGCGGCGCCCGGTCCATCATCGACGCGCTGGTCCGTCGGCTGGAGAGCCGGGGCGGCGAGCTGCGCTGCGGGGTCCGGGCGACCAGGGTCGAGGTGCGGGGCGGGGTGGCCCGGGCGGTCCGGACCGCCGACGGCGACCTGCTGGAGGCGCGCCGGGCGGTGGTCGCCGACGTGGTCGCGCCGTCGCTCTACCGGGACCTGGTCGGCCCGGACCACCTGCCGACCCGGGTCGTCCGGGACCTGGAGACCTTCCACTGGGACGACGCCACGGTGAAGGTCGACTGGGCGCTGTCCGCGCCCGTGCCGTGGTCGAACCCGGAGGTGTCCCGGGCCGGGACCGTGCACCTCGGGGTGGACCTGCGCGGGCTGGGCCGGTTCGCGCTGGACCTGGCCGAGCGGCAGCTCCCGGCCGAGCCGTTCATGCTGGCCGGGCAGATGAACGCGGCCGACCCGAGCCGGTCGCCGGCCGGCACCGAGACGCTCTGGGCGTACACGCACGTGCCGCGGGACCTGGACTGGACGCCCGAGCTGACGGCCCGGGTCGCCGACCGGATGCAGGCGGTGATCGAGCGGCACGCGCCCGGCTTCGGCGGCCTGGTCGTCGGCCGGTCGGTGGCCAACCCGGCCGGCCTGCAGGCCGGCGACCGGAGCCTGGACGACGGGGCGATCGGCGGCGGCACGGCGGCGCTGTTCCAGCAGCTGGTCTTCCGGCCGACGCCCGGGCTGGGCCGCGCCGACACCCCGGTCGACCGGCTGTTCCTGGCCTCCTCCTCGGCCCACCCCGGCGGCGGCGTGCACGGCGCCTGCGGCTCGAACGCGGCCCGCGCCGCGCTCGCCCGCTCCCGTACCGGGCCGCTCTACCGGGCCACCGTCCGGGCGGCGGGACGGGCCGTGTGGGGCCGGTGAGGGCCCGCTCGCTGCGCCAGGTGCTGGCCGCCGGGGCCGCCCGGGTCCGGGCCGAGCGCGGGCTGGGTGAGGAGGAGGCGGCCACCCTGCTGCGGTCCTACGGCCTGGTCGGCTGGCAGGCCGGCACGCTGACCCAGGTCGAGGCCGGGGTCCGGCCGCTGGCGGTCGAGGAGCTGCTGCTGCTGTGCGCGGCGTACCGGGTGAGCGCGGCCGAGCTGGCCGGCTCCGACCCGGAGCCGGTGGAGCTGGCCGCCGGGGCCCGGCTGCCGGCGACCGCGGTGCGGGCGGTGCTGGCCGGCGTCGGCGAGGTGCTGCGGGCGCTGCCGGCGGACGCCCTGGACGTCCCGGCCACCCGGCCGGTCACCCCGGGGC
>CADCTP010000336.1 GCA_902805565.1 uncultured Mycobacteriales bacterium
CGCACCCCGGCCAGCGTGACCGCCAGCGCCGTCGAGGCGACCAGGGCGGCCGCGGCCGCGAACGGCCGGCCGGCGCGCTCCCCCGCCGGCCGGGCCGACCGGATCGCGCCCGCCACCGCCACACCCTCACGATGCCAGGTCCCGGGGCCGCCGACCGGTCGGACGCCCTCCTCCGGAAGGAGGACCCGGCGGTCAGTCCTCGTACGCGGCGACCGGCGGGCAGCTGCAGACCAGGTTGCGGTCGCCGTACGCGCCGTCAACCCGGCGGACCGGCGGCCAGTACTTCCCGGCCCGGTCCACCGACCCGGGGTACGCCGCCAGCTCCCGCTCGTACGGGTGGTCCCACTTGTCGGCGGCCACCATCGCCGCGGTGTGCGGGGCGTTGCGCAGCGGGTTGTCCGCGCCGTCCCACTCCTGCGCCGCGACCCGGTCGATCTCGGCCCGGATCGCGATCATCGCGTCGACGAACCGGTCCAGCTCGGCCAGGTCCTCGGACTCGGTCGGCTCGATCATCAGCGTGCCGGCGACCGGGAAGGACATCGTCGGGGCGTGGAAGCCGTAGTCGATGAGCCGCTTGGCCACGTCGTCGACGGTGACGCCGGTCGCCTTGGTGATCGGCCGCAGGTCGACGATGCACTCGTGGGCGACCAGCCCGCCGGCGCCGGTGTAGAGCACCGGGTAGTGCTCGCGCAGCCGGGCCGCGACGTAGTTGGCGGCCAGGATCGCCGACCGGGTGGCGTGCACCAGCCCGTCCGGCCCCATCAGCCGCACGTACGCCCAGGAGATCGGCAGGATCGACGCGCTCCCCCACGGCGCCGCGCTGACCGGCCCCGGGCCGGTGTCCGGACCGGCCAGCGGCTGCAGCGGGTGGTTGGGCAGGTACGGCGCGAGGTGCGCCCGGGCCGCCACCGGCCCGACCCCGGGGCCGCCGCCGCCGTGCGGGATGCAGAACGTCTTGTGCAGGTTCAGGTGCGAGACGTCCGCGCCGAACCGGCCCGGGCGGGCCAGCCCGACCAGCGCGTTGAGGTTGGCGCCGTCCACGTACACCTGGCCGCCGGCGTCGTGCACGGCCGCGCAGACCGCGGCGATGTCCTGCTCGAACACGCCGTGGGTGGAGGGGTAGGTGACCATCAGCGCGGCCAGCTCGCCGGCGTGCCGCTCGACCTTGGCCCGCAGGTCGTCCAGGTCGACGTCGCCGTTGTCCCGGGTCCGGACGACGACCACCCGCATGCCGGCCATCGCGGCCGAGGCGGCGTTGGTGCCGTGCGCGGACTGCGGGATCAGGCAGACGTCGCGGTGCCCCTGCCCGTTCGCGGCGTGGTACGCGTGGATGGCCAGCAGCCCGGCCAGCTCGCCCTGGGAGCCGGCGTTCGGCTGCAGCGAGACGGCGTCGTAGCCGGTGACCTCGGCCAGCCAGCGCTCCAGGTCGCCGATCAGCTCCAGGTAGCCGGGCACCTGCCCGGCCGGCGCGAACGGGTGGATCCCGGCGAAGCCCGGATAGGACACCGGCTCCATCTCCGCGGCCGCGTTGAGCTTCATCGTGCACGAGCCGAGCGGGATCATGCCCCGGTCCAGCGCGTAGTCGAAGTCCGCGAGCCGGCGCAGGTAGCGCAGCATCGAGGTCTCCGAGCGGTGGTCGGCGAAGACCGGGTGGGTGAGGAAGTCCCCGGTCCGGGCCGGGCCGTACGCGTCCGGGGTGGCGGCGTCGAGCGCGGCCACGTCGCCGGTCACCCCGAAGGCGGCCCACACCGCGGCCAGGTGCCCGCGCCCGGTGACCTCGTCGCAGGCGATCCCGACGGTGTCGGCGTCGACCAGCCGCAAGTTGACACCGCTGTTCGCCGCCTTGTCGACAACATCCTGCGCCGAGCCGGGCACCCGGGCGGTCACCGTGTCGAAGAAGGTGTTCGTCGGCACGTCGACACCGCCGGCGCGCAGGCCGGCGGCCAGCACCGCCGCGTACCGGTGGACCCGGCGGGCGATCGCGGTCAGCCCGTCCGGCCCGTGGTAGACCGCGTACGCGCCGGCCATCACGGCGAGCAGCACCTGCGCGGTGCAGATGTTGCTGGTCGCCTTCTCCCGGCGGATGTGCTGCTCGCGGGTCTGCAGCGCCAGCCGGTACGCCGGGGCGCCGTCAGCGTCCCGGGACACCCCGACCAGCCGGCCGGGCAGGTGCCGCTGCAGGCCGTCCCGGACGGACATGAACCCGGCGTGCGGGCCGCCGAAGCCGAGCGGCACCCCGAACCGCTGGGCCGAGCCGACCACCACGTCGGCGCCCCACTCCCCCGGCGCCGGCAGCAGGGTCAGCGCGAGCAGGTCGGCGGCGACCGCGACGACCGCCCCGCGCTCCTTGGCGGCGGCGGCCACCGCGGACCAGTCCCGGACCTCCCCGGACGCGCCGGGGTACTGCAGCAGCAGCCCGGCGATCTCCCCGTCCGGCAGCCCGTCGGCCGCCACGTCGCGGACCTCGATCGGGATGCCCATCGGCTTCGCCCGGGTCCGGATCACCGCGATGGTCTGCGGCAGGCAGTCGGCGTCCAGCACCACCGGGGCGGTGGGCGCGGTCCGGGACACCCGGCGGGCCAGCGCGACGGCCTCGGCCGCGGCGGTGGCCTCGTCGAGCAGGCTGGCGTTCGCGGTCGGCAGCCCGGACAGGTCCGCCACCACGGTCTGGAAGTTCAGCAGCGCCTCCAGCCGGCCCTGCGCGATCTCCGGCTGGTACGGCGTGTACGCCGTGTACCAGGACGGGTTCTCCATGATGTTCCGGCGGATCACCGGCGGCGTGATCGTGTCGCTGTAGCCGAGACCGATCATGCTGGTCGCGGTGGTGTTGCGGGCGGCGAGCCCGCGCAGCTCGGCCAGCACCGCGGCCTCGGAGGCGGCCTCGGGCAGCGCGAGGCGGCTGTCGTCGGCGATCGAGCCGGGCACGGCGGCGGCGGTCAGCTCGGCCAGCGAACCGAAGCCCACGGCGGCCAGCATCCGGGCCTGGTCGTCCTCCCGGGTCCCGACGTGCCGGCCGGCGAACGGCGCGGCGGCCTCCAGCCCGGCCAGCGACCCGGCGCCCCCGGCCGGACCCGTACCCGTCGGGGCGGCGGCGCCGGGGTCGGCGATCCGGGTGGTCTGCGTGCCGGCGGAGCTCGGACCGGTCGGGTCGGTGGGGCTCGCGGGCTGTGTCAGCTCGGACATGCGGCGGTCATCCCTCGGCTGCTCGGGGTCGGCTGGACGGTGGTGCGGGGTGGCCGGTGTCCGGGCAGCGGTGCCCGGACGCTCCCCCTCTGTCCGCGGTCGTCCAGAGTCGCCTGACCCGTGTGGTCCTGTGGCCTGAGAGGTTCCGGGGAGGTTGCCCCTTCGGCGCCCCGGCCGGCTTGCCGGGAGCTCTCCCACACGGGATCTGCAGCTGATCCAGGTTATCAGCGTCGCCGCCGGTGTCGATCCGGCGCCGGGCGGCTCGTCCCCGGGACGCCCGTACCGGCCGCGGACGGACGGATGACCGTATCGACCGGCACCGACCGGCACCGACCGGTCCGGCCCGTGTCGGGTCAGGCGGAGGCGGAGCGCCGGCGGCGGCGCTGTCCCAGCTCGTCGGACTTCCCGTCCGCGCCGGCCCCGGTCTCCTCGGCCGGCTCGGCACGCTCGGACGGCAGCTGCGCCAGCGAGCCGTGCAGCTCCCGCAGCGCGCCGCTGACCGCGATGCCGAAGACGCCCTGGCCGCCGGCGAGCAGGTCGACGACCTCCTCGGCCGAGGTGCACTCGTAGACCGTGGTCCCGTCGGACAGCAGCGTCACCCCGGCGAGGTCGGCGACCCCGCGGGCCCGCAGGTGCTCGACCGCGACCCGGATGTTGTGCAGCGAGACCCCGGTGTCCAGCAGCCGCTTGACCACCTTGAGGACCAGGATGTCCTTGAACGAGTAGAGCCGCTGGGTGCCGGAGCCCGCCGCGGACCGTATCGACGGCGCGACCAGGTCGGTGCGGGCCCAGTAGTCCAGCTGGCGGTAGGTGATGCCGGCGGCGTTGCAGGCCGTGGTGCCGCGGTAGCCGATCAGCTCGTCCGGCACGTCCGCCCCGAACAGCGCGCCCTGCAGCGGTGGCTGACCGCCGGTTTGGCTCACAGGATGCCCTCCTCGGAACACCGGCCGGGGAGTTGCACGGTGGTGATTCGAACGCTAGGCCGCTGAGCCGTCTGGGTCAACGGACCGGCCCGGCGTGTCCGCCGGCAGCCGTCGGTTCACCGGTCGGGGGCCGCCGGTTCACTGGCCGGCGAAGTCGTCCGGGGAGATCGTGTCCAGGAACTCACGGAACTTCTCGACCTCGTCCTCCTGCTCGTCCGGGATCGAGATGCCCGCCTCGGCCAGCACCGCCTCCTCGCCGAGGATGGTCGTGCCGGAGCGCAGCGCGAGCGCGATCGCGTCCGACGGGCGGGCGCTGACCCGGGCCCCGCCGGCGAAGACCAGCTCGGCGTAGAACACGCCGTCCCGCAGGTCGGTGATGTGCACGGCCTCCAGCCTGGCCCCCAGCGCGCCGATCACGTCCCGCAGCAGGTCGTGGGTCAGCGGCCGGGCCGGCCGGACCCCCTGCTGCTCGAACGCGATGGCGGAGGCCTCGACCGCACCGATCCAGATCGGCAGGTAGCGGTCGCCGTCGGCCTCTTTGAGCAGCACTATCGGCTGGTTCACGGGCAGCTCCACCCGGACACCCACGACACGCAGCTCGTTCACAGCGGAGCCTCCCCACCAGCAAGACCTGCCAGATCGACGCTACACGGTGCGGCGTCGGGCCGCCCCGCGGTGGTCCCCCGCGCCTCGACGCTCAGCCGCCCAGCTCGGCACGCAGCCCGGCGCGGACCAGCGTGGCGTGCAGGCGTACCGACAGCGCGGCCAGCTCGCTGACCGCCTCCTCGGCCCGACCGCGGGCCTCGGGGTTGCGCTGCCGCATCAGCGGGGTGACGACCTGCTCGAACAGGCCGATCTCGCGGTCCGCGGCGGTGCGGTACGCCCGCAGGTGCCGCGGCTCGATGCCGTACCGGGCCATCTCGGCGGCGCAGGTGGCCACGACCAGCGCGTCGCCGTCGTACGCCGCCCCGGAGCGCTTGCTGAGCAGGCCGTACTGCTCGAGCTGGTCGAGCTGGCCCGGCTCCAGCCCGGCGTGCTCCAGCAGCTCCTCGCGGGTCAGCCGGATCTCCGAGGGCTCCGGGGTGAACGCCTCCGGGCCGGGCAGCCCGCCCGGCGGCACCGCGGAGACCGTCCGCGGCCCGCGCCGGGTGGTGCTGCCCGGGCCGTGGTCCGGCGGCTCCAGGCCGCGGTCGATCGCGTCCAGGTGATCCTTGATCACCCGCAGCGGCAGGTAGTGGTCCCGCTGCTCGGCCAGCACGAACCGCAGCCGCGCGACGTCCCCGGACGAGAACTTCCGGTAGCCGGACGGGGTCCGCTCCGGGTGGATCAGCCCCTCGGCCTCGAGGAAGCGGATCTTGGAGATCGTGATGTCCGGGAACTCGGGGCGCAGCTGACCGAGGACCTCCCCGATGCTCAGGGAGGACCTCGCGTGCGCCCCCGCCGCGCTCACCGTGCCTGGACCTGCTCTTCCCCGATCGTGCGGGCACCGGCGAGGTAGAGCAGCCGGAACTTGCCGACCTGCACCTCGTCGCCACCGGCCAGGGCCGCGACGTCGATGCGCTGCCGGTTGACGTACGTGCCGTTGAGGCTGCCCACGTCGTGCACCACGAAGCCGCCGGCCTCCCGGCGGAACTCCGCGTGCCGGCGGGACACCGTCACGTCGTCGAGGAAGATGTCGCTGTCGGGGTGCCGGCCGGCGGTGGTCACGTCCTGGTCGAGCAGGAAGCGACTGCCGGCGTTGGGCCCGCGCTTGACGACGAGCAGCGCCGAGCCCGGCGGCAGCGCGTCGACCGCGCCGGCGTGCTCCTCGCCCTGCTCGTCGCCCAGGCCCGCCTCGTCGAAGCTGCCGGGCTGGAAGATCGAGGTGGCGTCCGGCGACGACGCGTACTCGACCCGGGACAGCGGCGCGCCGCACTGCGCGCAGAAGCGCGCGTCGTCGGGGTTGTCGTGGCCGCACCGGGTGCAGAACACGGTCGGTCTCGCCTCCCGCTCTCGAAGCTCGTGGGGGGATGGGTCAGGACGAGCGAGCCTAGTCAGCCCGTTCGGGAAGGGTCAACCGGTACTGGAGGGTCAACCCGTCTTCTCAGGTGTTGTCGATCAGGTCCTGGTACGCCGCGGCGTCCAGCAGGGTGTCCAGGACCCCGAGGTCGGCCACCTCGATCTCCAGGATCCAGCCCTCGCCGTACGGGTCGGAGTTGAGCAGCTCGGGCTGCGACTCCAGCGCCTCGTTGCGGGTCAGGACCGTCCCGGCGACCGGGGCGAAGACGTCCGAGACGCTCTTGGTCGACTCCACCTCGCCGAGCGGCTCACCGGGGCTGACCACGGTGCCGACCGCGGGCAGCGAGACGAACACGATGTCGCCCAGCGCGCCCTGCGCGTAGTCGGTGATCCCGACCCGCACGGTCGAGCCGTCGGCCGCGCGGACCCACTCGTGCTCGGCGGTGTACTTCAGCTCCTCGGGCGTCGTCACGGCGGGAACCGTATCGGACCGTGCTGCACCGCTCACCCGCCGGGCAGGGTCCCGGCGCGGGGAGCGGGTCAGTCGGCCGGCTCGGAGTAGCGCGGCGTCCGCGGCGTGCGCAGCACGGTGATCCTGACCAGCTCCCGCTGGGTGATCCGGGCCTGCCCGCCGGCCCGCCCCGCGGTGTCCGACACCCCGCCGGGGATCTCCATCGCCGTGGCCAGCGTGGACGGGTCGCCGATGGCCAGGATGGTGTACGGCACGGCCAGCGGGACGCCGTCCACCGCGATCGCCCGGTCGGTGCGGGTGAACGCCGAGTCCAGGCCGATCCGCACGCCGCCGACCTGGATCGCCTCGGCACCGGCCGCGCGCAGCTCCTCGACCGCGTCGAGCAGGTCCTCCGCGGTGAGCCGGCGGGCCGGGTCGCCGATCGACAGCTCGACGCCGGGGCCCTGGGCCGGGACGGTGCCGGCGAGGATGCCGAGCGCGGTGGAGCGGGTCCGGGCCTCCGCCAGCGCGGTGCTGGTCCGGTCGCCGGTGGTCGACAGCCGGGACCGGGCCGCCTCCAGCTCGGCGATCTGCCGGCGCAGCCGCTCCTCGCGGGAGGACAGGTCGTCCAGGATGCGGACCAGGTCCTCCTGCCGGGCGGCCGGCAGGCCGCTGGTGGAGGTGTTGCTGCGGACCTGGACCGCCAGGGCGAAGCCGAGCAGGCCCAGCAGCAGGCCGACCAGCACGGCCGCCGGCGACGGGCGCCACCACGGGCGGGCCGGGTCGCCTCCGTCGGGCCCGTCCGGACCGGCCGCCACCGGGACCAGCGACTGGTCGCCGGTGTCGTCCTCGTCCGGGTCCGGGGCGGTGGTCCCGGGCCGGTCCCCGTCCGGGTCGGCGGTCCCGTCCCCGGCCCCGGCGCCGTCCCCATCCGGGTCGGGGGTCCTGTCCCCGACCCCGTCCCGGTCGGAGGTCGCGGTCCCGGGCCGGCCCTCGTCCGGGCCCCGGGTCGCGGTCCCGTCGCCGTCCCCGTCTGCGGCCCCGGGGAGGTCCGGGGTAGCGGCCCCGGACGCGCTCCCGGCCGCGCCGGTCGCGGTCGCACCGGTCGCCGTCCCGGTCGCGGTCGGGGCGGGCGGCGCGGTGTCGAACGAGCTTCCCTCCCGGTCGGCGCCGGCCGTCCCGGAGGGATCCGGGTCCGGGACAGGGACGCCGTCCGGGACAGGGCTGCCATCGCTCCCCGCCGCGGGGCCACCGGCGTCGCGGGCGGCCCCTACCGTGTCCGCCGAGCGTCGGGGGTCGTCGGTCCGGTCCGTCCCGCGGTCGTCGTGGCCGTCGCCGGCCGCCCGCGCGCCACCGGCGCCCGCGGGAGTCGTTCCCGGCCGAGCGGTCTCATCCTCGCCTGGAGGAATGGACTTCGAATCGGTGCTCATGCGCGCAGCAGGTGCCGGCGGATCGCGGCCGCGTTGCCGAAGATCCGGATGCCGAGGACGACCACCACGCCGGTGGACAGCTGCGCGCCGACCCCCAGCTTGTCGCCCAGGAACACGATCAGCGCGGCCACCAGCACGTTAGAGACGAACGAGACGACGAAGACCTTGCTGTCGAAGATGCCGTCCAGCCGGGCCCGGATCCCGCCGAAGACGGCGTCGAGGGCGGCCACGACGGCGATCGGCAGGTACGGCTGGAGCCACAGCGGCACCACCGGCTCCACCAGCAGCCCGAGCACGACCCCGACGGCCAGGGCGATCGCGGGGATCACGGTCCACCTCCCGACCCGGGCAGCGACCCCGTAGCCGGCCCGGACCCGGCCACCCTAGGCGACGCCCACCCGGGCGGTCCCGACGGTGCGGGGCCGGACGGGGACCCCGACGGCGGGGTCGGGGACGCCGACCCGCCGGGTGCCGGCGAGCCGGGTGCCACTGAACCGGACGCTCCGGGGCCGGACACCGACGGGCCGGGTGCCGGCGAGCCGGGCACCGACGGGCCGGGCGTGGCCGCCGGCGGGTCCGGTGGCGCGGTCGGCACCGGCGAGGCGTACCGCAGGTCCGGCCCGGTCCCCCCGCGCAGCCGCAGCTCGTCAACCTCGCGGACGGTGAACTGGATCCCGTACAGCCCGGTCCAGGACTGGAACCGGCGGGCGGTCTCGCTGTCGGCGAACCGGGGCAGCAGCGTGGCCGGGTCGCCGATCGCCTCGATCGTGTACGGGCTCTGCACCGGCCGCAGGTCGACCAGGATCGCCTCGCCCGCGGCCCGGATCGTGGTGACCGGCGCCAGCCGCTCGCCGTCGACGGTGATCGCCTCCGCCCCGGCCGCCCACAGGGCGTTCACCAGGCTCTGCAGGTCCCGGTCCCGCAGCCGGCCGTTGTCCTCGGCCGGGGTGGGCACCCGCTGGCCGGTACCCGGGTCGACCGTGGTGGACGGCGCGGCGTCCCCGGCCACCACCGAGACCCCCGGCCCCTTCACCGGCCGCTGGGCCGCGGCGACCTCCAGCAGGCGCAGCTCGGCGCCGGCCCGGTCGCCGTCCCGGCTGGTGGTCAGGGCGGTGTCCCGCTCCCGGACCAGCTGCCCGGACAGCGTCTCGGCCCGCCGCCGCAGCTCGTCGGTCAGCGCGGCGCCGGCCTCCACGTCCCGGACCAGCGCCTGCCGGGCCCGCTCGGACTCCGGCGCGTTGCGGATCGTCCCCCGGTACGCCGCGGCGAGCACCAGCCCGACCAGCAGCAGCCCGAGCGCGAGCACCGCCCGGGACCGGGCCGGTGACATCCGGTGCGGCCGGCGGGCCGCCGCGGCGTACCCGCCGTCGAGGTGGTCGGTCATCAGCTCGTTCAGCAGCGAGACCGACATGCCGCCGAGCCGGGGCCGGTGCCGGGTCCGGTCGGTGCCGCGCAGCTCCAGTGCCCGGCGGACCAGCGGGTCGGCGGCGCCCTCGGCGTGCTCGCCCTTCACCGCGCGTCCGCGCGGACCAGCTGCACCACCTGGGTCAGGTAGAGGCCGGCGGAGTAGAGGTAGAGCACGGTCCCCCAGATCACGAACGCCCACGCGACCGGGACCACCGCGTCCGAGATCGCCCAGTCGTTCGCGCCGATGAGCAGCAGCGGGAAGGCGTACAGCAGGTTGAAGGTGGCGGCCTTGCCGACGTAGCTGACGTTGAGCGGGCCGTACCGGTGCCGGCGCAGCAGCGGCAGCGTCGGCAGCAGCACCAGGTCCCGGCCGATGACCAGGGCGGCCAGCCACCACGGGATGATGTCCCGGGCGACGAAGGCGGCCAGGGTGGCGAGGATGTAGAGCCGGTCGGCGGCCGGGTCGAGCAGCACGCCGAGCTTCGAGGTCTGCCCCATCGCGCGGGCGATCTTGCCGTCGAAGTAGTCGCTGGCCCCCGCCAGCATCAGCACGGCCAGCGCGAGGCCGTCCGCCTCCGGGCCGAGCAGCAGCCACAGGAACAGCGGCACCCCGAGCAGGCGGAGGATGCTCAGGACGTTCGGGATGGTGAGGACGCGGTCGCTCGCGACCTGCGTGACCGTCGTCGGCTCCCCGTCGCTCGGCGGCACCGTGCCCTCCTCGCCCGTCCGCCCGCGCGTACGCCCGCCGCGCGGGAGGCTGTGTCTCTGTCGGGACGACAGGATTTGAACCTGCGACCCCCTGACCCCCAGTCAGGTGCGCTACCAAGCTGCGCCACGTCCCGAACCGCACCCGGAGGAGCGGAGCGCGTTGAGCCTACCGCAGGCCGGTCGGGGTCATGAGCCCCGCTTCTCCCGGACCCGCACGGCCACCTCGACGGGGGTCCCGGGGAACCCGAAGTCCTCCCGCAGCCGCCGCTCGACGAACCGCCGGTACGTCGGCTCCAGGAACCCGGTGGCGAACAGCACGAACCGCGGCGGCTTGGTGCCGGCCTGGGTGGCGAACAGCACCCGGGGCTGCTTACCCCCGCGGACCGGCGGCGGCGTCGCGGCGATGAGCTCGCCGAGCCAGGAGTTGAGCCGCCCGGTCGGCACCCGCCGCTCCCAGGACTCCAGCGCGGTCCGCAGGGCCGGCGCGAGCTTGTCCACGCTGCGGCCGGTGGTGGCCGAGACGTTGACCCGCGGCGCCCACTTCACCCGGGACAGGTCCCGCTCGACCTCGCGGGTCAGCTGCTCGCGCCGGTCCTCGTCGACCAGGTCCCACTTGTTGAACGCAATCACCAGTGCCCGGCCGGCCTCGATCACCATCGTGATCACCCGCTGGTCCTGCTCGCTGATCGGCTCGCTGGCGTCCAGCAGCACCACGGCGACCTCGGCCGCCTCGATCGCGGCCGCGGTGCGGAGGGAGGCGTAGTACTCCGCGCCCTGGGCGAACTGCACCTTGCGCCGCAGCCCGGCCGTGTCGACGAATCGCCAAGTTTCCTGGCCGATATCGACCAGGGAGTCCACCGGGTCGACGGTGGTGCCGGCGACCGAGTCGACCACCGAGCGCTCCTCGCCGGTGAGCCGGTTGAGCAGGCTGGACTTGCCGACGTTCGGCTTGCCGACCAGGGCGACGCGGCGCGGGCCGCCCTCCAGCGGGTCGCGGTCGGCCGGCGCCTCGGGCAGCGCGGCCAGCAGCGCGTCGAGCAGGTCCCCGGAGCCGCGGCCGTGCAGCGCGCTCACCGCGTACGGCTCACCGAGGCCGAGCGACCACAGCGACGCGGCCTCCGGCTCGATCCGCTCGTCGTCGACCTTGTTCGCGGCCAGCACGACCGGCTTGCCGCCGCGGCGCAGCACCCGGGCCACCGCCAGGTCGGTCGCGGTGGCGCCGACGGAGGCGTCCACCACCAGCAGCACCGCGTCGGCGGCCTTCATCGCGTACTCGGCCTGGGCGGCCACCCGGGCCGCGAAGCCCTTGGCGTCCGGCTCCCAGCCGCCGGTGTCCACGACGGTGAACCGGCGGCCGGCCCACTGCGCGTCGTACGCGACCCGGTCCCGGGTCACCCCGGGCACGTCCTGCACGACCGCCTCCCGGCGGCCGAGGATGCGGTTGACCAGGGTGGACTTGCCGACGTTGGGCCGGCCGACCACGGCGAGCACCGGAAGTTCGAGGAACTCGTCGTCCTCGGTGACGGTCATCTGTGTTCTTCCTCCGGGTGCGGCCGTGTGGCGGCGACGTGGGCCGCGAGCGTGCGGTGGATCTCGGCGGCGGCAGCGGCCACGGTACGCCGGGAGGCCCGGCCGGCCGGCAGCGCCACCGGCGGACCGAACACGACCCGCACCGGCGGGCGGTGCGGCCGCCAGAACTCCCATCCCCGCCGGGCCCGCGTGCCGTGCACGGCGACCGGGACCACCGGCACCCCGGACCGCACCGCCAGGTACGCGATGCCGTGCCGGATCTGCTCGACGGTGCCCTCGCCCCGGCTGCCCTCCGGGAAGACGCCGACGATGCCGCCGGCGGCCAACCGGTCCAGGGCGGCGATCAGCGGTGCCCGCTCGGCCAGGCCGCGGCGTACCGGGATCTGGCCGGTGTGCCGCAGCAGCGCCCCCACCGGCCCGCGGAACACCTCCTCCTTCACCAGGAACGCCACCGGCCGCGGGAGCACGCCGTAGATCAGCGGCCCGTCGACTAGGGCCACGTGGTTGACCGCGAGCAGCGCCGGGCCGGTCCCCGGGACCTCCCCGGTCACCGTGGTCCGGGCGAGCGCCCGGGAGAGCAGCAGCCCGAGCCGCCGGGTCACCCGCAGCTCGTCCGGCCCCACCTTGGGCGCGGCCGGTCGGTCACCCGCGTCGCCGGCCGGCGTCACGTGCCGGCGTCGGCCCGGGTGATCGAGCGCTCGCCGGCGAGGTCGACCAGCCGCTGGATCACCTCGGCCACACCCATCGCGGTGGTGTCGACGTGCACGGCGTCGTCGGCGGCGCGCAGCGGGCTGTGCGCCCGGCTGCTGTCGTAGGTGTCCCGGCGGTCGAGGTCCGCGGCGGTCGAGCGGTGGTCGTCGGTGCCGTCCTGCCGGGACCGCCGGGAGGCCCGCGCGTCCGCCGAGGCGGTGAGGAACACCTTCAGCCCGGCATCCGGCGCGACGACGGTCCCGATGTCCCGGCCCTCGACCACCACGCCGCCGGAGCCGATGAGGTCACGCTGGGCCGCGACGAGCAGCCGCCGTACGCCCGGGGCCGCCGACACCGGGCTGACCGCGGTCGTCACCGCCTGGGAACGGATCTCCGCGTCGACCGGCCGGCCGTCGACCAGCACGTGCTGGTCGTCCGGGTCGGTGGTGATGTCGAGCTCGGTCCGGGTGGCCAGCGCGGTGACCGCCTCGACGTCGTCCGGGTCCACGCCGTCCCGGAGCACCGCCCAGGTCACGGCCCGGTACATCGCGCCGGTGTCCAGGTAGCGGAAGCCGAGCCGGCGGGCCAGCCCCCTGGCCACCGTCGACTTCCCGGTCCCCGACGGACCGTCGAGCGCGATCACGGCACGCCCGTCACCACCAGCCTGCTCCGCCCACACGGCGCACATTGTGCCCAGACCTCGCTACTGAACCCGAACGTGGGTAGGGCTTCAACTCTCAACTACAACATGAGCCGAAATCACCTAGCGTGTCTCATGTTGTATGTCGGGTCGAGACCTCCTGAAGCGATGAGTCGCCGACCTTTCTTATGAGTCGACGCCATACCCGCCAATCCCGAAGCCGCCCATCCATGCCGGCGAACGCGTCCGCCCGCCCTCCTCAGACCCTGCCCCACGCTTCCGTCGGCGCGCCCGCCTGCCTCGCCCTGCGGCCGACGCCCGACCGCAGACGCTGGACGGAGGTTGCGGACCGGTCGCCCGGCTCGGCGCCCGGCTCCGCCGCCGCGCGTTC
>CADCTP010000337.1 GCA_902805565.1 uncultured Mycobacteriales bacterium
CCGCCCGGCGAGGGCGTCCGGTCCGGCGAGGGCGTCCGGTCCGGCGAGGGCGTCCGGTCCGGCGAGGGCGTCCGGTCCGGCGAGGGCGTCCGGTCCGGCGACGGTGTCCGGGACGCCGACCAGGCCCGGGATGCCGACCGGCCGCGGGACGCCGACCGGCTGCCGGCCCGTGACCGGGACGGGGACCGGCTGCCGGCCGGTGACCGGCTCCCCGATCGCGACGGCGACGGGTCGCGCGACGGTGCCGGGACGCCGGACGCGGCACACCGGGCCGGCCCGCGGGACGGTGCCGGGCCGGGGACGTACCAGGAGGACCCGACCGAGGTCATCGGCCCGTTCGACATCGGCAGCTGGACGCTGCAGAACCGGGAGGGCGGTCCCGTCCTGGACCGGCGGCGGAACCGGCCGGAGAGCCGGCCGGAGCCGCGGCTGCGCGGCGGCGCCACCCGGGAGCGGCCACCCCGTGACCCGCGGCCGGTGGGCCGCGGCCGGGACGAGGCGGACGAGCCGGTCACCGCGGGCGGTGGCGGCGGTGGGGGCACCCGCGCACCGAAGGGCTCCGGCGGCGGTGAGAGCGACGGTGAGCCACGCGCCACCGGCGACCGGACCCGTACGGTCATCCGCGGCATCGGGCAGGTCCTGCTCACGCTGGGCCTCATCCTGCTCCTGCTGGCCGCGTACGAGGTCTGGTTCACCGACGTGGTCAACGACCGGACCCAGTCGCGGCTGAGGACCGAGCTGGAGCAGCAGTGGGAGACCGGCGACGACCCGGTCGTCGCCGCCCAGGAGCCGGTGCTGCCGGGCGCGAAGGTCCGGTCGATCCCGCTCGGCGACGGCTTCGCGCTGATCTACATCCCGGACTTCGGCACCGACTACGTCTACACGGTCGTCGAGGGCACCGGCACCGCCGAGCTGAACCAGGGCCCCGGCCACTATGTCGACACCCCGCTGCCGGGCGCGGTCGGCAACGTGGCGATCGCCGGGCACCGGGTCGGCAAGGGCTCGCCGTTCCTCGATCTGGACAAGCTGCGGGCGAACTCGGCGATCGTGATCCGGACGAAGACCTACTGGTACACGTACCGGGTGCTGGGCGAGGCCCGCACCGGGGACCCGACGAAGGTGGGCTCGCTGGGCGTGCCCGGGCTGCGGATCGTCGACCCGTCGAACGTGGGGGTCCTGAACCCGGTCCCGGACAAGCCGCAGGTCAAGCCGACCCGGCGGCTGCTGACCCTGACCACCTGCCACCCGAAGTTCTCGGCCCGGGAGCGGTTGGTCATCCACGCCCAGCTGGAGGGCGGCCCGCGTCCGACCAGCGCGGGCCTGCCACCGGCGCTGGCCGGCGACTGACCGGGGAGGGTGACGGCATGTACGTGTGGATCTGGCGCAAGCTGCCCGGCGGGCTGCCCGGCAAGGTGGCCGGTTCGGTCATACTGGTGCTCGCGGTGGTGGCACTGCTGTTCCTGGTGGTGTTCCCCTGGGTGGAGCCCAGACTGCCGTTCAACGACGTGACCGTGGACCGGTAGGAGGCACGCGGTGGCCCTGCGCATCCTCGTCGTCGACAACTACGACAGCTTCGTCTACAACCTCGTGCAGTACCTCTCCCAGCTCGGCGCGGACCCGGTGGTCCGGCGCAACGACGAGACGGCCGCGGGCGACCTGGCCGGCTTCGACGGGGTGCTGACCAGCCCCGGCCCGAGCACGCCGGAGTCGGCCGGGGTGAGC
This sequence comes from uncultured Mycobacteriales bacterium, assembly GCA_902805565.1. GTDB lineage: Bacteria > Actinomycetota > Actinomycetes > Mycobacteriales > CADCTP01 > CADCTP01. Next base: position 1,723 of record CADCTP010000337.1, read on the forward strand.
GTGCCGATCGTGGCCGAGTGCGCGGAGCGGGGGCTTCCATTGTTCGGGGTGTGCCTCGGGCACCAGGCGATCGGCGTCGCGTTCGGCGCGACGGTGACCCGGGCGCCCGAGCTGCTGCACGGCAAGACCAGCGAGGTCCACCACAAGGGCGTCGGCGTGCTGGAGGGGGTCGCGGACCCGTTCACCGCGACCCGCTACCACTCGCTGGCGGTGCTGGAGGACACGCTGCCGCCCGAGCTGGAGGTCACCGGCCGTACGGCCTCCGGCGTGGTGATGGCGATGCGGCACGCCACGCTCCCGATCGAGGGCGTGCAGTTCCACCCCGAGTCGGTGCTGACCGAGTCCGGGCACCTCATGCTGGCGAACTGGCTGGCCGCCTGCGGCGACCCGGCCGCCCGGGACCGGGCGCCGGAGCTGTCGGCGGAGGTCGACGCGCTGCGGCACACTGCCTTCGCCCCCGCCTGACCCGCGCCGCGACCGGAACGGCCGCCCGACCGGGGATCCGGTGGGCGGCCGTCGCCGTTCCGGGGCCGCCGCGCGGGCGGCCCCGGGACCGTCAGTCGTTCTGCTCCGTCGGCGTCGGCGTGCCGCTCCCGGTCGGGGTCGGCGTGCCGGTGTCGGTCGGCGTCGGGGTCGGGGTGGGCGACGGGGTGGTCGGCGTCGGCGTCGGCTTGGCCTTGGCGATGTACAGGGTGATCTGCTGTTCCTTGCCCACCGCCGTGCCGCCGACCGGGTCCATCCGGAAGACGATCCCGGCGTCGATGTCCCGGTCCGGCACGGCCTCCCGGGTCCGGATGTTGACGTAGCCGGCCTGGTTGAGCAGGGCCCGCGCCTCCTGCTCGGACTTGCTCACCACGTCGGGCAGCTCGGTGCGGCCGTTGCTGACCTGCAGCAGGATCCGCTGTCCCTCGGTGACCTGGGCGCCGGGGCGCGGGTCGGTGTTGACCACGGTGCCCACCGGGGCGCTGCTGTTGACGTCCTCCCGGGCCGGGCGCAGGCCCTTCGCGGTCAGCGCGGCCGACGCGACCTCGTACGAGACGCGGCGGAAGTCCTCCAGGGAGATCGCGGCCAGCCCGCCCCCGATCACCACCTCGACGCTGGCGCCGGCGTTGAGACGGAGGCCGGCCTCCGGGTTGGTGCTGATGACCTTGCCCTTCTCGTCGGCCTCGGACGGCTGCGTGGAGAAGGTCCCGGTCAGCCCGGCGGCCTCCAGCGCCTGTTTGGCCTGGGCCTGCGACCGGCCGATCAGGACCGGCACCGCGACCTGGTCCCTGTCCTCGCCCCCGGTCAGCGCGATGGTGCCGAAGGTGGCGCCGGCCAGCACGACCAGGCAGGCCGCGACGACCGCCACCCAGAACCAGGGGCTGCGCCGGCCGTCCCCCTCGGACCGGCCGGTCGGCGGGCCGCCGTACCCCGCGGTCCGGTAGGTGCCGGTCCGCCCGTTCGAGCCGGCCAGCACGGTGGTGACCTCGTCCGGGGACATCACCGGCTCGGCCTCGACCGGCCGCCCGTTGATGGCCCGGATCAGGTCGGCCCGCATCTCGGCGGCCGACTGGTAGCGGTTCGCCGGGTTCTTCGCCATCGCCTTGAGCACGATGGCGTCGAGCTCCGGCGGCACGTCCGGGTTGAGCGAGGACGGCGGCGGCGCGTTCTCCCGCACGTGCTGGTACGCCACCGCGACCGGCGAGTCGCCGGTGAACGGCGGGGAGCCGGTGATCAGCTCGAACAGCAGCACGCCGGTGGAGTAGACGTCCGAGCGGGCGTCCACGTTCTCGCCGCGGGCCTGCTCGGGGGAGAGGTACTGCGCGGTGCCGATGACCGCGGCGGTCTGGGTCACCGTGGCCGAGTTGTCCGCCACGGCCCGGGCGATGCCGAAGTCCATCACCTTGACCGCGCCGGTCCGGGTGATCATCGCGTTCCCGGGCTTGACGTCGCGGTGCACGATGCCGTTGCGGTGGCTGAAGTCCAGGGCGGCGCAGACGTCGGCGACGATCTCCATCGCCCGGCGGGGCAGCAGCCGCCCCTCGACCTTCAGCACGTCGCGCAAGGTGCGGCCCTCGACGTACTCCATGACGATGTACGGCAGGTTGCCGTGCACGTCCTCCTCGCCGGTGTCGTAGACCGCGACGATCGCCGGGTGGTTCAGCGACGCGGCGGCCTGCGCCTCCCGGCGGAAGCGGGCCTGGAACGACGGGTCGCGGGCGAGGTCGGCGCGCAGCACCTTCACCGCGACCTCGCGGCCCAGCCGGACGTCACGGCCGCGGTGCACCTCGGCCATGCCGCCGTAGCCGAGCACGTCGCCGATCTCGTACCGGGATCCCAACAGGCGTGGCGTCGTCATCGAACCCTCAGTGTTCCGGTGTCGGTGGTGCTGTGCGTGAGGATGCCCGCCGAACGGGCCGGGGTGTCGTCGGCGTTCCCGCGTTCGGTGAGGAACACGGTGGCGACGCCGGCCAGGATCAGCACGAGCAGCAGGACCAGGGCGATCCAGGCCGGTCGCCGGTGGCGGCCGCCCGGTGGAGGGTCGCCCGGCGGTGTGCCGGTCCAGGGCGACGGCCCGCCGCCGGCGGTCGACGGCGAGGCCCACGGAGGATACGGCAGACCGGGACTGGTCCCGCCGGTCCCGTCCGGTCCGACCGGCGTGGCCGGGCCGGACGCGGGGCCGGCACCGGTCTGCCCGGCGCCCGGGGCCATCCCGGCGGCGGCGGCGCCCGGGCCGGGTCCGGCAACGGTCGATCCGCCCGCGGCCGGCGCGGCCCCG
>CADCTP010000338.1 GCA_902805565.1 uncultured Mycobacteriales bacterium
GCCGTCCAGCCGGGCGGTCTTGGTGGCGATCCGGTGGCCGGCCACCTCCACCGCGCCCAGCTCCCGGTCCAGCGCCGTCTTGCCGACCCGGATCTCGCGCAGCCCGATGGTGCTGGTCCGGGTGAAGACCTCGGCCCGGACCGCGGCCGCCCGGTCCGCACCGCACAGCACGTGCACGGTGTGCGCGGGGCGCCCCTTCTTCATCAGGATCGGCGTCAGCCAGGCGTCGCTGGCCCCGGCGGCGAGCAGCCGCTCCAGCACGTCCGGCCACAGCCGCGGGTCCAGGTCGTCGACGTTGGCCTCCAGCAGCAGCGGGCCGCCGGCATCCACCGGCCCGCTCGGCGCGGTCGCGGTCGGGGCCGGCCCGGGTTCGCCGAGCACCAGCCGGAGCAGGTTGGGCAGCTCGGCCGGGTCGCGGCCGCCGGCTCCGTACCCGGTGCCGGTCGGCGTCATCGGCGGCAGCGGGCCCCAGCCGGTGACCGCGGCGGCCAGCAGGGCCGCGCCGGTGGGCGTGCACATCTCGTACGGGGCCGGGCCGCCGCGGACCGGGGCGCCGGCCTCGGCCAGGATGCCGAGCACCGCCGGCGCCGGCACCGGGACGACGCCGTGCCCGGCGCGGGCGGTGCCGCCGGAGCCGAGGGTGACCGGGCCGGCGGTGAGCGCGGTGAGGCCGAGGGCGTGCAGGCCGGCCGCCGCCCCGACCACGTCGGCGATCGCGTCCAGGGCCCCGACCTCGTGGAAGTGCACCTCCTCGGGGCTGGTCCGGTGCACCGCCGCCTCGGCCCGGGCCAGCCGGGCGAAGGCGTCGGCGGCCGTGGCCCGGACCTCGTCGGCGAGCTCCGCCGCGGCCAGCAGCCGCCGTACGTCGGCCCAGGTGCGGCCGTGCGCCGGGTCCGGCGCGTGCACGTCCACCTTGGTGGCGCCGATGCCGTGCCGCTCCACCGTGGACACCCGCAGCTCGATCGGCTCGACCCCGACGGCGTCCACCGCGGCCTGCAGCGTCCCGACCGGCACCCCGGCGTCCACCAGCGCGCCGAGCAGCATGTCGCCGCTGGCGCCGGCCGCGCAGTCCAGCCAGCCGATCACCGGGCGGCCCGCCGGGCGACCCGGGCCGCGAACAGGCCCGCGCCGAAGCCGTTGTCGATGTTCACCACGGTCACCCCGGGCGCGCACGAGTTGAGCATGGTCAGCAGCGCGGCGATCCCGCCGAACGCGGCACCGTAGCCGACGCTGGTCGGGACGGCGACCAGCGGCACCCCGGTCAGCCCGCCGACCGCGCTGGGCAGCGCGCCGTCCATGCCGGCGACCACGACCAGGCAGTCCGCCGCGTCCAGGACGTCGCGCACGGCCAGCAACCGGTGGATGCCGGCCACGCCGACGTCGGCGACCCGCTGGACGCCGGCCCCGGACACCCGCGCGGTGAAGGCGGCCTCGGCGGCGACCGCGGCGTCCGAGGTCCCGGCGGCGACCACGCAGACGGTCCCGCGCGGCTCCGGCAGCGGCCCGACGGCGACGCAGCCGGCCTCGGCCGTCGCGTCCTCGTACGCGGCCCGCAGGGCGGCCACCATCCCGGCCGGCGCCCGGGTGACCAGGGCCGGCCGGTCCGGGTGGGCCGCGCGCAGCGTCCGGACCAGCTCGACCGCCTGCTCCGGCGTCTTGCCGGCGCCGTAGACGACCTCCGGGTCCCCGGTGCGGGCGGCCCGGTCCACGTCGACCCGGGCGAACCCCAGATCCTCGAACCCGTGCATCGGCCGAACATAGCCGCCTACCGTCCGGCTCCCGGCGGCAGCAGCCGGCCCGCCGGTTCCGGCGCCGGCTGGGTCTGCTCCGGGCGGCCGGCCCCCGGCTCCGTGCGGTCCTCGCCGGTGACCAGTCCCCAGCCGACCACCAGCACCAGGCCGACCACGAAGACCAGCATCCGGAACAGGATCAGCGCGGGCCGCAGGAGCGCGACGATCGCGCCGACCGCGGCCCGCAGCGCCCGGGCCAGCGCGAACGCGACGGCCACGAGGACGACCAGCACGGTCAACCCGCGCTCGCCGACCGGCTGGTCGTACAGCGGAACGGCGAGGATGTCATGTTGCTGGACAGGAAATGGCGCTATTTTGAGCATGACGGGCTCCCTGGAGGGCGTTCGTCGCGAGGGGCGAGCGCCTCCGGGTCGCGGCCAAACGTCTCCGGGGGCGCCGCTCGTGGTCCTGTCCGGTCCACCCCCTCCCACCAACTTCAGCGCTTCAGCTGAAGTACAGGACGTTGGTGTCCTCAGCGTAAGTGCTGGGACTAACCTGCCACAACTCTCTATGCGCACTGAAGCCTGTGGGACCCTTGCGCCTACTGGCCTGGCTGTCTACGGTCTGCCAGTCTGTTCAGTGAACTACAGCCCAACTTCAGGTCAGGTCCGTAGTGGGGAGCGTCGATGGAGCCGCGGCAGGGGGTTCAGCCGCCGTCCCCGGTCGAGCTCGCCCGCCGGCTCCGGGAGCTGCGCACCAGCCGCTGGCCCGGCACCCGGTTCACCCAGCGCACGCTCGGCATCGCGCTGGAGGTCAGCCCCGCGCTGGTGTCCAGCTGGGAGAACACGTCGGACCCGGTGCCGCCGCCGCCGAACCGGCTGCTGCAGTACGCGACCCTGTTCGCCACCCGCCGCTCCGTGCACGGGGACCGGCTCCGGCTGCTCCCCGAGTCCGACCTCACCCCGGAGGAGCTGGCCACCCGGGACCGGCTGCACGGCCAGCTGCTGCTGCTGCGCGGCACGTCCACCGACGCCGTCCCGGGGCAGCGCGGGGGCCCGCGCGGCACCTGGCACTTCCCGGACGGCGCGCCGGTCCGGCTGGTCTGCGGCCGGGTCCCGCCGGAGTCCGCCGGGGGGTACGCGGACCCCTCGAGCCCGAACCACACCCGGCTGCACGCGATGGCCGACCCGGACGCGCTGATCGAGCTGTTCGGGCACATCCGGATGACCAACCCGGACTCGGACGTCCGGTTCATGTTCGGTGACGAGATGACCGAGGACGACCAGACCGCGCACGTCGTCCTGCTCGGCGGGCTCCGGCTGAACCCGGCCGCGCGGTACTTCGCCCGGGCCGGACAGATCCCGGTCCGGCAGGTCGAGGAGAGCCGCTACAGCAACGGCGAGGTCTTCCAGCTGGAGCGGGACGGCCGTCAGTTCCTGCCGACCTTCCTGTCCGACGACCCCACGCTCGGCCTGATCGAGGACGTCGGGCTGTTCGCCCGGATGCCCAACCCGAACTTCGCCGAGCGGACCCTGACCCTCTGCAACGGGATGTACTCCCGCGGCGTGGTCGGCGCGGTGCGCACGCTCACCGACGCCCAGCTGCGCGACCGCAACGAGGCCTACCTCGCCGAGCGGTTCGCCGGCCTCGACGAGTACGGCCTGGTGCTGCGGGTACGGGTGGCGCTCGGCCGGGCCGTCACCCCCGACCTGGCCAGCGACCACTACCGACTCCACGTCTGGCCGTCCGGGGAGGACACCGCGTGACCGTCCCGGCGGTGCACCGCCCGTCCCACCGGCCGCTGCTGCGCCCGGCGCCGGACGGTGCCGGGCGGATCGACGCCATCGTGATGCCGGCGTCCCGGCCCGCCGCGTACCTGCTGCCGGCGATGGAGGTCGCCGCCGTGCTCGGCTGCGAGTTCGTCGCGCTCTGCAGCGGCCGGACCCGGCTCCAGGAGGCGGCCGGCCTCGCCGACGAGGTGCCCGGGCTGTCCTGGACGCTCGTGGACCTGCACGGCGGCTGGCGCGGCGAGCTGCCGCCGGCCGGCACCGCGGAGATGCCCGAGGCCGCGACGACCCGGGTGGGCGACCTGAGCCTCAAGCGCAACCTCGGGCTGCTGCTGGCCCGGGCGGCCGGCTGGCAGGGGGTGCTCTTCCTCGACGACGACATCCGCGACCTGTCCCCGCGGACCGTACGGCGGGCGGCCGCGGCGCTGCGCCCCGGCTGGGCGGCCGGGATGCTGGCCGAGGAGTTCCCGGACAACTCGGTGGCCTGCCACGCGCTGCGGCTGTCCGGGCGGGAGCAGGACGTGTTCGTCAGCGGCTCCGCGCTCGCGGTGGACACCCGGCTCGTCGACTCGTTCTTCCCCGAGGTCTACAACGAGGACTGGCTGTTCCTGTTCGACCGGGTCCGGGCCGGGCAGGTGTCCGCGGTGGGCACCGTCCGGCAGGCGCCGTACCTGCCGTACGCCGACCCGGCGCGGGCCGCCCGGGAGGAGTTCGGCGACGTCCTCGCCGAGGGGCTGATGAGCCTGCTGCACGCGCCCCGGTCGATCAAGGCCGCCGACGAGGGCTACTGGAACCGGGTGATCGAGGAGCGGGCCGCGCTGCTGGACTCGGTCGCCGCCGCGCTCGCCGGCGGCGCCGCGCCGGACGCCGCGCCGGCGCTGCGCGCGGTCGCGGCCGGCCGAACGATGCTGGGCACGTTCGACGGCCTCGTGCTCTCGATGTACCTGCACCGGTGGCGGGAGGACCTGCGGACCTGGCGCAAGTTCGTGGCCGCGGTGCCGGCGGTCGGCTCCCTGGGCGGCGCGCTGGACGTCCTGCGGCTCCCCGCGCTGCGGCCGCCGGCGGCTCAGGCCAGCGGGCGGGTGAAGCGCTCCTCGTACCGGGTGGGGTCGGCCTGGAGGGACTGGCGGATCTCGGTGCTGACGAAGCCGAGCTTGCGGTAGAGGGCGCGGGCGGCGTCGTTGCCGTCCAGCACCCAGAGCCAGGCGCGCCGCCGCCCGCTCGCCCGCAGGTGCCGGAGCATCTCGCCGACCAGCTCGGTGGCCAGGCCGGTGCGGCGGGCGGCCGGCGCCACCCACAGGTGGCTGAGGTAGCGGTCGTCCGGGTCGATGTCCGGGCCGGTGGTGGCGCCCACGACGGCCAGCACGGTGCCGGCCGCGGAGACGTCGACCAGCCACTCGCCGCCGTCGAACTGGTCCGCCCAGGCCTCGTCGCCGTACCCGGCCTCGTCCTCGTACGAGGACAGGAACGCGGTCGGCGAGTCCTTCAGCGCGTCGAGCCGGACATCGCGCAACAACCGCCACTCGGCGGGGGAGAGGAAGCGGAAGGACACGGCAAGTAGCCAGAGTGCCACAGAATCGTCGGCCGGTCCGGCCTCGCTAGGCTTCCCGGATGCGGTACGCGTACCTCGGTCCGGAAGGCACCTTCGCCGAGGCGGCGCTGCGCACGATCCCCGAGGTGGCCGAGGGCGAGACGCTGCCCCAGCGCTCCGTGCACGCGGCGATCGAGGCGGTCCGGTCCGGGGCGGCCGACGCCGCCGTGGTCCCGCTGGAGAACTCGGTGGAGGGCTCGGTGGCCTCCACCCTGGACGAGCTGGCCACCGGCGGGCCGCTGCGGATCGTCCGGGAGGTGCTGCTGCCGGTGACGTTCTCGCTGCTGGTGCGGCCGGGCACCGCCGCCGCCGCGGTCCGGACCGTCGCCACCCACCCGCACGCCGAGGCGCAGACCCGGCGCTGGCTGCGCGAGCACCTGCCGGCGGCCGAGGTGAACCTGACCTCCTCGACCGCGGCGGCGGCGGTGGCGGTCGGCCGGGGCGAGTACGACGCCGCCGTGGCCGCGCCCATCGCCGGCGCCCGGTCCGGGCTGGCCGCGCTGGCCGAGGACATCGCCGACAACCCCGGCGCGGTCACCCGGTTCGTGCTGCTCACCCGGCCCGGGCCGCTGCCGGCGCGGACCGGGGTCGACCGCACCAGCCTGGTCGCCTTCATCCGGGACGACCGGACCGGCGCGCTGCTGGAGGTGCTGACCGAGTTCGCCGTGCGGGGGGTGAACCTGAGCCGGATCGAGTCCCGCCCGACCGGCGAGCGGCTGGGCCGCTACTGCTTCTCGATCGACTGCGAGGGCCACCTCGCCGACGCCCGGGTCGGCGACGCGCTGGCCGCGCTGCACCGGATCTGCGCCGACGTCCGCTTCCTCGGGTCGTACCCGCGGGGGGCGGCCGGGGCGCCGCCGAGCCTGCCGCCGGGACGGGACGACGCGGCGTTCGCCGCGGCCGCCGACTGGCTGCGCACGCTGCGCGCCGGCTGACGCCGGGGGCCGGCCGCCTCAGAGGTAGAGGCCGGTCGCTTCCTCGATGCGCTCCGCCGCGACGGCGTGCACGTCCCGCTCCCGCAGGATCAGGTAGACCTGCGCCTGCACCTCGACCTCGCTGCGGTCCTCCGGGCTGAACAGCACCCGGTCGCCGACCTGCACGGTCCGTACGTGGTTGCCGATCGCCAGCACCTCGGCCCAGGTCAGCCGGGTCGCGGCCACCTGCGCGGTGGACGGGATCAGGATGCCGCCGGAGGACCGCCGCTCGCCGTCCTCGGCCGGCTCCCTGACCAGGATCCGGTCGTGCAGCATCCGGATCGGCAGCCGGCCCGATCCGTTCAGGGATTCCGACACAGCAGCGAAGGTAGTCACCCCCAGCCCAGCTCGTGCAGCCGGGCGTCGTCGATGCCGAAGTGGTGCGCGATCTCGTGCACCACGGTCACCGCGACCTCCTCGACGACGTCCTCCTCGGTCGCGCAGATGTCCAGGATCGCCTGCCGGTAGACGGTGATGCGGTCCGGCAGCATCCCGCCGTAGTCGTGGCCGCGCTCGGTCAGCGCGACCCCCTCGTACAGGCCGAGCAGGGTCGGCTCGCGCTCGTCCCGCTCCTCGACCAGCACCACGACGTTGTCCATCAGTTGGGTCAGCTGCTCGGGCACCTCGTCCAGCGCGTCGGAGACCAGCTCTTCGAACCGCCGCCGGGAGACGTCCATGGGTCCAGACAACCAGACAGGGCGGGACCCGGTCACCCAGGTCCCGCCCTGTCGGGCTATCCGGTCGACTCAGGCCTTGAACGCCCCGGCCGGCCGGTAGCGGTGCCCCGGGAAGACCGACGCGGCGTTCTTCACGCCGAGCCAGGTGAGCGCCTCGGTCAGCACGTCCCGGTAGTCGGTGGTGCCCTTGGTCTCGTTGTCCCGGATGGACTGAGCCATGTTGAGGTCACCGCCGCGGACGCCGCCGGTGGAGCCGCCGCCCATGATCTGCATGCCCTGGCCGTGGCCGTGGTCGGTGCCCTGGCTGCCGTTCTCCCGCAGGTTGCGGCCGAACTCGCTGGAGGTGACGACCGTGACGTACGGCCGCAGCGCCGTGCCGAGGTCCATGAAGAACGCGTTCAGCGCGTTCGCGGCCTCGGTCGCGTGGTCGTGCAGCTGGCCCCGCGAGTTGGTGTGGGTGTCGAAGCCGCCGATGTCGATGGTGGCCATCCGCAGCCCCACCCGCGCCTTGATCAGCTGCGCCGCGGTCTTGAACGACTCGGCGAGGCCGGTGTTCGGGTACTCCGCCGCCGGCTGGTACTCGGTGCGGCCCAGGCCCCGGACGGTCTTGATCGCGCCCAGGGTCTCCAGCGCGCTCTTGGCCACCGGGTCCTTGTACTGGGCGTAGAAGGACTGCAGCGCGGCCTCGGACTTGGCCTTGATCTCGTCCCCGCCGTTGAGGCCGAAGGACTGGATCCGGTCCAGGGTCAGCGCCCCGGAGCCGGCCAGCGACTTCGGGACCGTGCCGCCGACCATGACGGCGGACAGCACCGCCGGGTTCGGCAGCAGCTTGAGCCCGCGGGCCGCCCAGCCGTCCGAGGACGGCGTGTTCATGCCGCCCTCGAGCAGGTCGGTGGCGTCGAAGTGGCTGTGCGTACGGTCCTGCGACACGGCGGCCGGCACGACGCCGAAACCGCCGGCGCCGAGGGTGTCGTACAGCGGGCGGAACTCGTTCAGCGCGCCGAACCCGCGCTGCAGCGGGAAGGCGGTCTGCGCGGACTCGCCGATGTTCGGCCGGGCCCGCGCGTACTCCGGGTTGCCGAGCAGCGGGAACCAGGTCAGGTGGTCGAGCCCGCCGCGCCAGATGAGGTGGACCAGGACCTTCGGGATCGGTCCGGCCGCCGGCGCCGCGAACGCGTACTGCGCGGTCAGCGGCTGCACCGCGAGGCCGGCCGCGAACGCGGTCGAGCCCTGCAGCACCCGGCGCCGGGTGAAGCCCTTCTTGAACGGCTCGGCGAACGACGTCGACTCGTCGCCGCACTCGCAGCCCGCGTGCAGGCCTTCGGGTCTTTCCTCGTGCCCGACAGTGCCCTCGGGGAGGTACTTCTTGTCGTCCTTGCTCATGGAGTACGGGCCCCTCAGGTGTAGTTCAGGTGCGGCGCGGACAGGACGGTGCGCACGACGAACTCCGGGTTCTGCACCCCGGAGGCGGCCGACGTCGATGCCGTGCCGATCGCCTTGTGGACGGCGCCGATGAAGCCGGGCTGCAGCGGCTGCCCGACCAGCCGCTGGGCGATGCCCGCGACCAGCTGTGCCTGGGTGGTGGCCCGGCCGGCGAGCTGCTGCGCGCTCGGCGTGCGGATGCCCTTCCACTCGCCGTTGGCGAGGATGTTGTTGGCGTTCCACCGGTCCAGCAGGCTCTTGCCGGACAGCCAGGCCTCCATGAAGTCGGGCTGGCCGTCCGGGGTGGCGCGCCCGTGCGGGCCGCCGCCGTTCTGCTCGACGAAGTAGCGCAGGTCGCGGACGCCCTGGAAGGTGTTGCGCCGCTCGTCGATGGCCTCCTCCAGCTCCGGGTCCAGCGTGGACGCGGACGCGCGGAGGGTGGCGGCGATGTACTCCCAGCCGGTGCGGTACTTCTGGCCGACCGACTTGCGGAAGTCCTCGGACTTGAACAGCATCCGCAGCATCGGCTTGATGTCGGTGCGGGCGCGGATGTACTCGGCGGCGAGCGCGGCGATGAGCTGCGGCCGCGGGGTGTCGCTGACGAAGTGCCGGGCGAACTGCTCGGCGATGTGCCGGGCGGTCGCCGGGTGGTACGCGAGGTAGCTGACCAGGCTCTGGATGACCGCCGGGCCCTGCGCCGGGTTGGTGTTCGGGTGCTTCCAGCCCATCACCTTCAGCGGCCCGCGGTAGCGCATCTCCGGGTCGAACCGCATGGTGAGCGTCTCGCGGTCGACGGTGAGCCCGGTCAGCGTGTACGCGGCCTGCCGGATGTCGATCTTGCCGTCGTAGTTCGCCTTGCCGGTGATCGGGTCCAGCGACCCGACGGAGAACAGCTCGAGCAGCTCGCGGCCGAGGTTCTCGTTGACCAGCGGCCGGCCGTCGTCGCCCTTGCGGTTGCCGTTCGACTCCGGCTGGTCGAGGTAGACCAGCATCGCCGGGTGGACGATCGCGGCCTTCAGCATGTCGGCGAACCGGCCGAACGTGTGCCGCCGGACGACCTGCCGGTCGTAGTCCGCGGCCAGCATCCGGGTCTTCTCGCCCACCGGCACGTGCAGGAACGCCGCCCACACGTCGTGCGTCTTCTCGAAGAGCTGGTTGGTGCTCCAGACGGTCTTGATGATCTTCATCTCGACCAGCTGGTCCTCGGTGGCCATGTAGTCGAGCTTCTGGTCGTCCGGCTTGTCGTCGTTCCCCTCGTACAGCTCCTTGAGCTGCGTCGGGGTCTGCATGATCAGCGGGTACCGGTCGGCGACCTGCTCGATGGCCGGGTCCGGCTGGACGGCCAGCTGCTTCTCCAGGTAGGCCTCGCGGCCCATCCGCTTCAGCTCGTTCAGCGCCGGCGGGGTGACGCCGTAGGTCAGCCGGCGAGCCCAGTGCAGGTCCTGGTCCAGGGACAGGATCGTCGGGCGCTGCAGGAACGGCTGGGCCGCGGCGGCGGCCTTCATCTTCGGCGGCTTGGACGACCGGTAGCCGGTCTTGTCGTACGCCTTGGCCGTCATCCGGTCCGACGTCGGAGCCGTGATCCCGGCGGCACCCGCGGCCAGGCCGACCGGCTTGGCCGGCGCACCGGCGGGCATCGACCCGTCGGCCGGCATCCCCCCGGGGGTCGCCGTCTCCTCCGGCTTGTTGGCGACGACGGAGACGCCGGCGGTGCAGGCCGCAGCCGCACCGGCGACGCCGAGGATCCCGAGAACACTGCGGCGGGTGACCGGGCTGTGCCCGCGGTCCGGGCCGTGGTTGCCCCCGCCCTCAGGTCTCCACTCGTCGGGGGCAGCCTCGTACGCGTCCCCAGAGTGCCTTCCCATACGACCACCTTCGTCCGCGCTCCGCGCGGAATAAGTCGCCTAACCCGACCCCCCGTGTGCTCGGATCCCCCGGTCGGGGACGCGAACGCGGATCGGCGAGAAATCCGTGACCTGAACGGTGCCCGCACCATGAGCACCGGGCGGGAGGGTTCCGAAGTCCGCAACCCGCTGTCAACCCTTACAGGTAAGGCTTCACTCGTTCGGACCACTCACGAGGTCGATCTTGCTGACACCCAGCTACCCCTGCTCAGCGGAGCGCTCCGAACCGTCTCCCGTACCCTCGGGGGGTGATCGATCTGAAGCTGCTCCGGAGCGACCCCGAGCGGGTCCGCCTCTCGCAGCGCACCCGCGGCGAGGATCCCGCGCTGGTGGACGAGCTGCTGGCCGCCGACGAGCGGCGCCGGACCGCCGTGGCGGCGGCCGACTCGCTGCGTGGCGAGCAGAAGACGATCTCCAAGCAGGTGCCCCGGGCCTCCGGTGAGGAGCGCGAGGAGCTGCTGCGCCGGGCCAAGGCGCTCGCCGACGACGTCCGGGCGGCCGAGGCCGAGCAGGCGGCCGCGGACGAGGCGGTCCGCCGGGCGCACCGGGCGATCCCCAACGTGGTCGCCGAGGAGGTCCCGCCGGGCGGTGAGGACGACTCGGTGACCGTCGAGACCGTCGGCACGATCCGGGACTACGCCGAGCCGGTGCGCGACCACATGGCCGTCGCCGACCTGCACAAGGCCATCGACACCGAGCGCGGGGCGAAGGTCTCCGGCGCCCGGTTCTACTTCCTCACCGGCGTCGGCGCGCAGCTGGAGCTGGCGCTGGTCAACCTGGCGATGGCCCGGGCCGCCGACGCGGGGCTCACGCCGGTCATCGCCCCGGCGCTGGTGAAGCCGGAGGCGATGGAGGGCACCGGGTTCCTCGGCGCGCACGCGGCCGAGGTCTACAAGGTCGACGCCGACGACCTGTACCTGGTGGGGACGTCGGAGGTGCCGCTGGCGGCGTACCACTCCGACGAGATCCTCGACCTGTCCGCCGGCCCCAAGCGGTACGCGGGATTCTCGCCCTGCTTCCGCCGGGAGGCCGGGTCGTACGGGAAGGACACCAGGGGCGTCTTCCGGGTGCACTGGTTCGACAAGGTCGAGATGTTCTCCTTCTGCCGGCCGGAGGACGCCGAGGCCGAGCACCAGCGCCTGCTGGGCTGGGAGAAGGACTTCCTCACCGCGCTGGAGCTGCCGTTCCAGGTGGTCGACATCGCGGCCGGCGACCTGGGGTCCAGCGCCTCCCGCAAGTTCGACTGCGAGGCGTGGTTCCCCTCCCAGCAGCGCTACCGGGAGCTGACCTCCACCTCGAACTGCGGCACCTTCCAGGCCCGCCGGCTCGGCATCCGCTACCGGGACGAGAACGGCAAGGCCCAGGTCGCGGCCACCCTCAACGGCACGCTGTGCGCGGTGACCCGGACGATCGCCTGCCTGCTGGAGGTGCACCAGCAGCCGGACGGCTCGGTGCACGTGCCGGCCGAGCTGCGGCCGTGGCTGGGGGGCCGAGAGGTGCTGGAGCCCGCTTGACGGACACCGTCCGGCTCGCCGCCACCGACCTGGACGGCACGCTGCTGCGGACCGACGGGTCGGTCTCGGCGCGCACCCGGGCAGCGATGGCGGCGGCCGAGGCGGCCGGGCTGGTGCTCGCCCTGGTCACCGGCCGGCCGCCGCGCTGGATGGCGCCGGTGGCCGAGATGACCGGGCACCGCGGGGTGGCGGTCTGCGCGAACGGCGCCCTGCTCTACGACCTGCACACCGAGACCGTGCTGTCGTCCTCGCTGCTCACCGTGGACGCGCAGCTCCGGGTGGTCGCGGCGCTGCGGGCGGCGGTGCCCGGGCTCACCTTCGCGGCGGAGTACACCCCGGGCTTCGGGCACGAGCCGGCGTACCGGCACGGCTGGGAGCTCGGCGAGGTCGAGGTCCGGGTCGGCGAGATCGAGGACATCCTGGACCGGCCGGCGACGAAGCTGCTGGCCCGGCACCCGTCGATGAGCTGCGACGAGCTGCTGTCGCTGGCCACCGAGCTGCTCGGCGCCGACGTCGCGGTCACCTCGTCCTCCCACGAGGCGCTGCTGGAGATCGCGGCGCCCGGGGTGACCAAGGCATCCGCGCTGGCCACCCTGGCCGGGCGGTCCGGGATCTCGGCGGCCGAGGTGGTCGCGTTCGGCGACATGCCGAACGACCTGCCGATGCTGGCCTGGGCCGGCCGCGGGATCGCCGTCGCCAACGCCCACCCCGAGGTGCTGGCCCTCGCCGACGAGGTCACCGCCTCCAACGACGAGGACGGCGTGGCCCTCGTCCTGGAGCGCCTGGTGTCCACCCGCCCGGACTGACCGTGCGGCGGATCCTGGCGGGCCTGGTCCTGCTGGCCGCGCTGGCCGGGTGCTCGGCCGGCACTCTGGCCGGCACCGTGGCCGGCCGGGGGAGCGCGGCGCCGCCGGTGCTGTGCGGCGGGCGGGCCGAGCCGGTGACGGTGGTGGCCTGCGTGGTCGCCGACCTGGACCGGGCCTGGAGCGCGCGGATCGGCCGGCCGGTGACGATCCGGGTGACCGTGGACCCGGAGCCGGCGGAGGTC
Organism: uncultured Mycobacteriales bacterium; assembly: GCA_902805565.1. Taxonomy (GTDB): domain Bacteria; phylum Actinomycetota; class Actinomycetes; order Mycobacteriales; family CADCTP01; genus CADCTP01. Next base: position 12,648 of record CADCTP010000338.1, read on the forward strand.
GACCGCGGCTGCCGGCCGTTCCTGGCCTTCGGGACGGCGTTCTACTGCCCGGCCGACGACCGGGCGTACCTGACCGCGGCCTCGGTGGCCCGGGACCGGGCCGAGTTCGGCGACCGGTTGCCGTACGCGCTGGCCGGCATCCTCGCCCACGAGGCCGGCCACCGGGTCCAGGCCGTCGTCCGCGAGCCCGGCCTGGACCGCCCGGGGGACGCGGCCAGCCGGGCGGTCGAGCAGCAGGCCGACTGCCTGGCCGGCGCGTGGGCGGCGGGCGCGGCCCGGCGCGGGCTGGTCGACCCGGCGGCGTTCCGGGCGGTGTACGCCCGGGAGATGGAGATCGTCAGCTCCCTGAAGCCGCCGCCCGGCTCCGGGCTGGAGGAGTACGACGAGGTGGCGACGCACGGCACCCCGGCCGAGCGGGTCGCGGCGTACGACCGGGGCGCGGCCGGCGCCGACCCGGAGGCGGCCTGCGCCCTGCGCCGCGGCTGACCCGACTCCGCCCGCGGTCCGGCGCGGCCCCTGTCCGGCGCGGCCCCTGTCCGACCCGGCCCCTGTCCGACCCGGCCCCTGTCCGACCCGGCCCCTGTCCGACCCGGCCCCTGTCCGACCCGGCCCCTGTCCGACCCGGCCCCTGTC
>CADCTP010000339.1 GCA_902805565.1 uncultured Mycobacteriales bacterium
GCGCACGCCCGCCCGGGCGACCGCGGTGCCGCCGGGCGCGTCCACCGCCGGCGGCCACTCGCACGGCCCCGGCGACCGGCCGCGGACCGAGCGGTTCACCTCCCGGAACCCGGACGAGTTCGGCGTGCCGACCGGCCGGGAGGAGGAGTGGCGGTTCACCCCGCTGGCCCGGATGCGGGCGCTGCTGGAGCCGTTCGACGCCAGCTCCCCGCTGGCCGTCGAGACCTCCGCGCCCGACCAGGTCGAGATCCGCGAGGTCGCCGGGGACGCCGAGCCGATCGGCTCAGTGCTCGCGCCGGCCGACCGGGTCAGCGCGCTGGCGATGCACCGGGTCCGCCGGGCGCACGTCGTCACCGTGCCCAAGGGCACCACGCTCGCCGACCCGGTGACGATCACCCTGCGCGGCGGCGGCGAGACGGCGTACGCGCACCTGTTCGTCGACGTGCAGCCGTTCGCCGAGGCGGTCGTGGTCCTGGACCACGTCGGCTCCGCGACGCTGGCCGCGAACGTCGAGATGCGGGTCGGCGACGGCGCGTCGCTGACGCTGGTCAGCGTGCAGGACTGGGCGGCCGACGCGGTGCACGTGGCCGCGCACGCCGCGGAGCTCGGCCGGGACTCCCGGCTCAAGCACGCGGTGGTCACCTTCGGCGGCGACCTGGTCCGGGTCAGCCCCACGGTCCGCTACACCGCGCCCGGCGGCGACGCCGAGCTGCTCGGGCTGTCCTTCGCCGACGCCGGCCAGCACCAGGAGGCCCGGCTGTACGTCGACCACGCGGTGCCGCACTGCCGGTCCCGGGTGACGTACAAGGGCGCGCTGCAGGGCCGGGACGCGCACACGGTGTGGATCGGCGACGTGCGGATCCGGGCCACCGGCGTGCAGACCGACACCTACGAGCTCAACCGCAACCTGCTGCTCACCGACGGCGCCCGCGCCGACTCGGTCCCCAACCTGGAGATCGAGACCGGCGAGGTGGCCGGGGCCGGGCACGCCAGCGCGACCGGGCGGTTCGACGACCAGCAGCTGTTCTACCTGATGGCCCGGGGCATCCCGGAGATCGAGGCGCGCCGGTTGGTGGTCCGCGGCTTCTTCGCCGACGTGATCAACCAGCTCGGGGTGCCCGCGGTGGCCGACCGGCTCACCGCGGCGGTGGAGGCCGAGCTGGCGGCGGTGGGCGTGTGAGCTGGACCCGCGCCTGCAAGATCGCCGACGTGCCGGAGGGCACCGCGGTCCGCGTCGAGCTCGGCCCCGACGGGCTGTGCGTGGTGCACACCGAGGGCGCCTTCTACGCGGTGGCCGACAACTGCTCGCACGCCGACGTCCCGCTGTCCGAGGGCGAGGTGGAGGGCACCACCGTCGAGTGCTGGCTGCACGGGTCGCAGTTCGACCTGCGCACCGGCAAGCCGACCGGGCTGCCGGCCACCGAGCCCGTGACCGTCTACGAGACCACGACCGAGGGCGAGGACGTCCTCGTCAACCTGGAGAGCTGACATCGTGTCCACGCTGGAGATCCGCGACCTGCACGTTGCCGTCGAAGGCGCGGCCGACGAGATCCTCAAGGGCGTCGACCTGACCATCCGGTCGGGCGAGACGCACGCGATCATGGGGCCGAACGGGTCCGGCAAGTCCACCCTCGCCTACTCGATCGCCGGGCACCCGAAGTACGCGGTGACCTCCGGCAGCGTCCTGCTCGACGGCGAGGACGTGCTGTCCATGACCGTCGACGAGCGGGCCCGCGCGGGGCTGTTCCTGGCCATGCAGTACCCGGTCGAGGTGCCCGGGGTCTCGGTGTCGAACTTCCTGCGCACCGCGGCCACCGCGGTCCGCGGCGAGGCGCCGAAGCTGCGCACCTGGGTCAAGGAGGTCAACGCCGAGATGTCCGCGCTGGACATGGACAAGGCGTTCGCCGAGCGCAGCCTGAACGAGGGCTTCTCCGGCGGCGAGAAGAAGCGGCACGAGATCCTGCAGCTCGCGCTGCTCAAGCCGAAGTTCGCGATCCTCGACGAGACCGACTCCGGCCTGGACATCGACGCGCTGCGGGTGGTCTCCGACGGCATCAACCGCACCCGGGAGACCGGTGTCGGCACGCTGCTGATCACCCACTACACGCGCATCCTGCGGTACGTGAAGCCGGACTTCGTGCACGTCTTCGTGGCCGGGCGGATCGTCGAGCAGGGCGGCCCCGAGCTGGCCGAGGAGCTGGAGCTCTCCGGGTACGAGCGGTTCACGGCGGCGGTGTCATGACCACCGGCCTCGACGTCGAGGCGGTCCGCAAGGACTTCCCGATCCTGCAGCGCCGGGTCCACGACGACCGGCCGCTGGTCTACCTGGACAGCGCCAACACCTCGCAGAAGCCGCGGGCGGTGCTGGACGCGCTGGCCGGGCACTACGAGCTGCACAACGCCAACATCCACCGCGCCCAGCACGTGCTGGCCGAGGAGGCGACGGCGGCGTACGAGGGCGGCCGGGACAAGGTCGCGGCGCTGATCAACGCGCCGTCCCGGGACGAGCTGATCTTCACCAAGAACGCCTCCGAGGCGCTCAACCTGGTGGCGAACACGCTGGCCTGGCGCTCGCCGTACCAGGTCGGGCCGGGCGACGAGATCGTCATCACCGAGATGGAGCACCACTCCAACATCGTGCCGTGGCAGCTGCTCGCGGAGCGGACCGGCGCCACCCTGCGCTGGTTCGGGATCACCGACGACGGCCGGCTGGACCTGTCGAACATCGACGAGCTGATCACCGAGCGGACCAAGGTCGTCTCGCTGGTGCTGGTGTCCAACACGCTGGGCACCCTCAACCCGGTCGCGGCGATCGCCGCCCGGGCGCACGAGGTCGGCGCGCTGGTCGTGGCGGACGCGTGCCAGGCGGTGCCGCAGATGCCGGTCGACGTGACCGCGCTCGGCGTGGACTTCCTCGCCTTCACCGGCCACAAGATGTGCGGCCCGACCGGCATCGGCGGGCTGTGGGGGCGGCGCGAGGTGCTGGAGCAGCTGCCGCCGTTCCTCGGCGGCGGCGAGATGATCGAGACGGTGCGGATGACCGGCTCGACGTACGCGCCGCTGCCGTACAAGTTCGAGGCCGGGACGATGCCGATCGCCGAGGCGGTCGGGCTCGGCGCGGCGGTGGACTACCTGACCGGCATCGGCCTGGACGCCATCGCCGCGCACGAGCGGGAGATCACCTCGTACGCGCTGGACCAGCTGCACGGCGTCCCGGGGCTGCGGATCGTCGGCCCGGACACCCCGGTCGACCGGGGCGGCGCGGTGAGCTTCACGCTGGCGGGCATCCACCCGCACGACGTGGCCCAGGTGCTGGACTCCGTCGGGGTCGCGGTGCGGGCCGGGCACCACTGCGCCCGGCCGGTCTGCGACCGGTTCGGAATCCAGGCGACCACCAGGGCGTCCTTCTACCTGTACACGACGCGGGACGAGGTCGACGCCCTGGTCCGCGGTCTGGACGAGGTGAAGAGGGTGTTCGCGTGAGGCTGGACTCGCTCTACCAGGAGATCATCCTGGACCACTACAAGCACCCGCACGGCCGGGGGCTGCGCGACCCGTACGACGCCGAGGTGCACCACGTGAACCCGACCTGCGGCGACGAGGTGACGCTGCGGGTACGGGTGGCGGACGGGATCGTCGAGGACGTGTCGTACGACGGCGCGGGCTGCTCGATCAGCCAGGCGTCGACGTCGGTGCTCACCGACCTGGTGATCGGCAAGCCGGTCGCCGACGCGGTCGCGGTGCAGGAGGAGTTCCTCCGGCTGATGCAGTCCAAGGGCGCGGTCGAGCCGGACGAGGAGGTGCTGGAGGACGCGGTCGCGTTCGCCGGCGTCTCGAAGTACCCGTCCCGGGTCAAGTGCGCGCTGCTCGGCTGGATGGCGTGGAAGGAGGCGACCCTGCGTGCCACGGCCCCGGCCGGCCAGGACAGGCAGGTCGCCGCGGACGAGAGGGCGAACGCATGACCGAGGTGCAGGCGGACCTGCCGAGCGTGGACGACATCGAGGAGGCCATGCGCGACGTCGTCGATCCCGAGCTGGGGATCAACGTCGTCGACCTCGGCCTGGTCTACGGCGTCCGGGTGGACGCCGACCGCAAGGTGACCCTGGACATGACGCTGACCTCCGCGGCCTGCCCGCTGACCGACGTCATCGAGGACCAGACCCGGGAGGCGCTCACCGGCGGCCCCACCGGCGGCGTGGCCTCGGACTTCGCGATCAACTGGGTCTGGATGCCGCCGTGGGGCCCGGACAAGATCACCGACGACGGCCGGGAGCAGCTGCGCGCCCTCGGCTTCAACGTCTGAGCGGTACGCCCCGACGGGCCCGGACCCATGCGGTCCGGGTCGTCGGCGTGCCCGCTCCCGGGCCGGGGTCGCCGGCGCGGTGGCGCCGGGCGGAGGCTCGGGCCGCCGTTGGACCGGGCCGCCGCTGGACCTGGCCGTCGGTACGGATGGGCGGCCGCCGTGCCGGGCC
>CADCTP010000340.1 GCA_902805565.1 uncultured Mycobacteriales bacterium
CCGGTACACCGCCGGCACGTCCTGCAACAACGCCCGCGTCGCCACCGCGTCCAACCGCGCCGACACCGTCCGCATCGAACCCACCGTGTTCGCCCCGGACCGGTCCACCGGCAACACCGGATCCGCGCCCGCCGCGACCTCGTCCCAGTACGCCACCTCGGCGTCGAACCCGCCGGCCGCCGCGTGCCCGGCCAGCCGGACCGCCCACTCCCGGAACGAGGTCGTCTTCGCCCCTAGCCGCACCGGCTCCCCCGCGGCGGCCTGCCGGTACGCGGTGTCCAGGTCCTCCAGCAGGATCCGCCAGGACACCCCGTCCACCACCAGGTGGTGCGCGGCCAGCACGAGCAGCGGCCGGTCCGCCGGCCCCAGGTCGACCAGGGCGGCGGCCACCGGCGGCCCGGCCGCGAGGTCGAAGCCGGACTGCGCGCCGGCCACGATCGCCCGGACCGCGTCGGCCCGGTCGGCCGCCGGCAGCCCGCCGAGGTCGTGCCGGCGGAGCACCGGCACCGGCTCGACCGGCGGGGTGAGCTGGCGCCAGCCGTCCCCGGTCCGCTCGAACCGGGTCCGCAGCGCGTCGTGCTGCGCCAGCAGGGCGTCCAGGGCACGCCGCAGGGCGGGCTCGTCCGGCCGCTCCGCCAGCTCCGCCACCACGGACTGCGCGAAGTGCCCCGGCTCGGTCGTGGTGGTGGCGAAGAACCAGTGCTGGATCGGGGTCAGCGGCGCCGGCCCGGTCACCGGCCCCTGCTCGGCCGACACCGTCGGGACGGCCACGGCCGGCCCGGCCGCCAGCGCGGCGACGGTGGGGTGCCGGAAGACGTCCCGCGGCGTGAGGCCCAGGCCGGCCTGCCGGGCCCGGGACACCACCTGGATGCCGAGGATCGAGTCGCCGCCGAGGGAGAAGAAGTTGTCCTCCACGCCGACCCGCTCCACCCCGAGCACCGCCGCCCAGATGTCGGCCAGCACCCGCTCGGCATCCGTGCGGGGGGCGACGTACCGGCTGCCGGTGGGCAGGCCGGGCTCCGGTGCCGGCAGCGCCCGGCGATCGACCTTGCCGTTCGCGCTCAGCGGGAGCGCGTCCAGCGACACGAACGCCGAGGGCACCATGTAGTCCGGCAGCGACCCGGCCAGGCGGTCGCGCAGCGCCGCCGGGTCCGGGGCCGGACCGGACCCGGCCGGCACCAGGTAGGCCACCAGCCGCTTGCGGCCGGGGTCGTCCTGCCGCACCACCACCACGGCCTCGGCCACGTCCTCGTGGCCGGCCAGCGCGGCCTCGATCTCGCCGAGCTCGATCCGGAAGCCGCGGATCTTGACCTGGTCGTCGGCCCGGCCGAGGAACTCCAGGTTCCCGCTGGTGTGCCAGCGGACCAGGTCCCCGGTCCGGTACATCCGCTCGCCGCGCGGCCCGAACGGGTCGGCGACGAACCGCTCCGCCGTGAGCCCCGGCCGCCCGTGATAACCCCGGGCCAACCCCGCACCGGCCACCCACAGCTCCCCCGGCACCCCGACCGGCACCGGCCGCAGCCCACCGTCCAGCACGTACGCCCGCATGTCGTCCAGCGGGCGACCGATCGGCACCACGTCCGGCACCGACTCCAGCGCCGCCATCGGGAACGACGTCGCGAACGTCGTCGTCTCCGTCGGCCCGTACCCGTCCACCACCATCAGCCCCGGGCACTCCGCCAGCACCCGGCGCACCGCACCCGCCGGCACCACGTCGCCACCCGTCCACAGCTCCCGCAGCCCCGCCAGGCAGCCGGGGTCGTCCTGGGCCACCACCCGGAACAGACCGGCCGTCAGCCACAGCCCGGTCACCCCGTGCTCGCCGACCATCCGCCGCAGCATGTCCGCGTCGATCTCCGCCGGCGGCGCCACGACCACCCGGCCACCGGCGAGCAGCGGCGCCCACAGCTCGTACGTCGAGGCGTCGAACGCGGGCGGCGAGTGCAGCAGCACCCGCTCGTGCCCGCCGGCCGTGAACCGCCGGTCGGTGGCCAGCGCCACCACGTCCCGGTGCCGCACCGCGACACCCTTCGGCGTCCCGGTCGAGCCCGAGGTGTACATCAGGTAGGCGAGCGCGTCCGGGTGCGACGCCACGTCCGGCGGGCCGGCGGGCCCGTCGGCCAGCGGCCCGTCCAGCACCACGGTGGCGCCGGGGTGCACCGCCGCGGCGGTCGCCGCCCGGTCCGGATCGGTGACGAGCACGCCGGCGCCGGTCGCGGCGAGCAGCTGCCGCAGCCGGGCCGCGGGCGCCCGCAGGTCCAGCGGCACGTACGCCCCGCCGGCCTTCGCCACCGCCAGCTGCGCCACGACCAGGTCGACCGAGCGCCCCATCAGCAGCCCGACCGGGTCCTCGGCCCGCACCCCGAGCCCGACCAGCCGGTGCGCCAGCCGGTCGGCCCGGGCGTCCAGCTCGGCGTAGCTCAGCACGCCGCCGTCCCAGACCACCGCCGGGGCGTCCGGGACCCGCCGCACCTGCGCCGCGAACAGCTCCGGCACGGTCCCGGCCGGCCGGTCCGTGCCGGTCGCGTTCCACTCCACCAGCACCTGGCGGCGGTCCCGCTCGGCGAGCAGGGACAGCTCCGCCAGCGGCCGGTCCGGGTCGGCCGCGATCCCGGTCAGCAGCACCAGCAGCTGGTCGGCGATCCGCTCCACGGTGGCCGGGTCGAACAGCTCGGGGTCGTAGCCGAAGGAGAAGGACAGTTGCTCGCCCTGGTAGGCCACGACGGTGAGCGGGTAGTTCGTCGCCTCGACCCCGCGCACGTCCGACAGCCGCAGCCCGTGGGTGGCGGCCGCCGAGTCGTCGATCGGGTAGTTCTCGAAGACCACGATGCTGTCGAAGAGGGCGGTCCCGCCGGGCAGCGCGGCGCGGGCCTGGAGCTGGGCCAGCGACACGAAGTCGTACCGGCGGGACTCGCTCTGGGCGACCTGCAGCGCGCCCAGCCAGGGCAGCACGCCGTCGGTGGGCCGGACCTCCGCCCGTACCGGCAGGGTGTTGATGAAGATGCCGGGGATCGTGTCCACGCCGGGCAGCTCGGGCGGGCGGCCGGACACGGTGGCGCCGAAGAGGACGTCCCGGCGGCCGGAGCGGCGGGACAGCAGCACGGCCCAGGCGCCCTGCACGACGGTGTTCAGGGTGAGGCCGCCGCGGCGGGCGACCTCCCGGAGCCGGCCGGACCGCTCCGCCGACAGCTCGACCCGGATGTTCGCCGACGAGCGGGCGCGGTGCGCCTCGACGGGGTGCCGGTCGTACGGCAGCGGGGTCGGCTCGGGCGGGCCGGCGAGGACCCGCCGCCAGTGCTCGTCGGCGTCCTGCCGGTCCTGCCGGGCGAGCCAGTGCAGGTAGTCGGCGAACGGGCGGCGGGCGACCGGCGCGGGCCGGTCCCCGGCGGCGAGCGCGGCGTGCGCGGCGAAGACGTCGGTGAGCAGCTGGAAGACGCTCCAGCCGTCGAGCAGGACGTGGTGGAAGGTCCACACCACCCGGACCGCGCCGTCGGGCAGCCGGGCCAGCGCCACCCGCAGCAGCGGGGCGGTGTCCAGGTCCAGGCCGGCGGCGCGGTCCTCGGCGAGCAGCCGGTCCAGCTCCGCGGCCGGGTCGGCGCCGGTCCAGTCGAGCAGGGCGACCGGCAGGGTGACGTCGCGGTGCACGACCTGGACCGGCTCGTCGACCCCTTCCCAGACCACCCGGCTGCGCAGCACCGGGGTCCGGTCCACGACGTGCTGCCAGGCCGCGGCCAGGACCCGCGGGTCCCGCACGCCGTCCAGGACGAACGTGACCTGCTCGACGTACACGCCCTGCTCGGCCTGGGACAGCCCGTGGAACAGCATCCCGGCCTGCATGGGGGTGAGCGGGTAGACGTCCTCGACGTCCCGGCCGTCGCCGACCAGCCGGTCGACCGCCGCCTGGTCCAGCCCGGCCAGCGGGAAGTCCGACGGCGTCCGGCCGCCGGCACCCGGGGCCGCGCAGTGCTCGACCACCTCGGCCAGCGCGGCCACGGTCCGCCGGGCCAGCCGCTGGACGGTGGCCTCGTCGTGCACCGCCGCGGAGTAGAACCAGGAGAACTCCAGGCACCCCTGCTCCACCACGCCGACCACGTCGAGCAGGTGCGCCCGGTCCGCGTCGGGGTCGGCGTCGGCGGCGAGGCCGCCGAGCGCCGCGTGGTAGAGCTCCCCGGCCGAGCCGGGGTCGAACTGGCCGAGATAGTTGACGCTGACCTGCGGCCGCGGGCCGTCCACCGCCGGGCCGGCCGCGGTCAGGTGGCGCAGCGCGCCGTGGCCGAGGCCCAGGCCCGGCACCGCCCGCAACTGCTCCTTGACCGACTTCAGGACCGCACCCCAGCCCGCCGCGGACCCCGACAGGTCCAGCACGACCGGGAACATCGAGGTGAACCAACCCACCGTCCGGGACAGGTCCACCCCCTCGAACAACTCCTCCCGACCGTGCCCCTCCAGGTCCACCAGCACCCGGTCCCGACCCGTCCACCCGGCCAGCACCGACCCCACCGCCGCCAGCAACACGTCGTTGACCTGCGTCCGGTACACCGCCGGCACGTCCTGCAACAACGCCCGCGTCGCCACCGCGTCCAACCGCGCCGACACCGTCCGCATCGAACCCACCGTGTTCGCCCCGGACCGGTCCACCGGCAACACCGGATCCGCGGCCCGGGCCACACCGGCCCAGTACGCCACCTCGGCGTCGAACCCGCCGGCCGCCGCGTACGCGTCCAGCCGGCGGGCCCAGTCCTGGAACGACGTGGTGCGGGGGCCCAGGTCGACGGGCCGGCCCGCGGCCGCCTGGCGGTAGGCGGTGTCCAGGTCCTCCAGCAGGATCCGCCAGGACACCCCGTCCACCACCAGGTGGTGCGCGGCCAGGAACAGCACCGGCCGCCGGTCGCCGCCCGGCTCGAACAGCACCGCCCGCACCGGCGGCCCGGCAGCCAGGTCGAACCCGGCATGGATTCCCGCGGTCACCGCGTCCCGGGCGGCCGGCTGGTCCGCCGGGTCCACCCCGGACAGGTCGTGGACCAGCAGCACCGGGGAGCCGGCACCCTCCTCGACCGCGGCGACGTGCTGCCGCCACCGGCCGTCGAGCCGCTCGAACCGGGTCCGCAGCGCGTCGTGCTGCGCCAGCAGGCCGGCCAGCGCCGCCCGCAGGGCGGCCGGGTCGACGCCCGCGGCGAGCTCCAGGCTCAGCGACTGGTCGAAGTGCCCCGGGCGGGCGGGCCCGGCGGCCAGGAACCAGTGCTGGATCGGGGTCAGCGGCACCGGGCCGGTGACCGGGCCCGGCTCGGCCGGCTCGGCGGCGGCGAGCCCGACCGTGTGCGCGGCCAGGGCCGCGATGTCCTGGTGCAGGAACAGGTCCTTGGAGGTCAGCCCCAGGCCGGCCCGGCGGGCCCGGGAGACGACCTGGATGCTGAGGATGGAGTCGCCGCCGAGGGCGAAGAAGTTGTCCTCGACGCCGACCCGCTCCACCCCGAGCACCGCGGCCCAGATGTCGGCCAGCGTGCGCTCGACGTCGGTCCGCGGCGGCACGTGCCCGGCCGCCGCGGTGTCGCCGGGGTCCGGCGCGGGCAGGGCGCGCCGGTCGACCTTGCCGTTCGGGCTGAGCGGGAGCCGGCCCAACGGCACGAAGGCGGCCGGCACCATGTAGTCGGGCAGCACCTGTCCCAGCTCGGCGCGCAGCGCGGCCGGCTCGGGCGCCGCCCCGGGCGCGGGGACGACGTAGGCGACCAGCCGGTCCCGGCCGCCGTCCCGGCGCACGACCACCACGGCCTGGGCGATCCCGGGCCGCCGCAGCAGGGCGGCCTCGATCTCGCCGAGCTCGATCCGGAAGCCGCGGATCTTGACCTGGTCGTCGGCCCGGCCCAGGAAGGCCACCTGGCCGTCCCCGGTCCACCGGGCCCGGTCGCCGGTCCGGTACATCCGCTCCCCCGGCGGGCCGAACGGGTCGGCGACGAACCGCTCCGCGGTCAGCCCCGGCCGACCGTGATAGCCCCGGGCGAGCCCGGCCCCGGCCACCCACAGCTCGCCGGGCACCCCGACCGGCACCGGCCGCAGCGCACCGTCGAGCACGTACGCCCGCATGTCGTCCAGCGGGCGACCGATCGGCACCACGTCCGGCACGGAGTCCAGCGCCGCCATCGGGAACGACGTCGCGAACGTCGTCGTCTCCGTCGGCCCGTACCCGTCGACGACGGTCAGCCCCGGGCACTCCGCCAGCACCCGGCGCACCGCCCCCGCCGGCACCACGTCGCCGCCCGTCCACAGCTCCCGCAGTCCGGCCAGGCAGCCGGGCGCCTCCCGGGCGACCACCCGGAACAGCCCGGCGGTCAGCCAGGCGCCGGTGATCCCGTGCCGGTCGATCAGCCGCCCGAGGGTCTCCACCTCCAGGTCCTCCGGCGGGGCCAGCACGACCGTGCCCCCGGTGAGCAGCGGCGCCCACAGCTCGTACGTGGAGGCGTCGAAGGCCAGCGGCGAGTGCGCGAGGACCCGCTCGTGCCCGCCGGAGGCGAACCGCCGGTCGGTGGCCAGCGCCACCACGTCCCGGTGCCGCACCGCGACACCCTTCGGCGTCCCGGTCGAGCCCGAGGTGTACATGACGTAGGCCAGGGCGTCCGGCGAGACGGCCGGGGCGGGCCCCGGACCCGGCCCGGCGGCCGGCGCCGGGTCGGCGGTCACCACGATCGTGTCGCCGGCGTGGACCTCCGCCGCGGCCGCGGCCCAGTGCTCGTCGGTGAGCAGCACCGACGCCCCCGCCTCGGCCAGCACCAGCCGCATCCGCCCGGCCGGGGACCGGACGTCCAGCGGCACGTACGCCCCGCCGGCCTTCGCCACCGCCAGCAGCGCGACCACCGAGTCCGGGGACCGGCGCATCAGCACGCCCACCGGCCGCTCGGCCCGGACGCCGAGCCCGGCCAGCCGGTGCGCCAGCCGGTCGGCCCGGGCGTCCAGCTCGGCGTAGCTCAGCGTGCCGCCGTCCCAGACCACCGCCGGGGCGTCCGGGACCCGCCGCACCTGCGCGGCGAACAGCTCCGGCACGGTCCCGGCCGGCCGGTCCGTGCCGGTCGCGTTCCGCTCCTCGACGACCCGGCGCCGCTCCGCCCCGTCCAGCAGCGGCAGGTCCCCGACCCGGCGGTCGGGGTCCGCGGCGATGCCGGCCAGCAGCATCCGGAGGTGGGCGGCCAGCCGCTCGATCGTCGCGGCGTCGAACAGGTCGGTGTTGTACTCCACGGTCATCGTCAGCGAGCCGGCCGCCGGGACGAACTCGACGACCAGGTCGAAGCGGGCGGCCGGGCGGGGCAGCTCGTGCTCGGCGACCCGCAGGTCCCCGGCCGGGCGGGGCGGCACCAGCGTGTCCTGCAGCACCACCAGGGCCTGCACCAGCGGCGTCCGGCCCGGGTCGCGCTCCGGCTGCAGCTCCTCGACCAGCCGGTCGAAGGGCACCTCGTCGTGGGCGAACGCCTCCAGCACGGTCTCCCGGACGCCGGCCAGCAGGTCCCGGAACGACCGGTCGCCGGCCACGTCCGAGCGCAGCACCACGGTGTTGACGAAGAAGCCGACCAGGTGCTCCAGCTCGACCCGGTTCCGCCCGGAGGTGGCGGTGCCGACGGCGACGTCCCGCTGGCCGGTGTACCGGGACAGCAGGACCTGCACCGCGGCCACCAGCACCATGAACAGCGTGGCGTCGTCGCCGCGGGCCGACGCGGCCAGCCGGCGGACCAGCTCGGCCGGCAGCCGGTGGCGGTGCACGGCACCGGCGGTGGTCCGGACCCGCGGCCGCGGCCGGTCGGTCGGCAGGTCCAGCACCGGCAGGTCGGCCAGCCGCTCGGTCCAGTACGCCAGGTGCCGGTCGAACCCGGGCCCGGACAGCCGCCCGCGCTGCCACTCGGCGAAGTCGGCGTACCGGATCGGCAGCGCCGGCAGGGTGGCGGCGGCGCCGCGGGTGGCGGCGGTGTACAGCTCGACCAGCTCGTCGACGAGCACCCGCACCGACCAGCCGTCGGTGACGATGTGGTGCTGGGCGAGCAGGAGCACGTGCTCGTCGGGGCCGCGGCGCACCAGCAGCGCCCGGGTGAGCGGGCCGCGGCGCAGGTCGAACGGCCGCGCGAGCTCCTCGGCGAGCGCCCGCTCGACCGCCGCGTCCCCGGCGCCGGCGCCGCTGGGGTCGTCGTCCGGGCCGGACAGGTCCAGGACGCGCAGCGGGATCTCGCCGCGCTCGGCGACCAGCTGCGCGGGCGGCCCGTCGACCGCGGTGAAGGTGGTGCGCAGCGACTCGTGCCGCTCGACCAGCGCCGCCAGCGCCGACCGCAGTGCCGCCGGGTCCAGCGGGCCGGACAGCCGCAGCCCGACGCCGGTGTTGTACTCGGTGCCGCCGGCGGTGAGGTCGTCCAGCAGCCACAGCCGGCGCTGCGCCGCCGACAGCGGCAGCGCCCGGTCCGCCGGCACCGGCCGGATCCGGTCCTGCTCCTGCGCACCGGCCGGCAGCAGCTCGGCCAGCCGGGCCACGGTCCCGGCGTCGAACACGGCCCGCAGGCTCAGCTCGCCGCCGAGGGCCGCCTGGATCCGGGCCAGCGCCCGGGCGGCGAGGATCGAGTCGCCGCCCAGGGCGAAGAAGTCGTCCTCGACGCCGACGACCGGCCGGTGCAGCACCTCGGCCCAGATGCCGGCGAGCAGCCGCTCGGTGTCGGTGCGGGGCGCGACGTACCCGGCGCCGGGGCCGGCGGGCCGCGGGGCGGGGAGGGCCCGGCGGTCCAGCTTGCCGTTCGGGGTCAGCGGCAGCCGGTCGAGGAGGACGACGGCCGCGGGGACCAGGTGGTCGGGCAGGGTCGCGGCCAGCTGCCGGCGGAGCTCCGCCGGGTCGGGCGCGGTGCCGGCGGCCGGGACGACGTACCCGACCAGCTGCGGGTGGCCGTCCTCGGTCCGGGCGACCACGGCCGCGTCCGCGACGTCCGGGTGGCGCAGCAGCGCGGCGGTGACCTCGCCCGGCTCGATCCGGAAGCCGCGGATCTTGACCTGCTCGTCGGCCCGGCCGACGAACTCCAGGTCGCCGGTGGCGGTCCGGCGGACCAGGTCGCCGGTCCGGTACATCCGCTCCCCCGGGCGGCCGGACGGGTCGGGCACGAACCGTTCCGCGGTCAGCCCGGGACGGCGCAGGTAGCCGCGGGCCAGGCCGACCCCGGCGACGTACAGCTCGCCGGTGGCGCCGGCCGGGACCGGGGCCAGGGTGCCGTCCAGGACGTGGGCGCGGGTCCCCGGGATCGGCCGGCCGATCGGCGGGGCCGCGGTGTCCCCGGCGCTCAGCGGACCGGTCCAGGTGGCGACGACGGTGGCCTCGGTCGGCCCGTACGAGTTGATCATCCGGCGGCCCGGGGCCCACCGGCGGACCAGCTCGGCCGGGCAGGCGTCCCCGCCGACCACCAGCGTCCGCAGCGCCGGCAGCGCCACGCCCGCGGGCACCGTCGCCAGCGCCGCCGGCGGGATCAGCGCGTGCGTGATCCGCTCCGCCGCCAGCACGTCGGCCAGCTGGGAGCCGAGCAGCGGTCCGCGCGGCGGCACCACCAGCGCCGCGCCGTGCGGCAGGGCCAGGCAGAACTCCAGCACCGACGCGTCGAAGCTGGGCGAGGAGAACTGCAGCACCCGGTCGCCGGCGGCGACCGCGTACCGGTCGGCCTCGGCGGCGGCGAAGTTGGCCAGGCCCGCGTGCGTGACGACGACGCCCTTCGGCACGCCCGTCGAGCCGGAGGTGTAGATCACGTACGCCGGGTGCGACACCTCCAGCGGCCCCGCCCGGTCGGCGTCGGACACCGGCGCCGCCGACCGCTCCCGCACCGCGGCGGCGGTCGCCGGGTCGTCCAGCACCAGCACCGCCGGCCCACCGCCGGCGCCCGGCGGGAGCGCGGCCAGCGCGTCGGCCACCACCCCGGCGAACTCGGCCACCGTCACCACCACCGCGGGCGCCGCGTCGGCCAGCATCAGCCCGACCCGGCGCACCGGGTACGCCGGGTCCACCGGCAGGAACGCCGCCCCGGCCGTCACCACGGCCAGCTGCGCCACCACGATCTCCACCGAGCGCGGCAGCACCAGGGCCACCACCCGCTCCGGCGCCGCGCCCAGCCCGACCAGGTGCCGGGCCAGCCGCGCCGCCCCCGCCACCAGCTCCCGGTACGACAGCTCGACGTCCCCGGCCACCACCGCCGGCAGCTCCGGCGACCGCTCGGCCCCGGCCCGGACCAGCTCGCCGAGCGGCACCGCCGGCACCCCACCGGGCACCGCACCGGACACCGCACCGGACACCGTGGTGGGCCGCGACGTGGGCCCCGACCCGGACACCGCGCCGGACACCGCACCGGGACGGTCCGCGTCCCGGTCCGGACCGCCGGTGGCGGGGATCGTGTCGTGGAAGGACGCCATCACGGAGCTCGCTTTCAGCGCGCGGCGGGGACCGCGGAGGATCGGGGCAGGACGAGCGGGCACCCGGTGAGGGGTGCGCGGCCCGGGCGGGCCGGCTAGGCGGGCCGGCGCCCGCCCACGGGCTGCCGCACGCGGTCCTGCCGGCGGGCCAGCCGGCCGCCGATCTGCAGGGCGTCGATCTCCCCGGTGGCCGGGTCGCGGACGAACCGGCCGCCGAGCACGTGCCGGCCGGTCGCCGGGTCCCGCAGCGCGAAGGTCAGGTCGGGGCCGCAGCCCACCGGGGTCGGCTCGTCGCCGGACGCCGACAGGTGCAGCCGGCCGTCCTCGGCCACGGCGAGCACGTACTCCATGTCGCCGTTTCGGTAAGTCCCCGCGCCGGCGGGCGGCGGCGCCGCGGACCCGGCCACGGCGTCCCACGTCCGCGGCGGCGGCACCGGGACGCCCACGGCGGCGAGCTCCGCGCAGAGCTCGACCCACAGCCCGGCGCCGGTGTTGGAGTTGGTGGTGAGGGCGACGACCACGCCGTCCGCCGGGTCGATCCGCACGTAGCTGGAGGTCCCGGTGCCGTTGCCGTCGTGGCCGACCCAGGCCGGGCCGGACCCGAACGTCGCCAGGCCCAGCCCCCACCCGTCGGCCAGCCCGAACGGCACGGCGCCGGGGGCGGCCCGGCGCATCCGCCCGGCGTCGGCGGCCGGCAGGACGGCGGGCCGGCCGGGGCCGACGTGCAGCAGCCCGAGGGTGACCAGGTCCTCGGCGCTCAGCGCCAGGCCGCCGGCGACGACGTCGGCCGGCGCCAGCACCTCGGCCACCGGCCGGGTACGGCCGACGAGCCGGTTGACCGAGTGGCCGACGGCGGCCGGGCGGGGCGACGCCGGGGCGCCGGTGGTGGCGACGAAGCCGGGCTGGATGCCCAGCGGCCGCAGCACGACGGACTCGGTCGCCTCCCGCCAGGTCATCCCGCTGACCGTCTCGATCAGCACCCCGACCAGCGCGTACCCCAGGTTGGAGTACGAGAAGGCGGTGCCGGGCTCGGCGACGACGTTCGGCGGGCGGCAGTGGTCCAGGACGTACCGGCGGAGGGACGCGCCGGCCGGGTCGGCCCCGGCCGGGTCGGACGCCCAGCCGGCGGTGTGGCTCAGCAGCTGGCCGAGGGTGACCCGGGCCGCCGGCTCCGGCAGGCCGGGCAGGCACTCCCCGACGGGGGCGTCCAGCTCCAGATCGCCGTCGGCGACCAGGGCCATCGCGACGGTGGCGGTGACCCATTTGCTGATCGAGCCGACCGGGAACGCGGAACCGGCGGTCACCGGCCGGCCACTGCCGTGCTCCAGCACGCCGATCTCGACGGCCACGGTCCTGCCGTCCTGGTGCACGGCCAGCTGCGCCCCCGGGACCCCGTGCCGCCGGGCCAGCGCGGGGAACACGTCCCCGCAGACCCGGGCCACCCCAGACCTGTGCAGAAGCCCGACCACCAAGCCACCTCCACGGCGATTCACCATGGTCAGCGGCGCGCGCTGACCATTCCGACGCCCGTGCGGGCCGCCGGATCGAGACTGTCGGACCGACGCGGCATCCCGCTGCCGCCCCACCACACGTCCGCGCCGCGACCGGGCCGACGGGCACGGTCGTGGCGCCCAGGAGTGGTTCCTGTCCGCTCCCTCGATCATGCCGACGCCGCAGAGTCGGTACTAGTGCGTCGCGTCATCGTTGCGGGGTGCGAAGCGCACGCGGAACCGGTGACAACCGCGTGGTTTAACGCTCCACCGTCCGGCGCATGCGCGCGTGGGCGTCCGGTGGTGCCGGACGGGCCGGATGCCGCCGCCGGAATGATGTACGGGTGGCGCTCCTCGGTACGGCTCCCTGGCGGCGGGCGCCCGCCCTGCTGCTGCGCCGGCCGGCGCTGCTGGCCGCGGTGGCCGGGACGTGCGCGCTGCTGGCGGTGGCCGCCGCGTCCGGACCGCTGTTCCTGTCCTCGGTCGGCGCGGCCGCCCTGGACCGCCGGGTGGCCGAGCGGTGCGTCGAGGACACCCGGCCGGCGGTGACCACCCCGGCGGACGCGGACGCCGCGCGGTCGGTGGACGCCGCACTGGCCGGGGCCGGCCTGCCGCCGGCGTACCGGGTGACGGTCGCGGACCTGCGGGCGCCGCTGGGCACCGGCGCCACCCAGTTCACCGTCTTCTCCCGGCCCGGCGCCCTGGACCGGGTGCGCCGGCTGCGCGGCGGCGGGGACGGGCTGTGGATCTCCGACCTGGAGGCCGCGCGGCAGGGTGTCGCGGTGGGCGACCGGGTGAGGGTCGAGGGCACCGCGTTCCGGATCGCCGGGCTGTACGAGGACCTGGCCGGGCCGGGGTTCGGGGCCGTGCTGCCGGCGTACTGGTGCGCGTGGAGCCGGCAGATCGTGCCCCAGCTGGAGTCCCGGCCGCCGCCGTTCCTGCTGGCCGACGAGCGGACGATGGAGCGGCTGGTCGGCGCGGTCGGCGACGGCGAGAGCGACACCGGCGCGCGGACCACGCACCACTCGGCGGTGGACACCGACCGGCTCACCCTGGCCGGCGCGGACGACCTGCTGGACCGGCAGGCGGCGCTGGCCCGGGCGCTGCCGTACGACGTGACCTCCACGCTGGCCGAGGACCGGCGGGCGGCCGGGGCGACCCGGGACGGCGTGCGCGGCGCGATCGTGCCGGTCGCGCTGGCCGGCATCGGGGTGGCCGTGCTGCTGGTCGCCGCCGCCGCGTCGTTCTGGGTGGACCAGCGGCGGGCCGAGCTGCGGCTGCTCAGCGCCCGCGGGGTCGGGCCGGGCCCGGTGGCGGGCAAGGCGCTGCTGGAGCTGGCCGCCCCGGCGCTGTCCGGCGCGGCCGCCGGC
>CADCTP010000341.1 GCA_902805565.1 uncultured Mycobacteriales bacterium
GTCGCTGTTCCACCTACCGGTGGTGCGCGGCGCGCCGCTGGCCGAGGCGCTGGCCGCGGCCCGGGCCGCCGGCCTGCGGGTGCTCGCCGCGGACGGCGCCGGCGAGGCGGACCTGGACGGCGTCGACCTGACCGGGCCGACCGCGTGGCTGTTCGGCAACGAGGCGTGGGGGCTGCCGGCCGAGCTGGGCGCCCGGGCCGACGCCCGGGTCCGGATCCCGATCTCGCCCCGGGCGGAGAGCCTCAACCTGGCCGCCGCCGCGGCGGTCTGCCTCTTCGCCTCCGCCCGCGCGCACCGGGCCAATCCGCGGACACCGGTCGCCACGAAGGTGTAGTCGACGGAGGTGGGCGATCTGGACGCGTACGACCAGCTGCCCGACGGGGTGCTCGTGGCCGGTCCGGACGGCCGCGTCACCGTCCTGAACGCGGCCGGCCGGAAGCTGCTGGGGGCGCCGGCCTGGGCCGGCCGCGACTACCGCGAGGTGCTGCCGCTCACCGACGCCGACGGCGGCGACTGGTGGGCGTGCGCGGCCCCGTACGGCGGGCTGCGGATCCGCACCGGCCACCCCGAGCGGCTGCTGGAGCTGCACGGCCGGCCGCTGCTGGTCACCGCCCGGTACGTCCGGGACCGCCCGAACGGCCCCACCGTGACGCTGGTCGTCGCCTTCCGGGACGCCCGGGCCCGCCGCCGCGCCGACCGGGACCGCTCCGACCTGGTCTCCACCGTGGCCCACGAGATCCGCTCCCCGCTGACCACGGTGAAGGGCTTCACCGCCACCCTGCTGGCCAAGTGGGACCGGCTGGCGGACCCGCAGAAGCGGGCGATGCTGGCCGCGGTGAACGCCGACGCCGACCGGGTCACCCGGCTGCTGTCGGACCTGCTGGACGTGTCCCGGATCGACGCCGGCCGGCTGCGGCTGCGCCGCCAGGTGGTCGACGTGCCGGCGCTGGTCGGGCGGGTGCTGGCCGGGCGGGTGGCCAGCGGCGAGCGGCCGGACCGGTTCACGCTGGCCGCGGCGGACCGGCTGCCGGAGACCTGGCTCGACCCCGACCGGGTCACCCAGGTCGTGGCGAACCTGGTGGAGAACGCCGTCCGGCACGGCGCCGGCACGGTGTCGGTCGCGGTCGGCCCGGCCCGGGCCCCGGACGGGGCGGCCGCCGTCGTGCTGTCCGTCGCCGACGAGGGCGCGGGGGTCCCGGCCCGGCTGCGGCCGCGGATCTTCTCCCGGTTCTGGCGGGACGGGCGGGCCGGCGGCAGCGGGCTGGGGCTGCACATCGTCAAGGGCATCGTCGAGGCCCACGGCGGCACGGTCGGGGTGGACACCGCCCCCGGCGGCGGCGCGCTGTTCCGGGTGCTGCTGCCGGCCGGCGGGCCGCCGTACGAGCAGTAACCCGGTCGGCTCTTGACCGGCCGGCTCAATACACTCGCCCGGTGTCCACACCGAACCCGGCCGTCGGTCTGACGGCAGAGGCCCTCGACTCCGCCGTGCGCGAGGCGGAGAAGGCCTTCGCCGAGGCCGCGGACCTGGACGAGCTGTCCCGGGTCAAGCCGGCGCACCTGGGGGACCGGTCACCGCTGCGGCTGGCCCGGCGCGGCATCGGGGCGCTGCCCGGCCCGGAGAAGGGCCCGGCCGGCCGCCGGCTGAACGAGGCGCTCGGCGCCGCCCAGGCCGCGTACGACGCCCGGCTGGCGGCGCTGACCGCCGAGCGGGACGCCCGGGTGCTGGCCGAGGAGAGCGTCGACGTCACGCTGCCCACCGACCGCCGGCCGGTCGGCGCCCGGCACCCGCTGACCACGCTGGCCGAGCGCATCGCCGACGTGTTCGTCGCGATGGGCTACGAGGTGGCCGAGGGGCCCGAGGTCGAGGCCGAGTGGTTCAACTTCGACGCGCTGAACTTCGGCCGGGACCACCCCGCCCGGGCCGCGATGGACACCTTCTACCTGGACCGGGCGCCCGGCCTGCTGCTGCGCACCCACACCTCGCCGGTGCAGGCCCGGGTGCTGCTGGAGCGCGAGCCCCCGCTGTACGTGGTGGTCCCGGGCCGGACGTACCGGACCGACGAGCTGGACGCCACCCACAGCCCGGTCTTCCACCAGGTCGAGGGACTGGCCGTGGCCGAGGGCCTGACCATGGCCGACCTGCGCGGGACGCTGGACCACTTCGCCGCGCAGATGTTCGGGCCGGGGCTGGGGACGCGGTTCCGGCCGCACTTCTTCCCGTTCACCGAGCCGTCGGCGGAGTTCGACCTGCAGTGCTGGGTGTGCCGCGGGGCGTCGGTGGGCGACCCGTCCCGGCCGTGCCGGACCTGCCGGTCGGAAGGCTGGGTGGAGTGGGGCGGCTGCGGGATGGTCAACCCGCGGGTGCTGGTCGCCTGCGGCGTGGACCCGGAGCGGTTCTCCGGGTTCGCGTTCGGGATGGGGATCGAGCGGACCCTGATGGCCCGGCACGACGCCGAGGACATGCGGGACATGGTCGAGGGGGACGTGCGGTTCACGCTGCCGTTCGGAACGGAGGTCTGAGCGGTGCGGCTGCCACTGTCCTGGCTGCGTGAGCACGTCGCGCTGCCCGACCTGCCGGCGCGGGAGATCGCCGCCGGCCTGGTCCGCCTCGGCGTCGAGGTCGAGTCCGTGCGGCCGGTCGGCGACGACCTGGCCGGGCCGGTCACCGTCGGGCGGGTGCTCTCGGCGGAGGAGTTCGTCGCCAGCAACGGCAAGACGATCCGGTGGTGCCAGGTCGACGTGGGCGGGGACGGGCCGCGCGGCATCATCTGCGGCGCGCCGAACGCCCGGGCCGGCACCACCGTGGCCGTCGCGCTGCCCGGCGCGGTGCTGCCCGGCGGGTTCGCGATCAGCGCCCGCCGGACGTACGGGCACGTCTCCGACGGGATGCTCGCCTCGGCCCGGGAGCTCGGGGTCGGCGACGAGCACGACGGCATCCTGGAGCTGCCGGCCGAGAGCCCGGTCGGCACCGACGCGATCGAGCTGCTGGGACTGCGCGACGTGGTCCTCGACCTGGAGACCACCTCCGAGCGCGGCTACCAGCTGTCGGTGCGCGGGATCGCCCGCGAGCTGTCGCACGCCTTCGGGGTGCCGTTCACCGACCCCGCCGCGGTCGACGTGCCGGCGCCGGACGGGTCCGGCGGGCCGGTCGTCATCGAGGACCCGACCGGCTGTGACCGGTTCTCGGCCCGGGCGCTGACCGGGCTGGACCCGGCTGCGCCGACGCCGCTGGAGATCCGCCGCCGGCTGGCGCTGGCCGGCATCCGGTCGGTCTCGCTCGCCGTCGACGTGACCAACTACGTGATGGTCGAGACCGGCCAGCCGATGCACGCCTTCGACCGGGCGCTGCTGTCCGGGCCGATCGCGGTCCGGCGGGCCCGGCCGGGGGAGACGCTGGAGACCCTGGACGGCGTGCGGCGGACGCTGGACGCCGACGACCTGCTGGTCACCGACTCCACCGGGCCGGTCGCGCTGGCCGGGATCATGGGCGGTGCGTCGACCGAGATCTCCGCCGCCACCACCGAGGTGCTGCTGGAGGCGGCGCACTGGGACCCGGCGACGATCTCCCGCGGGGTGCGCCGGCACAAGCTGCCCAGCGAGGCGGCGAAGCGGTTCGAGCGCGGGGTCGACCCGGCCGTGGCCGGGGCCGCGCTGGAGCGCGCGGTCGCCCTGCTGGTCGAGCACGGCGGCGCGGTGCCGGCCGGCGGCGGGACGGTGACCGGCCCCGGCTCCGTGCCGGCGACGATCACCATGGCCGCGGACCGGCCCGGGCGGGTCGCCGGGTTCGCCATCCCGGCCGCGGTGGCGGCCGACCGGCTGCGCGAGGTCGGCTGCGCGGTCACCGGCACCGACACCCTGACGGTGACCGCCCCGACCTGGCGGGACGACCTGCGCGACCCGGCCGACCTGGTCGAGGAGGTGGTCCGGCTGGAGGGGTACGACAAGATCCCGTCCACGCTGCCCACCCCGCCGCCCGGCCACGGGCTGACCGAGCGGCAGCGCGCCAGGCGGTCCGTCGGCCGCGCGCTGGCCGCGTCCGGGCTGGTGGAGGTGCTCTCCTCGCCGTTCCTGTCCCCGGCGGTGTGGGACCGGCTCGGGCTGGCCGAGGACGACCCGCGGCGGACCACCCTGCGGCTGGTCAACCCGCTGTCCGAGGCCGAGCCGGAGCTGCGCACCTCGCTGCTGCCGGGGCTGCTGGCGACGCTGCGCCGCAACGTCGGGCGCGGCCTGCGCGACGTCGCGCTGTACGAGACCGGCCTGGTCTTCCTGCCCTCCGGCACCCTGCCCGCGATGCCGACGCCCGGGGTCGCCGGGCCGCCGTCGCCGCGGGAGCTGGCCGCGCTGCTGGCCGGCATCCCCGACCAGCCCACCCACGTCGCCGCGGTGCTGGCCGGCACGCTGGACCCGGCCGGCTGGTGGGGCCCCGGGCGGCCGGCGGCCTGGCCGGACGCGATCGAGGCCGCG